>NZ_NERM01000001.1:0-446704 GCF_002215235.1 Rhodococcus sp. BUPNP1
GTTCGGGGCGGGCCCGCCCCACCCGGGTCGGCGCGCCCCGCGACTCCCGCCGCCCCCGCACCGAACGCACCGTCCTGGGCCTGTCCACCGGCCGCGCCGTGGTGCTCGCCCTCGTCGTGTGCGGTCTCGCCCTCACCCTCGCGGTGCCGCTGCGCACCTACGTGAGCCAACGTTCCGAAGCCGAGCAGCTCGCCGCCGAACGCGTGCAGCTCGAACAGGAGATCGCGGCCCTCGAAGAGCAGAAGGCCCGCATGGAGGACCCGGCCTGGGTCCGCGCCCAGGCCCGCGAGCGACTGCGGTTCGTCGTCCCCGGCGATATTCCCTACCAGGTGCAACTCCCGGGCGACGTCCCGCCCGAACGCGAGGAGCGCGAACCCGAGCGGCCGACGACCGGCGCCTGGTACAGCGACCTGTGGTTGTCGGTCTCAGAACCGGCACCCGAACCCGAGCCCGAACCCGTGCCGCAGCAGATGCCTGTGGCACCCCCAGAACCAGGAGATGTCCCCGGGTGACCGATCACGTCACGCAAGAAGACCTCGACGCCGTCGCCGCCCAGCTCGGGCGCGAACCCCGCGGCGTCCTGGCCATCGCCTACCGTTGCCCCGACGGTGCGCCCGGAGTGGTGAAGACCGCGCCCAAGCTGCCCGACGGCACGCCCTTCCCGACGCTGTACTACCTCACCGACCCGCGCCTCACAGCCGAAGCGAGCCGGCAGGAATCGGCCGGGGTCATGAAGGAGATGACCGAGCGTCTCGGCACCGACGAGGAACTGGCTGCGGGCTACCTGCGCGCCCACGAGTCGTACCTGGCCGAACGCGACGCGATCGAGTCGCTCGGCACCGACTTCACCGGCGGCGGCATGCCCGAGCGCGTCAAGTGCCTGCACGTGCTGATCGCCCATTCGCTTGCGAAGGGACCGGGCGTCAACCCGCTCGGCGACGAATCCGTCGCACTCGCCGCCGACGCCGGTCTGCGTGGCACGGCGATCCCCGCCGACTGGCCCACCTACGCCGAGCTGCGTGGAGAAGAACAGTGAGGGTCGCGGGAATCGACTGCGGCACCAACTCCATCCGTCTTCTGATCGCCGACATCGCGGAGGACGGCACGCTCACCGACGTCACCCGCCTCATGAAGGTCGTGCGGCTCGGGCAGGGCGTCGACGCCACCGGACGTCTCGCACCCGAGGCGATCGAACGCACGCGGGTCGCGCTGGTGGAGTACGCCGACCTGATCCGCGAGACCGGCGCCACCGCGGTCCGCATGGTCGCCACCTCGGCCACGCGCGACGCCAGCAACCGTGAGGACTTCTTCGCGATGACCCGCGAGGTACTCGGTGCCGTGATCCCCGGAGCCGAGGCAGAGGTCATCACCGGCGACGAGGAGGCGCGTCTGTCCTTCGCCGGCGCTGTCGGCGAACTCGACTCCGCGCGTGGGCCGTTCGTCGTCGTCGATCTCGGTGGCGGATCCACCGAGGTAGTTCTCGGCGACGCCGACGGTGTGCACGCCGCCTACTCCACCGACATCGGCTGCGTCCGGCTGACCGAGCGGTGCCTGCACGACGACCCACCGACCGCCGAGCAGGTCGCTGCGGCACGGGAGGTCGCGGCGGACAAGATCCGCGAAGCGCTCGTGCGCGTGCCGGTCGAGCAGGCCCACACCTGGGTGGGTGTCGCGGGCACCATGACCACCCTTGCGGCGCTCGCTCTCGAACTGGACGAGTACGACTCGGAGAAGATCCACCTGTCGTCGGTGCCGTTCGACCGTCTGCGCGAGGTGTGCGACGGTCTCGTCGCCGCGACCCGCGAGAAGCGCGCGGCGCTCGGCCCCATGCATCCCGGCCGCGTCGACGTCATCGGCGGTGGCTCGATCATCACCACCGTCCTCGCCGAGGAGCTGGGGAGTCGGGCGGGCATCACCGAGCTGGTCGTGAGCGAGCACGACATCCTCGACGGTATCGCTCTCTCCGTCGCCCGCTAGTTCTCCGATCCGTGTGGGTTCGACCCCGGTTTCCGGGGCTCGGTCCACACGAATCGGCGAATGTGTGGTTGACTGTGTCTCGGTCGAAGTTTTTGTTCGCGTCTTGTCCACGCTCGCAAATCCTTGTTGCGGGCGGTTGGTTCTCCTTTCGGAAGTCACCGCATGTGATGGCGGCCTCGCTCCACCGAACTCTCGGCGGAGCTCGAGTAACACGACAGAAGGAGACAGACATGGCAGAGGGAATCGTGAAGTGGTTCAACGCCGACAAGGGATTCGGCTTCATCGCCCCCGAGGACGGCAGCGCTGACGTGTTCGCGCACTACTCGGAGATCCAGTCGGGCGGCTACCGCAGCCTCGACGAGAACCAGCGCGTGAGCTTCGAGATCGGCCAGGGAGCCAAGGGCCCCCAGGCCACCGGTATCACCGTGATCTGATTCGATCTCCCGTCCCCGCAGGGGATATGAGACGACATCGGGCCCGCCTCGTCATTCGAGGCGGGCCCGATGCATATCCACAGATCGGTCAGAGTGCTCCGCAATCCGACGACGGCGCAACGCCTGCGAAGCGGCCGTCGAGGAAGTCCAGCGCACCCGGCAGGCCGATCACGGCGGCGGTGATGTGATCCGGGCTCGGCACGAGTTCGGTCCGCACCGGCACCCCGGTGTCGCAGTACCTGCGAAGGGTCGTGGAGATCGCATCGAGGGGGATCAGCACGTCGGTCGGTGAATGCCACTCGTACACCGGGGCATTCGGCACCGTCGGGACCTGCTCGACGCTGTTCTCCATCAGCACCTCCTGCACGGTGGGGCTGTCGAGCAGAGCGAGACCCACCGCGGCGTCGGCGACGTCGGCCATGCTGCGACCCGCACCGGCGAGCAGGATCTCGTTGGTGCACGCGTTGGCGATGCGGTCGCGCAGTTCCCGGCCTGCGCCGTTGAGCTGCTTGCTGACCGGCATTCGGTCCGGGTACTCACGTTCGAGGCCGAGGGCGGCAGCCATCGCCAGACCGAAGGCCGGATGGGCGGATTCGCCGAGCTCCCGGGCCATCTCGCCGATGTCCATCGGGACGCCACCGTAGGCGGAGCCGACGATCGGGATCTCGGGTGCGTAGGTCGGGGCGAGTGCCGCGGCCATCGCCGTCGCCATCCCGCCGCCGGAGTAGCCGGCGATGCCGACCGGGCTGTCGGCGAGCCCGAGCGGGGCGTAGCGCTGCGCGGCCCGGATGCCGTCGAGGGTGATCTGCCCGCCGACCTTCGCGGCACCGTAGGCGCTGTTCGGTCCCAGATGGTCGGGAACGGCCAGCGACCAGCCGCGCTGGATCGCGATGAGCAGGCCGGGGGACTCCCGGATTCCTCGCAGCGGGTTCGGCGCGTACAGGGCGGTGGACGGGGCGCACTCGAGCCCGAGCGCGTTGATGATCGCCTGGTACGAGACGAGCGGACGACCTGGCGCTCCACCCTGAGGGGACAGCACGGTCGTCACGGCGGAGATCGGTTCGCCGGCGGAGTTCGTCGACCGGAACTTCAGCTGGACGGCGTCGGTGCCGGGGAATCCGAGCGGCGGCGGAACGACGCGTGCGTCGAGGACGTCACCGGGCTGCCGTTCGGCGATGTCGTCGGGGGTGCTGTAGAAGGAGTCGTTCACGGACGCGGGGTAGACGATGCCCTCGGCCTGTGCGGAGGGTGCGGCCACCAGACTCGGCGTCGCTGCCAGGGCTACGACGGCCACCGCGGTGGCGAGTCGCCCGATCAGTGGTCGTGCGGTCGTGAAGCGCATCCATGATCCTTCTCTTCGAGCCCAGGTCCACCACCCGGCTGTCCGCTGTGTACTTGTCTCCCCGCAGGATGTCGGCCCGAAATCGAGGTGCGTTACAGCCCGGGCGAGGAGCACACTCGAAGTCGGATCCGAGGAGGTCGAGGAGCAATGAGGATCGAACCTTACACCGCCGAACGGCGAAGCGACATCCTCGATCTCTCGATCCGGGCGTGGCGTCCCGTCTTCGAGCTGTACCGACCCGCCGTCCCGGCCTTCGTCTTCGACTCCTTCTATCCGAACGGCTGGGAGGCGAGGCAGATCGACGACCTCGGCAGGGTCCTCGACGACGAACCCGAGTCGGTCCATCTGGCCGTCGACGGCGACGAGCTGCTCGGCTGGGTGTCGGTGCGCGTGCACCCGGAGGACAGCATGGGGGAGATCCACGTGCTCGCCGTCGACCCACGTCATCAGCGCAAAGGCGTCGCGTCGGCGTTGATGAACCACGCCGACGACCTCGTCCGCGCCGCCGGGATGACGATGATGATGGTCGAGACGGGCGGTGACCCCGGCCATGCCGGCGCGCGAGCCGTCTACGAGGGTGCCGGATACGAACGCTGGCCCGTCGCACGGTACTTCAAGAATCTCGCGCCCCGGCGCGGCGGTGGACAGGCGTGAACGCTAATGTGATCCCCACGCCCCTATAGCCCAATTGGCAGAGGCAGCGGACTTAAAATCCGCCAAGTGTGGGTTCGAGTCCCACTGGGGGCACAGGTCCGGGCTCGCCCCGGTGCATTCGCTACATCGCTTGCCATCCGCTACAGCAAATTGCCATAGCGGATGGCGATTCGTGTAGCGGATGGATGACCACAGCTCGGAGGTGCGCTACGCCTCCGCGGGCATGGCGGTCTCGCCGACCTCGAACATCGCTTCGCGTTCGAGCGCATCGGCTTCCGAGTCCCCGCCGGCCCGCTCGAAGATCCTGCTGACCACCGGGCCGGGCAGAACCGCGGCGACGGTGATGTCGTATCCCGCCGCCTCGACCTCCGGCTTCAGGCACTCGGTCAGGCCGAACTGCTCGACGCCCGAACCACCGCCGGTGACAGCCAGGCTCCGCCTTGGCGGACACATCCGCTACCGTTCTCGCTATCCGCTACGGCAAATTGCTGTAGCGGACGACGAATTTTGTAGCGGATGCACCGCCGGTGGGCAGAGCGACCGGCGACTATCTGGAGGGCATCCTCCGCTGATCCCCGTGACGTGACCGGTGCAGGAGGTCCACCAGTTCCTGCTCGAGCGCCACGAACTCGCTCGACGCGCACATCTCCAGGGTTCGAGGTCGAGGCAGGTGCACACGCACCTCGTGCTCCACCCGCGTCGGTCGCGGACCGAGGACGACGACCCGATCGGACAGCAACACCGCCTCGCGGACGTCGTGCGTCACCATCAGCACCGTCCACCGATGCTGCTGCCACACCTGCTGCAACCACAATTGCATCTCGGTGCGGGTCAGCGAATCCAGTGCGCCGAACGGCTCGTCGAGAAGGAGCACGTCGCGCCCCTGCAGCACCGTGCGTGCGAGCGACGCGCGTTGGCGCATACCGCCCGACAGTTGGTGCGGGGCGGCGTCCTCGAAGCCCGCCAGGCCGAAGGTCGGCAACAGCTCACGGGCGCGGGCACGAGCGTCGGATCGCGGCACGCCCTGCACCTCGAGTCCGAGGGCGCAGTTGTCGAGCACCGTCCGCCACGGGAACAGCAGGTCCTTCTGCGGCATCAGCGCGACCCGCCCGGGCGCCGCGGGGGAGTCGCCGACGAGAGCCTGTCCGGCGTCGGGCTGTTCGAGTCCCGCGACGATCGAGAACAGCGTCGACTTGCCGCAGCCGCTCGGCCCGATGACGGACACGAACTCACCGGGTTCCACGGAGCAGTCGATGCCGTCGATCACCGCCCGGTCGCCGTACGCCTTGCGGACCGATGTCACCGTCACCGCACTCATGTCGTACCCCTCGTGAGAGCCCACGGCGCGACCAGCCGTTCGACGACGTAGGTCAGCGCGTACAGCGTGAGCGACAGAACGGCCGTCACCACCACGGCTGCGAGCACGAGATCGGTGCGGAACGAATTCTTCTGCGTGCTCATGTAGATGCCCAGACCGGATGTCGCGCCGACGTATTCGGCGAATACCGCGCCCACCACGGCGTAGGTGATGCCGATCCGCAGGGCGGTGAAGAAGCGGGGGAGCGCGGATGGCAGGCGTACGTAACGGAACTGCTGCCACCGTGACGCGCCCATGCTGCGCAGCAACGCGCCCGCCTCCCGGTCGGCCGCGGCGAACCCTTCGAGCAGTCCGATTGCGACGGGGAAGAACGTCACGAGCGCGATGACGAGGATCTTCGGCAGTAGTCCGAAACCGAACCAGATGATCATCAAGGGCGCGATCGCGATGATCGGCAGGGTCTGTGACACCACGAACAGCGGCACGAAGGCCCGCCGCAACCACGGCGAGAAGTCCACGGCGATCGCGAGGGCCCATGCGAGTGCCAGCGACACGGCGAACCCGACGAGCGTGACCTGCAGTGTGGCCCAGGCGTGCCCGGCGATGTCGACGCGATGCGCCCATCCCTGCGTGAGAACGCGTGCGGGGGAGGGCAACACCTGCGGGCGGATACCGCTCACGACGACGTACGACTGCCAGATCGCGACCAGCGCCCCTGCGACGAGCAGCGCGGGAAGGAGTCGACGTGCGCGGCCGGTGCTATCGGTCTTCGAGGTAGTCATCGGTGACATAGGTCGACCAGTCCGGCTCGGTCGTCAGCGGGCTGCCGTCGGGTCCGGACAACAGGCCGTTCTCGTAGAGGAACCGGGCGTAGCCCGACCATTTCCCGGCGTCCAGGACCCCGACGGCACCGGCGGCGTCGCGCATGTAGTCGGCGGCGAGCATGCGCTGGCTCTCGTAGACGAGTTCCTCGTCGGGGAAGGCCCCGGGATTCGCCTCGATCAGCGCCCGTGCCCCGCGATCGGGATCGTCGGCCGCGATCCGGTAACCCTGGTGCAGGGCCTGCACGAAAGCGCGTGCCTGCTCCGGGTTCTCCCTCATCCAGTCCTCGTTGCCGTCGACGACGATCGCGTACGCGTCGGGGAAGCCGTGGTCGGTGAAGCCGAAGTACCGCATGGGCAGGCCGCGGTGCTCGGCCTCGAGGCCCTCCCATGCCAGGTACGACACGGTGAAGTCGGCGGTCGACGAGTAGACCGCCTCGTACGACGACGTCCCGAGCGTCACGCTCTCGAACTCACCGCGGCCACCGTCGTTGCGGATCACCTCGGCGAGCATCTCGTCCTCGCCGGGGTTCGCGAAGCCCGCGAAGGTCTTGCCGTCGAGATCCGCCGGCCGCGTGATCTCGGCGTTGTCGGCCCGCACGGCGATCCCCGTCGCCCAGTGCTGCAGCGGTGCGAGGACCGCGACGGTCCGGGAACCCGCAGCTCTGGCGATGGTCGACGTGGCATGCGTGGAGATCCCGAACTCGGCGCTACCGGCATCGACGAGGGTGTCGGGTGTCGCGTTGTTGTACGGCAGGATCTCGACGTCGAGACCCGCATCGGCGAACAGCCCCTCCTGCTGCGCCACGTACAGACCGGTGTGATTGGTGTTGGGCGTCCAGTCCAACGCGAATCGGATGGTGTCGCTCCCGGAATCGGACGAGCACCCGACGACCGCGGAGAGTGCGGCGACGAGGGTGAGCAGTCCGGCGAGAGTCCGCCGCGCCTTCATTGCGCGAGCAGGGTACGGATCGATGTGGGGACAGGCATGGTCATGTCGGGACATCCCTTCGTCAGCATTACCTGATCAGGTTCGACGGGTGTGATCTCAGCCCCGCTCGTGCGGAGCACCCCGTGTCACGGGCGACCCTAGCACCATGCCCTCCTGGGGCCGCCGGGACGGCAGCAGAACGGAAGATGTGACCCGAAGTTACGGAAATGCCCAGGTCAGGGTGTCACCCTCACATTTCACCCGTAACGGAAGGGCCGAAAGTCCCGACTCTTCGAGTGATGGTCCCTGTCACCTCCCCCGAACGGCAGGGGCCATCGGTCTGCGCACGTCTCCCCCTTGCGTGGACGATGAAGGGCCCGTCGGTGAACTCCGACGGGCCCTTTCTTCTGCCGTTTCCGTAGACCTGGCTCCCGCAGCGGTGTTCAATACGCACGAACGGATCGGGGGATGGGGAATGCGCGCAATGATGGGCGCCGCACTGGCTGCGGCGGTGATGGGAAGTGTCCTGACGGCGCCGGTGGTGTCGGCGCAACCGACCGGGCGTACCGAGGCGCCGTATGCCTCGTCGGCGCCGCTGGCCGGCGAGGTGCTCGGGTCCGTGGTGTCGATACCCGCACCGCTGCCGCCGGAGGCCGGACCACGACCCGCCGCATGTGACCGACTGTCGTATCTGCGGTGGCGGTCGGCCGACGGACCGGAGAGTTCGGCCGACGCCGACCGGATCCTCGTCGCCCAGCCCGGGATCTTCGAGGGAGCGGGTGCATTCGAGAGCGTTGCGCGCAACACCGTCGTCGCGGCGGCGGCCCGCGGTGCCCACATCGAGTTCTGGGCACTCGACCGGCGATCGAACTGCCTCGAGGACCACACCGGTACCCGGGCGGCACTGCGGACGGGTTCGCTCGACACCGCGACCGACTACTACTTCCGCGGTGCCGAAGTGGACGGGCGGCGATTCGCCGGCCACGCGAGCGGCACCGACGTCGCATGGCTCTCGCAGGTCGGACTCGAACAGACGCTGCGCGACCAGTACGACCTGCTACGTCACGAGCTTCCCGACCCGGCGCTGCGGAAACGGAAGATGTTGTGCGGCGGGCATTCTCTCGGCGGTTTCATCACCGGCTACTTCGCGGAATGGGACTTCGACGGAGATCCCGCCACCACCGACGATGCCGGTTACAACCAGTGCGGTGGGTACTTCGCGCTCGATACGGTGATCGAGGCGGGAGCGCCGTTCCCGGGGCGGGGCGCCCTCCCGGATGTGCCGGACGCGGTCTCGGCGCCGCTCGATGCGTTCTCCGGATCGATCTCGACGGCGTCGCCGGTGCTGGCACTTCCCGCCGTCATCAATCCCGAGACGACGAATCTGCTCGCACTCACCGGACTCGCCGCGCGACTGGACCCGGACGGCACCGACGGAATCGTCCCGCGCATGCCCGACAACCCGAACGTCGACTGGACGTTGCGCACTCTGTTGTCGGGGGACTACGCGATGTTCGCGACGGGCAACCCGGATGTGCGGACGTTGAATGCGACCAACGAGGCGGTGCTCGGCGCGATCCTCGACGACAATTCGCAACCGCTGGGGTTCCTGCAGGCGAGCGTCGGATTCATCACCGGTGCGCCCGTGCGCGACAAGCTGTTTCCTGTTCCCGCCACACCTGAGGTGCTCAGGTCTGGATTCTTCGGCGATGCGCCCAAGGCGTCGCCGGCGGTGTTCGCGGATCCGGGAGTCGTCTACCGGTGGCTCGACTACGACGAGGTGGGCACGGCGGCGTCGTCACCGGACGAGGCGCGGTATACCGATCGGGGGAGCGAGGTGACGTCGATCGCGGAGCTGGCGCGGAATCTGTCGGAGCCACCACTGGATTTCACCGAGTGGTACTTCCCGTCGAAGCTTCCGTTCGACCTGGCGTCGGCGACCCGCTTCGAAGGTCATCTCCACCGCGACGGTGTCGCGCGCAATCCTGTGGTGACGTTGGTGGCGAGCGGTGGGATCTCGTTGCCGGAGACGGATCATCCGAACGAACGCAGGTGGGTTCTGCCCGGATACAACCACATCGATGTGCTCACTGCGGCCGCCGATCAGAACGACGGGCGGCCCGAGCAGGTGTCGCAGGCGCTGGCCGACTTCGCGGCCGGCCGAGGCGGAAGCGTCGCGGCCGGATGATGCGGGATCAGGCGCCGCGTGCGGAGAAGATCGAGGTGTAGTCGTGGGGGCCACTCACCTCGGCGACAGCGGTGACCGGTTCGGTCTCGGCGTCGGCCTCCGGAGTGGTGGGCGCGAGGAAGAGGGGTCCGTCGAATTCTTTGTTCTGGCTCATGGCCGTCCTTTCGGGTGCGGCCGGGTAGACCCCGGCCGTAGGGCAGTGCGAAGAAGAGGGGCCGCGGTACACGCGGCGGGGAACTCTCACGTCCGGTTCGGAACCTTCGGGCACTGTGGTGCGAGGTTGCTCATCATGTGCGAGCCGAACGATGTCTCCACCCTACACCAGAAGGTTCGCGCGACGTTTGACCGGCGAGTCGCGTGGGAAGACACTCGGCATGGCTACCTACAGAGTGATCGACCCGACCGGGAACGTCGTGGATACCAAGGAAATCGAGAGCGCGGACGACGCGCACGCCTGGTTCGTCGACCAGCGTGCCGACAACAGCGAACTCGGCTGGCGCATGGAGGCGCAGAACGAGCAGGACGGCACCTGGCACTTCTTCGACGACACCGAAGGAACCTCCTCGAAGTAGTCCCGGCAGCAACCCCTTGGGAGCGGGGTTGCTGCGTAGTACCCGAACGACGCGGCGCGCAGCGCCCGAACAGCGCGGTGCCGGTAGTCGTAACTACCGGCACCGCGCAGTTCAGGGGCTACTTCTTGAAAGCGTCCTTGACGTTCTCGACGGCATCCGAGACCTTGTCGCCTGCCTGCTTCAGACCGCTGGAGGTCTGATCGCCGCGACCCTCGGCTTCGAGATCACGATCGCCGGTCGCCTGACCGGTGTTCTCTTTGATCTTGCCGCCCGCTTCTTCTGCCTTGTGCTTTGCCTTGTCGACGAAGTCGGCCATGGGGTCCTCCTGTGTCATCGAACGTTGCCCTGACGGAGTACCCGACCCGAACAGCCTGAAACCGAACACGACCGACTCGTCCGTGTCAGACTTCGACACAAACAGCCAGGAGGAGACCGATGTCGCATCCCACCAACTCCGGTCCCGAGAACAACGACCCGATCGGGGACGCGCCCGACGCCGATCCCGAACTCGTCCGCGACGGGCCGGTGCAGCGCCGGCGTTCGGCGGGTGCGGTGATCGCTGCCGTCGCGGTGGTCGTCGTGATCGTCGTGCTGCTCGTCGTCTTCCTCTGAACAGAACCGTTCACCGAGCAACGCGGGTTCACAACCAGTCGCGGCGCTTGAACAGCACGTACAGCACGATCGCCGACACGACCATGATCCCGACCCCACTCATCAGTCCCCACGCCTCGCCGACTCCGGGATAGGGCACGTTCATGCCGTACCAGCCGGTGACGGCCGTGGGGACGGCGATGATCGCGGCCCATCCCGTCAGTTTCTTCATGACGATGTTCAGGCGCGCGTCCTGCAGCGACAGGTTCGTCTCGAAGACGGTGTTCACCATCTCGCGCAGCGAGTCGGTCCACTCCGCAGCACGCATCACGTGGTCGTAGAGGTCGTTGTAGGAGCTGTCGAGCTCGGGGTGGTGGTTGCTCTCGGCGCGGGTGCGCAGGACGGCGTTGACGACCTCGCGCATCGGCAGCACGACCCGCCGGAGTTGCACGAGTTCCTTGCGGAGCCGGTAGACGCGTTGCTGGATCTGCCGGGTGGAAGCGCCGTCCTCGAAGAGGCAGTCCTCGAGGTCCTCGGCAGCGTCGTCGAGTTCCTGGATGGTCTCGAACTGCCCGTCGACGACCGTGTCGAGCAGACCGTGGATCAGCGCACCCGGCCCGTACTGCAGCAGGTCGGTGTTCTCGTCCCACCTGCGCACCACTTCGTCGATGTCGAACGGAGTGCCGCGGCGAACGGTGACGATGCCGCGGGCCAGGACGAACGCGGAGATCCGCGTGGTGCGGAGCCGGGACTCGTGCGCCTGATCCTCGTCCTCGCAATCCGGGAACAGATGGGTCGCGTACACCGTGAGGAAGGTGTGGGTGGCGTAGCGGGTGGCCTTCGTGCGCTCGCCGTGCGCGAGCGCATCCTCGACTGCGTGCGGGTCGAGATTCCATTCCTCGGCGAGTTCGAGCAGGGCCGCGTGCTCGGGATCCCACAGATCCACCCAGACGAGGGCCTCGGGATCGGCGAGATGCTCCGAGACGGCGGAGAGCGGGAAACCCTCGTCCACGAGTTTCCCCTGGGTCCACCGCCGGGTCCGGATGGAGTTGTCGTATCGGTCCGTCACCTCGGCAGGATCCCCCCGATGCGCGGTGTTCACACCACGTCTCTGCCGTAGGGGTCACACGACAGGACGATGCGCGGTGTCCACCAATCGCAGCACCTCGTCGACGAACGCGAGGTCGATCCGTGGCCGATCGTCAGGCCACGTACCCTGCTCGATCCGTTCCCGCATCGAGGTGAGCGTGGCGATCACGTGTGGCCCGCCGTCGGTCAGGTAGCGCACCATCCCGCGCGCCGCGCACGCGTCGGCCACGACGGCCAGGGTCTCCTCGGCCTCCTCGATGCGTCCGGCCGCATGCAGGCAGGAGGCGAGCAGGCGGTGGGCCTGCAGGTGGGCGCGGGGACGCGAGGCGGTGCGCCGCACCCACATCCGCGCCCAGTCGACGGCCTGTTCCGCTGCCTCGGGCTCCCCGTTCTCGCTGAGCAGCCGGATGGCGGTGGAGTCCTCGATCTGGAGGGTGATCTCGACGGTTCCGTCCGGATGGGGTGTGGTGTCCTCCGGCATCGTGCGTGCCGGTGTTCCGGGTGCCGTGAGTCCGAGCCGGACCTGCTCGTTCTCGATGCGTGCCCGCAGGCGCGGCAGGTCGTGCAGGGCCGCCACCCGCAGTCCCTCGGCGAGCAGGGCGACGGCCGCCTCCCGGTTGCCCTGCAACATCTTCAGTCGGGCAGCGGTACCGAAGCGGGCGATGAGGAAATCCGTTCCACCGCCTTCTATTCCGAGAAGGTTGCTCTCGTCGAGCAACGCTTCGGCCTCGGCGATCCGGCCCTGTTCGTAGAGCAACTCTCCGAGCATGGCGGCGGCGAGACGTCCGCCGTGGGTGTGGATCCCGCCGTTGCGCCGCGCTCGGCGCAGCGCTGTGCGGAAGTACTTCTCGGCCGCGGCGACGTGGAGCCGTTCGTTCGCGGCGATGCCGCACAGGCACTGACCGTAGATCGATGCGAAGGGCCCGCGGGTCTCGCGGTGGTAGGGCTCCGCCCATTCCTGCCACCGGATCGCGGAGGCGAAGTCGAAGCGGAATATGTCGGCGTACGAGGCGAAGTCGACTGCGGCGGCCACCACCCAGGGGTGGACGGACGTCGGATTCTCCAGGCACGGCGCGATGAGTTCGTCGATGCCGTCGATACGATCGGAGTTCATCAGGATCGACGCCTCCACGGCGTTCGCCTCGATGCCCAGTGCTTCGACGTCGTAGCTGTCCGGCACCCCACGGTCGAGTAGTTCCCGCACCGCTGCGAGGGTTCTGCGGCACCGGTCCAGTCGCAGCAGCGCACTGTTGGCCCAGGCCTGCGTGAGCAGCAGGCGCGGATCGTTCGCGACTGCCCGCGGCGGCAGTTTGTCGATGAGGGCGAGCAGGGTGGCGATGTGGCCGTGCTCCATCAGGTACATGCCGTCGTCGGCGAGCAGGTCGACGGCGAAGTCGGTGTCGTCGGCGGCGAGGGCGTGATCGACGGCCTCCTGCAGCATGCGGTTGCGGGCGAACCAGTCGGCGGCGGTGCGGTGCAGATCCGCGACCTCGCCGGGATGGTCGCGTTCGAGACGTCGCCGCAGGAAGTCGAGGAACAGGTGGTGATAGCGGAACCACACGCGTTCGTCGTCGACGTGCCGCAGGAACAGGTCGCGTTCCTCGGCCTCCTCGAGCATCGCCTGGCTGCGCGGATCGCCCGTGAGTGCCGCGGCGAGGCTGCCGCTGATCGATTCGGTGATGCTGGTCGCGAGGAGGAACTCGTACATCCGGGGTTCGAGCCCGGCCAGGACGTTGTCGGCGAGGAACTCACCGATCGCATGGTGCCGGCCGGTGATGTTCTCGATGAGCCACGACGGATCGTCGCTGTCGCGCAACGACAACGATGCGAGCTGCAGGGCCGCGGCCCACCCTTCCGTGGTGCGGGTGAGATCCTCCACGTCCTCGGGGTCGAGGTCTATCCCGCCGATGTCGCGCAGGAACGCGTTCGATTCGTCCACGCCGAATCGCAGTGCCGTCGAATCGATCTCGACCAACTCGTCGCGAACGCGCATGCGGCTGAGCGGAAGTCCGGAACGGTTGCGGCTCGTCACCACGATCTGCAGGTGATGGCATCCGCGGTCGAGCAGGAACTCGAGGGCGGCGACGGTTTCCTTCGACGTGACGCGGTGCCAGTCGTCGATCACCAGTGTCGCCGCGGTGTCGGTGCGGTGCAGCTCGTCGATGAGCGTGCACAGCACGTACCGTTCGGCCTCGTCGCCGTGCGCGTCGAGGATCTGGCCGAGCTCGCGTGCGAGCACGGGCCGGATCTGTTTCATGGCCTCGACGAGGTGCGCGAGGAACCACAGGACGTTGTTGTCGTCGCTGTCCACCGTCAACCACGCGACCGGCACGCCGTCGGCGGCGAGCACGTTGCGCCACTGCGCCGCGAGGGTGGACTTGCCGAAGCCGGTGGGGGCGTGGATGGCGATGAGACGGCGTCGTCCCCCGGCTCGCAGGAACGAGATCAGACGGCTGCGTTCGATCAGAGGACGGGACGTCGAGGGCGGCCGGAACCTGGTCGACGGTGCGGTGGACGGACCCGTGCGTCCCGAGACCGTGGCCGACCGGCCGGAGACCGTGGAGGCCGGCCCCGTGACCGGTGGCGCCGAACGCGGTGGGAACGGGCCGGACGGCGGTGAGCCGGGCAGCGCCATCTCGTCGATCGGCAGGTTGTGGGCGCGCTGGACGTCGCGGAGCAGATCGCCGAACTCGGCGGCCGTCTGCGGCCGGTCCTCGGCCTCGGTCGCCATGCCGCGCTCGAGGACCTCGCACACGTCGTCGGGGATGCCCTCGCCGCGCAGGTCGGGGACGGGCTCGGAGGTGATGCGCACGAACTGCGCGACGATCTTCTCGCCCTCCTTCCGTTCGAAGGCCGCGTGACCGGTGATCGCCGCGAACAGGGTCGCGGAAAGGCCGTAGACGTCGGCGGCCGGAGTCGGGGCGTGACCGCGCAGCACCTCGGGGGCCGTGAACGCGGGGGAGCCGGTGATCTCCCCGGCAGTGGTGCGGAAGCCGCCGCCGATGCGGGCAATACCGAAATCCGTCAGCTGCGGTTCGCCGTATTCGGTGAGCAGGATGTTGCCGGGCTTGATGTCGCGGTGCAGGACGTCGGAACGATGGGCCGTCTCGAGCGCACCGGCGACCTTCACCCCGATCCGGACCGCTTCCGGCCAGGTGATCGGACCGTGCCGCCGGATGCGGGTGTCGACGGAGTCGTGCGGGTGATAGTGCATCACCAGATAGGGCAGACCCGTGTCCGTCGCGCCGGCCTGCAGCACGGTGACGATGTTGGGGTGGCCGGAGAGTCGTCCCATCGCGCGTTGTTCGCGCAGGAAGCGTTCGAGATCGGCGGGTTCGGGGGAGCGCCGCAGCACCTTCACCGCGACGTCGCGGTCGAGTTCGGCCTGCCGGCAGCGGTAGACCACACCGAAGCCGCCGCGGCCGATCTCCACGGCGTCGGTGAAACCGGCATCGTGCAGCGCGCGCACGATGTCGGTCTCTGCGACGTCGACAATCGGCGCGCGCTGAGTGGCGGCCGGATCGTTCTCGGTCATCGGCGCAATCACCTCGGGAAGCCGTTTCCCCAGGATAGTCTCGAAATGTGCACGCCCGCTGCAGATCGTGCGTCGCCCCTGGTCTAACGTGGTCCGGCCGGACCACGGTGCCTCACCGGGAACGGACGAAACGACACTGCGACCAGAAGTGGGACATAGATGAAGAAGACTCTCGCGGCGCTGTTCGGTGCAGGTGTGGTCCTGCTTGCGGCGGCGTGTGGATCCTCGGACGGATCCGACTCGGCCGAGGAGACCACCACCACGACGACCACCTCGGCTTCGGTGGAGGCCGGCACCTCGGGTACCAGCGTCGAACTCGGCAAGAGCTACGAGGAGAACTGCGAGGCTCTGCTGCCCTACCTCGACGAGCTCGAGGAGTGGGGCCAGGACCGCGCGGCCGCGGCCCAGGCCGTCGCCGACGCCCAGCAGCAGCTCCCGGCCTGGCAGGACCTCAGCGAAGAGGAGCAGGCCGACACCCTGCGTGCCATCGAGAACGCCGGAAAGGGCGAGTGCTGACGGTCGAGTGTTGATCGACGAGTTGTACGACAGGTTGAGGCGCTTCCCGGATGTGGAAGCGCCCAACCTGTTCGCCGTCGACGGGGCCGATCGCCTGCTCCTCGACGAAGCCGCTCCCGCCCTGGAGTCCGCCGCGCCGGGCACGGTCGTGATCGTCGACGACCAGTACGGCGCCCTGACCCTGGGTGCGGCCGTCCGGTTCGGCGCGGAGCGGATCCGGGTGCATCAGGACTCGGTGGTGGCCGAGCGCGCCCTCGCTGCGAACGCCGAGCGTGAGGATCTCACCGACCGCTACCGTTCGTGCGGACTCGACGCCGACCTGCTCACCGGCGCCCGGGTGGTGCTGCTGCGCCTTCCCCGTTCGCTCTCGGCACTGACCGAGATCGCCGAGACCGTGGCCCGCCACGCCGACCCCGAGGTCGTCGTGTTCGCCGGTGGCCGCGACAAGCACATCGGCCTCGCGATGAACGACGTCCTCGGTGCGTCCTTCGCCGAGGTGCGCGCGTCCCGGGGACGACAGAAGTCGCGGGTGCTCACCGCGCGCAGAGCAACTCCCGGACCGGCCTCGTATCCCGTCCGCGAGCGGCTCGACGAACTCGACCTCACCGTCGTCGCGCACGGAGCCGCCTTCGCCGGCCCGCGCCTCGACATCGGCACCCGCTTCCTCCTCGATCACTTCCCGGATCTCGGACTGCCTCGCAACGACACGGACGCGAGGCTCGCCGTGGACCTCGGCTGCGGCACCGGCATCCTCGCCGCGATGCTCGCCCGGCAGCTGCCCGAGATCCGGGTGATCGCGACCGATCAATCCGCCGCCGCCGTCGCCTCCGCCGCGGAGACGGCCGCCGCGAACGGGCTCGCCGACCGGATCGACACGCTCCGCGACGACGCCGCGAGCACGATCGCTGCGGGGTCGGTCGACCTCGTGGTGTGCAATCCGCCCTTCCATATCGGCGCCGCTGTGCACACCGGCGCGGCCCACAAGATGTTCGACGCCGCGGCCCGGATCCTCCGCCCGGGAGGACAGACGTGGACGGTCTACAACCGCCATCTCGACTACCGCCCCGCGTTGATGCGCATCGTCGGGCCGACCCGCGTCGAGGGACGCAACCGCAAGTTCACCGTGACCCGGTCGGTGCGGAGCCGGTAGAGTCCGTTTCGTCCGAGCTTTCTCGACGAAACGGGAACTCGTGAGGTCACTGCCTCGTTGAACGGACAGAAGCGACCACGAGAAGGGAAGTGCACGGTGCGCACCACCAGTAACCCGGTGTTCCGCAACCTGCCCAAGCAAGAGGGCGGCGGATACGCCACGTTCGGCTCTGCGACGGCGGGCGCCGCGCAGGTCACTCAGCAATTCGGTCAGCCGCAGACGGATCCGTGGGCACGCCCCACCGACCAGCGGACGATGACCATCGACGACGTCGTCACCAAGACCGGCATCACGCTCGGTGTGCTCGCCGTCTCGGCACTCATCTCCTACGTGCTGGTCAACTCCAACGTCGGCCTGGCAGCTCCGTTCGTCATCGGCGGCGGTCTGATCGGTCTCGTCCTCGTGCTGGTCGCGACGTTCGGCCGCAAGATGGACAACCCGGCGATCGTCCTCGCCTACGCGGTGGCGGAAGGCTTCTTCCTCGGCGCGCTGTCGTTCATGTTCACCGACATCACGTTCGGTGGCGCGGGCGGCGCGACCCTGATCGCGCAGGCCGTCCTCGGTACCTTCGGCGTGTTCTTCGGCATGCTCGTCGTGTACCGCACCGGCGCCATCCGCGTCACGCCGCGCCTGACCCGCATGATCGTCGGCGCCCTCGTCGGTGTCCTGGTCCTGGCGCTGGGCAACCTCATCGCCGGCTTCTTCATCGACGGTGGCCTGGGCCTGCGCGACGGCGGCCCGATCGCCATCATCTTCAGCCTCGTGTGCATCGGCATCGCGGCGTTCAGCTTCCTGCTGGACTTCGACTCCGCAGATCAGCTGATCCGCGCACAGGCCCCGGAGAAGGCCGCCTGGGGTGTCGCCCTCGGCCTGACCGTCACCCTGGTGTGGCTGTACGTCGAGATCCTGCGACTGCTCAGCTACTTCCAGAACGACTAGCAGTACGCCACGAAGACCCCGGACCACGGTCCGGGGTCTTCGTCGTTTCGCCGGGGTGTTTGCCGGAGGCGTTTCCGAGGGGGGTGTACACCGTCACCCTGCCGGAAAGTCACGACGTGGGAACATGGAGTCATGCGCATTGCGGATTCCGTCATCGACCTCATCGGAAACACCCCCCTCGTCAAGCTCAACACGGTGGTGAAACCCGGATCGGGGCTCGTAGCGGCGAAGATCGAATACCTCAATCCCGGCGGTAGCTCCAAGGACCGCATCGCGGTGAAGATGATCGATGCGGCCGAAGCGTCGGGCGAACTGAAGCCGGGCGGGACGATCGTCGAGCCCACCTCCGGCAACACCGGCATCGGCCTGGCCCTGGTCGCGCAGCAGCGCGGCTACAAGTGCGTGTTCGTGTGTCCCGACAAGGTCGGCGAGGACAAGCGCAACGTGCTGCGAGCCTACGGCGCCGAGGTGGTCGTGTGCCCGACCGCCGTCCCGCCGGAGCACCCCGACAGCTATTACAGCGTCTCCGACCGTCTCGCCCGCGAGCTCCCCGGCGGCTGGAAGCCGAACCAGTACTCCAACCCGGGTGGCCCGGCGAGCCACTACGAGACCACCGGCCCGGAGATCTGGAACGACACCGACGGCAAGATCACGCACTTCGTGGCGGGCGTCGGCACCGGCGGCACCATCTCGGGCACCGGCCGGTACCTCAAGGAGGTCTCCAACGGTGCGGTGAAGGTCGTCGGCGTCGATCCCGAGGGCTCGGTGTACTCGGGCGGCACCGGCCGGCCGTACCTCGTCGAAGGTGTCGGTGAGGACTTCTGGCCCTCCGCCTACGACCCGTCGATCCCGGACGAGATCATCGCGGTCTCCGACGCCGACTCGTTCGAGATGACCCGTCGTCTCGCCCGCGAGGAAGGCCTGCTCGTCGGCGGTTCGTGCGGCATGGCCGTCGTCGCCGCACTGCAGGTCGCCGAGCGTGAGGGCCCCGACGCGGTCGTCGTCGTGCTGCTGCCCGACGGTGGTCGCGGCTACATGTCGAAGATCTTCAACGACAAGTGGATGGCCAGCTACGGCTTCCTCCGCGCGCCGCTCGACGGCAAGCCCGACGACTCCACCGTCGGCGACGTGCTGCGCGGCAAGAGCGGCGACCTGCCCGACCTCGTGCACACCCACCCGTCCGAGACGGTGCGCGACGCCATCGAGATCCTCCGCGAGTACGGCGTCTCGCAGATGCCGGTCGTGGGCGCCGAACCGCCCGTCACCGCGGGTGAGGTGGCCGGTTCGGTCAGCGAGCGCGAACTGCTCAGCGCGGTCTTCGAGGGTCGCGCGCATCTCGCCGATCCGGTCGAGAAGCACATGAGCCCGCCGCTGCCGAACATCGGTGTGGGCGAGTCGATCGACGCCGCCACGAAGGCGTTCGGCGACACCGATGCGCTCATGGTGATCGACGACGGCAAGCCCGTCGGCGTCATCACCCGCCACGACCTGCTCGGATTCATCTCTCAAGGCCGATAGGACACAGATCTTCATGACAGACCAGAACCAGCACGGTTTCGCGACCCGCGCCATCCACGCCGGGTACGAGCCCGACCCCCAGACCGGTGCCGTCAACGTGCCGATCTACGCGTCGTCGACCTTCGCCCAGGACGGCGTCGGCGAGATGCGCAGCGGCTTCGAGTACGCCCGCACCGGCAACCCCACCCGTCGTCCCCTCGAGGCGAACCTCGCCGCGCTCGAGAACGGCACCTACGGCCGGGCGTTCGGCTCGGGCATGGCCGCCACCGACTGCCTGCTCCGTTCGGTGCTGCGTCCGGGCGACCACCTCGTCATCCCCAACGACGCCTACGGCGGCACCTTCCGTCTCATCGACAAGGTGTTCACGCAGTGGGGGATCGAATACACCCCGGCCGCGATCAACGACGCCGACGAGGTGCGCGCGGCCGTGCGCCCGAACACCAAGCTCGTGTGGGTGGAGACGCCCACCAACCCGCTGCTCAACATCGGCGACATCTCGGCGCTCGCCGACATCGCGCACGAGGGTGGTGCCAAGATCGTCGTCGACAACACCTTCGCGTCGCCGTACCTGCAGCAGCCGCTGGCCTTCGGCGCCGACGTCGTGCTGCACTCGACCACCAAGTACATCGGTGGTCACTCCGACGTCGTCGGTGGCGCGCTGGTGACGAACGACGAGGAACTCGACGCCGCCTTCGCGTTCCTGCAGAACGGTGCGGGCGCTGTGCCGGGCCCGTTCGACGCCTTCCTCACGCTGCGCGGCATCAAGACGCTCGCGGTGCGGATGGAAAAGCACTCCGACAACGCCGAGAAGCTCGTCGACTTCCTGTCGGGTCACTCCGCCGTGACCAAGGTGCTGTACCCGGGTCTCGAATCGCACCCGGGCCACGAGTACGCGGCACAGCAGATGCGTCGCTTCGGTGGCATGATCTCCGTGCGCCTCGCCGGTGGCCGCCAGGCCGCGCTGGACTTCTGCAAGCGCACCGAGATCTTCACCCTCGCCGAGTCGCTCGGTGGCGTGGAGTCGCTCATCGAGCATCCGGGTGCGATGACCCACGCCTCCACCGCCGGGTCGCTGCTCGAGGTCCCCGAGGATCTCGTCCGGCTGTCGGTGGGCATCGAGGATGCCGCCGACCTGCTCGCCGACGTCGAACAGGCGCTCGGCTGACACACCGGCCGTAGAAGACACGAGAAGAAGGCGTCCCGAAGGGCGCCTTCTTCTCGTTTCGATCGGGAAAAACATCGACGCGTCGCCCTCCGTTTCGGAAGAGTCGGAGCCATGACCGTCGCCGACGCCGGCCGGCTGGGCCCGCGCCCGATCGGAGGTCGCCTGCGATGCGTGACGCGTGACGGCGACCTGCGGAAGGAACCGCATAGCCCCCGGAAGCACTGCCGGGGGCCGTACGATCACGTGGTGACGGACAGCGAACATCCCGAATCCGCCCTGTGGGACACCGTGCTCGATACGGTACGGAGCCACGGACCCATGACGATCGACGAGGTGGCCGATCATCTCGAGGAGCACGGATTCGGCTCCGCCGAGCAGGTGATGATCGATCTCGAACAGTCGGAACCGCATCCGCTGCTGATGTGGTTGTCCGACGACCGTGTCGCGGCGACAGATGCGCTGTTCGAGGGCAGGACGCTGACACACCGACTCACCGCGGACGAACTCGATCGGCACGCGATCCCGGTCGACGACATCGAACCGCTCCTGCTGCTCGTCTCCGACGACGACGAGTTCGATCTCGTGCAGCCCGGTGGATCCGAAGCTGCTGCCGCGCAGAACGATACGGATTCGGGTGGAATCTTCCGCAAGGAGACGATCGTCTTTCCCGAAGAGGCACTGTCGGGTCACGAGCCGGGAGATCTGCTCGCGCTCACCGCGCGGGACGGTCGTCTGTCGTTCGCTCCGATCGACGACGAAGTCCGGAGCAGTGAGAGTGAATTCGTGCACGCGCTCGAACAGACCATCGCCCGCGAGCAGGTGGCGAGCCTCGAGGGCGCCTTCCTCGACGTGCTCGCCGACACGCCGGACGCGTTCTCCACGCCGTCCCTGCCCCTCGGGGAACTGCTCGCCGGAGCCGGTCTGGCCCGCAGCGGAGACCTGGTGGCACCGAACGGTTTCGACTTCGACGGATACTCCGACCGGGCGATGTTCGAGATCTATGCCGAACAGCTCGGGATCCCCGTCGACGCCGTGCCCGGCGTGGCCCTGTTCGCGTCGCTGGTCGAAGCCCTCGAACGCGGCGACGACGCCGAACTCGACGAGCGTTTCGCCGTGGGGAAATCCGGTCTGTACTCGGTGCTGTCCGATCCCGAGATCGCCGAGACCGTCTACGACGAACTGGTGGGGGAGAAACTCGCGCCCGAGGCGATCGAACAGGCCGCGCTGTGGCTGCTCGACCATGCGCCGCGACGCGCGGCGGGGGCAGCGCACTGGATCGCCGGTCGCGCGGCCGAAGCGACCGGACGCCTCACGGAAGCCGAACGGCACTACGAGCGTTCGGCCGATCTCGACTCCGCCTTCGACCTGCCGTTGTTCGACCTCGCGCGCTTCGCCTCCGATCGCGGGGACGCGATCCGCGGGCTGTCCCTGCTCGCCCGGGTGCCGGGCGGCGACGAACATCCCCTCCACGAAGTGCTCGAACGGTACCGGCCGAAGGAGGTCCCGGGGCTCGGCCGCAACGACCGCTGCTGGTGCGGGTCGGGCCGCAAGTACAAGGCGTGCCATCTCGGGCGCGCCGACCACTCGCTCGAGGAGCGGTCCGACTGGCTGTACATGAAGGCGGCCATGCACGCCCTGGAACCCGGATGGGCGGAACAGCGGGTCGCGCTGGCGGAGGCCCGCTCGGGCTACGGGGACGACGATGCGGTGGCCGAGGCCGTCGCCGATCCGCTCGTCGAGGACGTCCTGCTCTTCGATGCCGGCGCGTTCGCGGATTTCGTCGAGCGTCGCGGGGAGTTGCTGCCCGAGGACGAGGCGGAGCTCGCCCGCTCGTGGCTGGCGGTCGAGCGTTCGGTCTTCGAGGTCGAGGCGAGTGCGCCGGAGGAGTCGCTCACGCTGCGCGACGTGCGCAGCGATCGTGTGGTGGAGGTGTCCGCGCCCTGGCTCGCAGGTGAGGTGCCCGCCGGCACGTTGCTGTGCGCCCGCGTGATGCCGGTGGGTGAGGGCCGATGGGTGATGCCCGGCGGCTGCGAACCGGTGACGGAGGACCAGCGGGACACGCTCGTCGCGCTGCTCGCCGAGGACACGGTCGATCCGGTGGACATCATGGACGTCCTGACTCACCCTGATGCGGCGGACTTCTATCCGGAGCCGTAACTCTGGTCACTCGGGAAACACGGATCCCACTGGTCCCAATACTAGAACGTGTTCCTGAATATATGTGATAAGAACATCCGGAAGCCGTACTGGTGATCGACCTCACAGCTACGGTGAGAGCGGTTGATGGATGGATGTGGGGGTAGCGGATGTCGGTGGACCCGTCTGCGGTCATCGTGGCAGTGGCTACGGCAGCAAGTGCGCTCGTTCAGGGCGTGGACTTACCAGCAGAGATCAAGGATCAGATCAACGGGGCGATCGAGTCGTTCGAAGCAACTGCGGAGAACGCCGACACGGACGTGGCGAATTTCGTCGCGTCGTTGCCGGAGCCGATGCAGCAGGGAGCCCAACAGGCGGTCGCGGATGCGACGACGGCGGTCGCGGGGGCGATCGAGCCGCATCTGCCCGAGGAGGCGGCCGCGGCACTGCACCCCGCCGATCCGGAAGCGGCTCCGCCCGCGCTGGCGCCCGAACCGCCGGCCGCCCGGCCCGGGCCCTTCGGGATACCGGTCCAACCGCCGGCGAGCGGCGCGGTCGGGAACCCGCAACCGGGTCCCACGATCCCCGGCACCGGGATCGCACTGCCGTCGATCCCGGCGATCCTTCCCGGAACGCGACTCGCACCCATCGGTGCGATCGCCGTGTTCGCGCCGTGGCTGAAGAAGGCCGGCGAACTGTGCGACGGGATCTCCGCGCCGGTCCTCGCGGCCCTCTACTCCGCCGAGAACGGTTTCCGGTACGGCCCGACCGCGCCGGTCTCGCCGGTCGGCGCCCGCGGTCCGGGACAGTTCATGCCCGGCACCTGGGACCAGTACGGCAAGGACGCCGACGGTGACGGCAAGGCCGACGTCCTCGGTATCGCCGACCCGGTCATGGCGTCGGGCAACCTCCTGTGCGACAACTACAAGCTCATCGACGACTGGAAGAAGCGCGGTCTGGTCGAGGGCGACACCCTCGATCTGACCCTCGCGGCCTACAACGCCGGCGTCGGCGCGGTGAAACGCTCGGGTGGCATGCCGTCCGGTCATCCCGACTACGAGAACCAGACGAAGCCCTACGTCGCCAAGATCCGCGCGACCGAGCACGTCTTCGCTCGCATGCTCTCGCCGTTCCTGGGTCTGGGCATCGGAGGCGGGGCCGGCGACATCGGTAATCGCATCGTCGACCTGGCGTTCAAGTACCTCGGCCTGCCGTACGTCTGGGGTGGCGGCAACATCAACGGGCCGTCCGGCGGCGGTTTCGACTGTTCCGGCCTGACATCGTACGCGGTCTTCGCCGCGACGGGCATCACGCTGCCGCGCACGTCCGAGACACAGTGGCACATCGGCACCGAGGTGCCGCTGTACGCGGCGCGCCCCGGCGACCTGCTGTTCGGCAACTGGCAGGCCGGGGGACCGGGTCACGTCGCCATCTACATCGGTGGCGGGCAGATGGTGCACGCACCCACCACCGGCGACGTCGTGCGGGTGGGGCCGGTCTTCCCCGATATGAAGGCGCGGCGCATCTTCTGATACCTGCCGTGAACACGCGAAAGGCCCGACCGGAGAATCCGGTCGGGCCTTCGTCTGCGGAGGGATCAGCCGCGGTAGGGCTCAGCGCTCACCAGGGTCACCTTCATGGTGTTGCCGTTGGGCAGCGTGTACTCGCGGGTCTCGCCGACCTTCGCGTCGATCAGGGCGCCACCGAGGGGCGAGCTGGGGGAGTAGGTCTCGAGCTCGCTGTTGCGGGCGCCTTCCTCGCGGGTCGCGATCAAGAACGTCTCCGTGTCGGTCTCGTCGCCGGCGTAGTAGACGGTGACGACGGAACCGGGGAGGGCGACGCCGGATTCGGTCGGAGCGACGCCGACCTTGGCGGTGCCCAGCAGCTCCTGGAGCTGACGGATACGGGCTTCCTGCTGGCCCTGTTCCTCGCGGGCCGCGTGGTAGCCACCGTTCTCCTTGAGGTCGCCTTCCTCGCGACGCTCGTTGATCTCGGCGGCGATGACAGGACGATTCGCGATGAGCTGGTCCAGCTCGGCCTTGAGCCGGTCGTACGACTCCTGCGTCAGCCAGGTCACCTGGGTCTCGGTCATCCTCGATCACTTCCTTCGGGTTGGAGCCCCCGGCTCCGTGGACAAGTCGTGCACATGCAACGACCGCGACAGCACGACCCCCGTCGTCCCCCCTTGTTGTCAGGCTGAACGGAAGTCGTACTGTCTGTTGATGCTCTTATGCAGCAATACACGGCCCCAAAGGGTGGAACCGTGTATCCGGCTATTTTAGCATCACTCCCGCCGCTGCTCCGGGAAAGCGCAGGAAGACGCTGGTCGCGGCAGGTTCCTAGGGTGCGCGGAGGTACTCGGGGGCCTCGGTGGCGCAGCCGTAGGTGTCGCCCATTCCGGGGCGTTGTGACGTCTTGACCGTGGAGGTCAGCACGACCGTCTGCGAATCGGATGCCGGGATGAGCACCTCGCGCCGTCCGGTCTCGCTGCCGTCCTTCGACCGGGCCCGGATGATGCAGACGGCGTCCTCGGACGGATCGTCGCGCGTGACCTTGAGCTGGATGTCGATGGTGCTGTCGTCGATGATCTCGAAGGCGACGACCTCCGACTCGATCGGAGCCGAGTTGTTCTGGAACAGAACGAACGCCACGACGAGTCCCGCGAGCAGACCGGCGATGGTGAAACCCCAGCGCTTGCCGCGTGTCGACACGCGGGGTCCGGGGTACCGGGAGGAGGGGTACCGGTCGGTGGGCACGGTGTTGCTCATCACTTTGCTTTCACAGCGGAACGATGGATCGGGCGTCGCCGCAGGGTCACGGCTGACGTCGGAATTATCAGGTGGAACTATAGAGGACGGATCCGAAGCGACCGCGACGCGGGCGCAGGGTCGGTTCCGGCGAAGCAGACGACGTGAGGTGGAGGAATACACGTGAGCGGACTACGGCTCATGGCCGTGCACGCCCATCCCGACGACGAGTCGAGCAAGGGCGCGGCCACGATGGCCCGGTACTCGGCCGAGGGGCACGAGGTCCTGGTGGTCACGCTCACGGGCGGAGAGCGCGGCGACATCCTGAATCCCGCCATGGACGTGCCCGGCATCCGTGAGCGCATGAGCGAGGTGCGCCAGGAGGAGATGGCCGAGGCGGCCCGCATCCTCGGGGTGCGGCAGCAGTGGCTCGGCTTCGTCGACTCCGGACTGCCCGAGGGCGACCCGAAGCCTCCGCTGCCGGAGGGCTGCTTCGCGGCGATCCCGCTCGACGAACCGGTCCGCCGGCTCGTGCAGTCGGTGCGCGAGTTCCGCCCCCACGTCATGACCACCTACGACGAGAACGGCGGCTACCCGCACCCCGACCACATCCGGTGCCACGAGGTGTCGGTCGCGGCCTACGAAGCGGCCGCGGATCCGGATTTCCATCCCGAGCTGGGCGAGCCCTGGGCGGTGAGCAAGCTCTACTACTCGCACGGGTTCATCCGTAAGCGGCTCGAGCTGTTCCGCGAGGAGTACGAGCGTCGCGGGGAGCCGTTCCCGATGGAGCAGTGGCTCAACAAGTGGCGCACCGAGCAGGGCGACATCATGGGGCGCGTGACCACCCAGATCACCTGTGGCGACTACTTCCCGAAGCGCGACGACGCGCTGCGGGCCCACGCCACCCAGATCGACCCCAACGGATCGTTCTTCGCGGTGCCGTTGGACATCCAGCAGAAGGTGTGGCCGACCGAGGAGTTCGAGTTGGCCAAGACCCGCGTGAGCACGGAGCTTCCCGAGACGGATCTGTTCGCGGGCATCGAGGACGGACAGGGCAAATGACGATAGGCACGCTCGCGGTCGATGTTCTGGCCGTCGAGATTCTGGCTCAGGAGCCGACCGGCCCCGAGTTCGGCAAGGCGTCCCCGCTCGGACTGGCCATCGTGGTGGTCCTGCTGGTCGCGACCGCTCTGCTGATCTGGAACATGAACAAGCGGCTGAAGAAGCTGCCCGAGAACTTCCAGCCGGAGCATCCCGAACCCGACCAGGCCGTGGACGACGGCACGCTGCCGGGTGCGATCCCCGGCGGTGCCGAGGAGGAGAAGGCCGGCGGCACGAAGGCCACCGGTCCGGAACGTCCGGAACCCACCAAGGGAAGCTGACGACCGGCCGTCACCGACGATGCTCCTTCCGTAGCGTGGGGGCATGGCGAACCGACTGGCCGACGCCCTGAGCCCTTATCTGAGGCAGCACGCCGACAATCCGGTCCACTGGCAGGAATGGGGCGACGTCGCGCTCGCGGAGGCGCGCGAGCGCGACGTGCCGATCCTGCTGTCGATCGGGTACGCGGCCTGCCACTGGTGTCACGTCATGGCACACGAGTCGTTCGAGGACGAGGCCACGGCTGCCGTCATGAACGAGAACTTCGTGTGCATCAAGGTCGACCGCGAGGAACGGCCGGACATCGACGCGGTCTACATGAACGCGACCGTCGCCATGGCCGGTCAGGGCGGCTGGCCGATGACCTGCTTCCTCACCCCGGACGGTTCCCCTTTCTACTGCGGCACGTACTACCCGAACACGCCGCGCGGCGGCATGCCGTCCTTCGTCCAACTGCTCGAGGCCATCACCGAGACCTGGCGCAACCGTCGCGACGAGGTCACGCAGGCCGCAGACGCCGTGGCCACCGAGCTCCGTCGCAGCAGCGGGGGACTGCCCGTCGGGGAAGCCGCCGTCGAGGCGCCCCTACTCGACGCGGCAGCCGCTGCGATCGCCACCGACGAGGACCGCGAACACGGTGGCTTCGGGGGTGCACCCAAGTTCCCGCCGTCCAACCTGCTCGAGGGTCTGCTGCGCGGATACGAGCGCACGCGCTCCGCCGACACGCTCGGTCTCGTCGAGCGCACGACCGACGCGATGGCGCGAGGTGGGATCTACGACCAGCTCGGTGGCGGTTTCGCCCGCTACAGCGTCGACGTCGCCTGGACGGTGCCGCACTTCGAGAAGATGCTCTACGACAACGCGCTGCTCCTGCGGCTGTACGCGCACCTCGCGCGGGTGACCGGCGCGGAACTGCCGACGCGGGTCACCCGGGAGACCGCCGAGTTCCTGCTACGCGACCTGCTCACCACGGACGGCGGATTCGCCTCGGCGCTCGACGCCGACACAGACGGGGTCGAGGGCCTGACCTACGTGTGGACTCCCGACCAGCTCGTCGAGGTGCTCGGCGCGGAGGACGGCCGGTGGGCCGCGGAGGCCTTCACCGTCACTCCCGGCGGCACCTTCGAGCACGGCACCTCGGTGTTGCAGCTGCTCGACGAGCCCGACGATCCGACCCGTCTCGCCGACGTGCGGGCCCGCCTGTTCGCGGCCCGGCAGGATCGCGCGCAACCCGGGCGCGACGACAAGGTCGTCACCGCCTGGAACGGCTTCGCCATCACCGCACTGGCCGAGGCCGGCGTCGCACTGGGCGAACCCGCCTGGATCGACGCTGCGGCGAGGTGCGCGCGGTTCCTGCTCGACCGGCACCTCGTCGACGGACGACTGCGCCGCGCGTCGCTCGGAGGTGTCGTCGGATCTCCCTCGGGCGTGCTCGAGGACTACGGAGCGCTCGTCACCGCACTGCTCGCCGTCCATCAGGGGACCGGGGACAGGAGCTGGGTCGAGCGCGCGCGAGAACTCGCCGACGTCGCGCTCACGCAGTTCGCGGATCCGGATCGTCCAGGGAGCTGGTTCGACACCGCGCACGACGCCGAATCGCTGGTCGCCCGGCCGCGCGATCCGGTCGACGGGGCGACGCCGTCGGGGGCCTCGCTGATCGCCGAGGCGCTGCTCGGTCTGTCCGCGCTCGTGCACGACGACCCCCGCTACGCCGACGCCGCCGCGCTGTCGCTGTCGGCGGCGTCGATCCTGCTCGAGAAGGCGCCGCGTGCCGGAGGGCACTGGCTGACCGTGGCCGAGGCGTCGGTGCGCGGTCCGCTGCAGGTCGCCGTCGTGGGTGGGGGCGAACTCTTGGACCTCGCGCGCCGGATCGCGCCTGGGGGAGCGGTCGTCGTGGGTGGCGAACCGGACTCGTCGCCGCTGCTCGACGGTCGGCCGCTCGTCGACGGAGCGTCCGCGGCCTATGTGTGCAGGGGTTTCGTGTGCGATCGGCCGGTGACGACGGCGACGGAACTGCGCGAGGTCCTCGCCGCGGTCTGACCTGTCACGGCCATGCGGAGACGGTGCGCGAGCCGAGGAAATCGCCCACGCTCGTCACCGGCGCTTCGAACATTCCGGCGATCGCATCGACGAGGAACAGGGCGAAACCCGTCCAGTCGGGTTCCACCCGTTCCCGTTCGAGCCGTGCTTCGTAGTCGGCGCACGCGTCCACGACGAGTTTCCCCAGCAGCCACGACCGACCGGTGATCACACCGTCGGGGATGTCGGCGACGCACGCCCTGGCCCGTTCGATCAGAGCGTCCAGATGGGGATCCTCGACGACGCTGCGGCCCACGATGTCGACCATCGAGGGGACCGTCCGGAGCTGTCGGAGGAACCGGGCGCGCCAACTGGGGACGGGCATCGATGCGAGCTGATCGGTGAACGGGACGACGAGGCAGCTCAGGTAGTCGCGCAGTCCCGGTTCGGGGCCGAGCAGGCCGACGAGTTCGGCTCGTCGTCGGCGGGTGTCCTCGGCGTAGCGGGTGACCATCGCGCGGACGAGTTCGTCCCTGCTCCCGAAGTGGTAGTTGACGGCCGAGTGGTTCGCGTTGCCCGCGTGCTCGGCGATGCGCCGGTTCGAGACCCCGTCGACGCCGTAGGTCGCGAACAGTTCCTCCGCGGAGTCGAGTAGTGCTCGCCGTGCCTGGTCGCCGTAGGTGCTCACGCTGGAACCCGCTGCTCTCTCGTTCTGCCGTACGGCTCATCGGTGGGTGGGACGAACGTCACCAGTGTCTCAGGTTGTCCACTTTAAGACACGCGGCGTAGCTTTTTAAGTCAGTCAGCGTATTTCCGAGTTGCCGGTACCGGCCGGGAAGCGTTCAGTCCATGACCGGATATCGAGGAGTTCGTCAGTGACCGACACCGCTACGACCGAGAAGAACGATCCACCGGGAGGTGACGGCCCGACCGAGGCCGAGCTCGCCCGCGCCCGCAAGGAACAGATCGGGCGTTACGTCGCGATCTTCGTGATGCCGCTGTTGATGGTCGGCATGATGATCACCGGCTATCTGTACGCGATGCACGCACCGGCCCCGCACGACATGCCGATCGCCGTCGCCGGATCGTCGCAGCAGCAGGCCTACGACTTCGCCCGCGCACTCGAGGGCGCCGATCCGGAGGCGGTCGACGTCCGCGTCGTCGGGACCGACGACCGGGCACGCGACCTCGTGCTCTCCCGGGAGGTCGCGGGCGCCGTCTCGCTGTCCGACGCGGGCACCGCCACCGTGTACACCGCCGGCGCCGCCGGGGCCTCGCAGTCGAACATGGTCACCGGTCTGGTGGCCCCGCCGATCATCGGATCGGGTCTCGACCTCACGGCCGAGGACCTGGCTCCGCTACGGGACCACGACATGGCCGGTCTGGGCGTGATGTTCATGGCGCAGGCATTGATGCTCGCGGGCTACATGCCGCTGAGCATCATGCTGTCCAACTCGCCCGAGCTGCTGCGCTTCCGTCGCATCGTGCCCCTGCTCGCAGGCTGGTCGGTGCTGATCGGCACGCTCGTGTGGCTCGTCGCCGGACCGATCCTCGGCGCGGTCGAGGGCCCCACCGCGACGCTGCTGGGAATCAGTTGGCTGTCCATCTTCGCCGTGGGCTCGGTGCAGTTGTTCCTCACCCGGATCCTCGGACCGATGGCGGTCCTGGTAGGCATGCTCTTCGTGATGGTCCTCGGCGTCCCCGCGTCGAATCTGGGTATGTCGGTGTACGCACTGCCGTCGATCTACCCGTGGTTGCACGGCTTCCTGCCCACCGCGGCCGCCGGTGAGTCGCTGCGGTCGGTCGTCTACTTCGGCGGCGACGGGGTCGGCGGGCACCTCCTGGTGCTGGTGATCGGTGCGGTGCTTGCGCTCGCCGCGACCCTCGGGGTCGATGCCCTGAAGCGTCGCCGCAACCCCGACGCCGGTGATCCCGAGATCACGATGCCGTCGCTCACGCCCGGACCGCGTCCGGAGAGCAACCGCGTCCGGTACCTGACCCTCGCGTTCTTCCCGTTCGCGATGGTCGTGCTGATGCTGTCGATCATGCTCGGCGCGATGTACCAGCCGACGCCGCGCGACATGCCCGTCACCGTCGTCGCCGCGAGCACCGAACAGGCCGAACAGACGGTCGCCGGGCTCGAGCAGAACATGTCCGGCCTGTTCGACCTGCGGACCTCGGATTCGATCGAGGCAGCGCGCGCCGACGTCCGGGATCGCGAGATCGTCGCGGCGTTCGTCCTGCCGTCCGCGGCGTCCCCGACCGCGACCCTCATCACCAACGAGGCTGCGGGCATGAGCCAGCAGCAGGTCGTGCAGCGGGTCTTCGAGCAGGTCGCGGGCGGCATGCAGCTGCCGCTCACCGTCGAGAACATGACGCCGCTGCCGGGCTCCGACACGATGGGCACGGTGACGCTCTACGTCGCGATGGGCTGGATCATGTCCGGCTTCATGGTGGTCGTCGTGGCCGGCGGCGCGCAGCCCGCCGCGATGGTCCTGCGCCGCTTCCTGCCGATCTCCGCGGGGTGGGCGCTGTTCATGCCGGCCGTCCTGTGGGTGATCGCCGACCCGATCACCGGAGCCGTCGACGGGCACTTCCTGCCCCTGTGGGGCGTGGGGATCGTCGCGACGTTCACGACCTCGATGTTCACGCTGGCGCTGCACCGTCTGTTCGGGCTGCTCTCCGTCATCCCCGCCGTCGGCATCCTGATGTTCCTCGGTGTGCCCGCCTCGAACGGGGCGATGTCGATGTACATGACGCCGGAGGTCTTCCGGTTCCTGCACGGTGTGCTGCCGATGCCGGCGGCCGTGGAATCGGTGCGCTCGATCCTCTACTTCGGGGGCGACACCGTCGGTCCGCACCTGGTCACGTTCGCGATCTGGGGCGCTGTCTCGTTGCTCTTCGTGATCGCCTTCGACCGGATCCGCGCCGGTCGGCGGACCGAGGCGGATCCGGTGGTGGAGCGCTCGCCGGAGAGGGTCTAGCTGCTCACGGGAGCTGCGACCGCGAGGTTGGGCGACTCGATGCCGTTCTGATCGAACGCCTCGAGCACCGAGCGGGTGAGGCTGCGGCGGATCGCCCACTGCTTGCCGGCGCGCACGCGCACGGTCAGCCGCAGCGTCACCGCACCCGCCGTCACGGAGTTGACCCCGAGCAGTTCGGGCTTCTCCAGGACGTCGGGTGCGATGTCCTCGCGTTCGACGCCGTCGAGCACGGCCCGCAGGGCGATCTGGCAGGCGCGGTCGACGTTGGAGGTCGGCGCGATCGGCACGTCGATCACGGAGACGGCGTGGCCCTGGCTCATGTTGCCGACGCGCAGGATCTCGCCGTTGCGGCAGAACCACAGGGTGCCGTCGATGTCGCGGACGGTCGTCACGCGCAGACCGACCGACTCGACGGTGCCCACCGCGTCGCCGAGGTCCACCACGTCGCCCACGCCGTACTGGTCCTCGAGCAGCATGAACATGCCCGAGATGAAGTCCCGGACGAGGTTCTGCGCACCGAAACCGAGCGCGACACCGGCGATACCGGCCGAGGCGATGAACGGCGCGACGTTGAAGCCGAGGGTGTCGAGCGTCTGCAGCACCACCCAGACGAGCACGACGACCGACACACCGGACTTGAACACCGAGCCGATCGTCTGGGCACGCTGGATCCGGCGTTCGCGCGCGTAGGGATCACCGATGGCGCGTTCGGCGCGTTCCTGCAGCGGCGCGAGGAACGATCGGCGGGGCTTGCCGGATCTCTCGCGCGGCTTCGTCATGCGGTCGATCAGCCGGTGGAGGACGAAGCGGAGCGCGATCGCGACGACGATGTAACTCACGATCGCCAGCGGCCGGTGGATCAGCCAGTCCCGGTTGGTCTCGGTCAGTTCGAAGGCGAGCAACGGAATAGACATCCCTCGCGAGTCTACAAACGGGTGCCGGTTGCTTCAGGTGGTGTGAGAAGTTGCACGAAGCGGCCCATGAGGTTTCAACCGAGAATCACCAGCCACACCGCTACCGCGTGACACAGGGCAGCGATGACCGTGGCCGCGTGGAAGAACTCGTGGTGCCCGAAGGTCGCGGGCCACGGATCGGGCCAGCGGGTGGCGTAGAGGATCGCACCTCCGCTGTAGAAGAGCCCTCCGACCAACAGGAGCAGCATGGGGGCGAGACCGACCTCGGCGACCAGCTGTCCGGCGACGGGCACGATCGCCCATCCGAGCAACAGATACAGCGGCACACCGACCCAGCGCGGCGCGGTCGGCCACAGCATCTTCAGAGCCACGCCCGCCAGTGCGCCCGCCCACACGACGATCAGCAGCGGCCGCCCGGACTCCGGGGGTAGGGCGAGCGTCGCGAACGGGGTGTAGCTGCCGGCGATGAACACGAAGATCATCGAGTGGTCGGCGCGCTTCATCCACACGCGGGCCCGGGGACCCCAGTTCAGGCGGTGGTAGAGGGCGCTGACTCCGAACACTCCGCACACGGTGAGGCTGTAGACCGTCGCCGGGAGTACGGCGTCCGGACGGTCGGCGAGGAAGGCCGCTGCCGCGACGAGTGCGGCACCGGCGACGACGGCCACGCCGAACGCCCAGGCGTGGATCCATCCGCGCATCCGCGGTTTGACGGGCAGTTCCTCGAGGCCGAAGGCCGTCATGCGTGCGCTCCTTCCGGTACCGGACAGTAACCTACGCACCCGTAGGTTTGTTCCGTCGCCACGTTACAGCGTGGAACCGCGCTCCGGGAGACTCTGTGACCACCGACGCGACCCTCCCTGTGCCTGGGCGTAATGTGACTCGCGTGGTGATGACGGGGTGAGCGTCCGCGGATTGCTGTACCGGCTCTACGAACGCCGGCTGCTGAAGGAACTCGAAGGAGCACGGAATCCGCGACACGTCGCGGTGATGTGCGACGGCAATCGGCGCTGGGCGCGCGAGAACGGCTTCACCGACGTCAGTCACGGCCACCGCGAGGGCGCCAAGAAGATCGCCGAGCTGTTGAGCTGGTGCGACGCGGCCGGCATCGAGACGGCGACGATCTACCTGCTGTCCACCGAGAACCTCCGGCGCGACCCGGAGGAGCTCGATGCTCTGCTCGAGATCATCTCCGACGTGGTGGAGGAGATCTCCGCCCCCGGTCAGAACTGGAGCGTGAAGATCGTCGGCACCACCGACCTTCTCCCGGCCGACCACGCCAAGCGACTGCACGAGGCCGCGGCCGGCACCGCGGGCCGGACGGGCACGCACGTCAACGTCGCCGTCGGGTACGGCGGTCGCCAGGAGATCGTCGATGCGGTGCAGTCGCTCCTGCGGGTGCGCTACGCGCAGGGGCTGCGCGGCGAGGAACTCGTCGAGTCCGTGACCGTCGACGGCGTCGACAGTCACCTCTACACGTCCGGCCAGCCCGATCCGGATCTCGTGATCCGTACCTCCGGCGAGCAGCGACTGTCCGGATTCCTGCTCTGGCAGTCCGCCTACTCGGAGATCTGGTTCACCGAGGCGTACTGGCCCGAGTTCCGCCGGGTCGACTTCCTGCGCGCGCTGCGCGACTACGCCGCACGGCACCGCCGCTTCGGCGCCTGACAGCACCGCCGCTTCGGCGCCTGAGGCAGGGCCGAGCGGCAGGCCGCGTCAGAGCTTGCGCAACCGGAGCCGGTTGATGGCGTGATCCGAGTCCTTGCGCAGGACCAGGGTCGCGCGCGGTCGCGTGGGCAGGATGTTCTCCACCAGGTTCGGCAGGTTGATCGAGTGCCAGATCTCCTTCGCGGCACTCATCGCGTCCCGGTCCGACAGGTTCGCGTAGTGGTGGAAGTGCGCCTCGGGATCGGCGAAGGACGTCTTGCGCAGCGCGAGAAAGCGTTCCACGTACCACTTCTCGATGTCCTCGATGCGCGCGTCGACGTAGATCGAGAAGTCGAACAGGTCGGAGACCATCAGTCGCGGACCGGTCTGCAGCACGTTCAGGCCCTCGATGATGAGGATGTCCGGCTGCCGCACGATGTGGTACTGGCCCGGGATGATGTCGTACGAGATGTGGGAGTAGATCGGCGCCGCAACCTCTTTCGCTCCCGACTTGACCTCGGTGACGAATCGCAGCAGCTTGCGTCGATCGTAGCTCTCGGGAAAACCCTTGCGGTGCATGATGTTGCGCCGCACCAGTTCCTTGGTGGAGTAGAGGAACCCGTCGGTGGTCACGAGATCCACCCGCGGGTGGTGATCCCAGCGTGCCAGCAACGCCTGCAGCACACGTGCCGTGGTGGACTTGCCGACCGCCACCGAACCGGCCACACCGATCACGAACGGCACCTGCTGGTCGGGATGCTTCTCCCCGAGGAAGGTCGCGGTCGCGGCGAACAACCGCTGCTTCGCTGCGACCTGCAGGTGGATCAACCGGGCGAGGGGGAGGTACACCTCCGCGACCTCCGCGAGGTCGATCTGCTCGCCCAGGCCCCGAAGCCCGATGAGTTCGTCCTCGGTGAGGACGAGGGGAGTCGACTTCCGCAGCGTCCGCCACTGCTTGCGGTCGAACTCGACATACGGGCTCGGTTCGTTCAGACGAGCCATCGGCACGGCTTCCCGGTGGCGCGGCGGATGCGGCGTTGCATGTCCATGTAACGGATTGTGCTCGCTGACACAGGCGGATGCCTCCCCGGGGTCCCCACTCCGGCGGGTTCTCCTGTGTCGGCTCGCCGACGAGCGACTAGGCTCGGCCGGTATGGGAGCCGACGACTTCGTGAACGAATATCTGCTGCTGGGCCTGGCTTTCGACCGGCTCGAGGAAGGGTTCGTCGACGCCTACACGGGCGATCCCGCGCTGCGGCGGAAGGTCGAGAACGCCCCGACTCCCGACCCCCGTGATCTATCACACACCGCGCGACGGCTGCGGGACGAACTGCCCGGTGCGGGACTGTCCGACGAGCGCACCCGTTTCCTCGACGTGCATCTGCGCGCTCTCGACTGCTCGGCCCGCAAGTTCGCGGGGGAGGAGATCGGTTTCGTCGACGAGGTCGAGGCGTACTTCGACGTCCGCATCGAGCCCGGCGACGAGGACGCCTACCGCGACGCGCACCGTCGCCTCGACGCTCTGCTGCCCGGCACCGGATCGCTCACCGAACGGATGCAGGCCCACCGCAAGTCCGAGGTGATCCCCGCCGATCGTCTCGCCGAATGCGTCGAGGCATTCTCGAGCGCTCTGCGGGAGAAGGTGCGGGCGGTCCACCCGCTGCCCGACACCGAACGCGTCGAGTACGAGGTCGTCGGCGACAAGCCGTGGTCGGGCTTCAACTACTACCTCGGCGACTACCGGTCGCGGGTCGCGATCAACTCCGATCTCGAACAGACGATGGCGCACCTGCCCCGGCTGATCGCGCACGAGGCGTATCCCGGGCACCACACCGAGCATTGCCGCAAGGAGGCCGGTCTCGTCGCCGGTGGTCAGGCCGAGCAGACGCTGTTCCTCGTCAACACCCCGCAGTGCCTCATGGCCGAAGGGCTCGCCGATCTCGCACTCGACGCGATCGTCGGCCCGGGCTGGGGGACGTGGGCGCAGGAGATCTACGCCGATCTCGGGCTCCGGTTCGACGGCGAACTCGCCGAACAACTGTCCGAGGCGTCCGAGCAGCTGCTGTCGGTGCGGCAGGACGCCGCGCTGCTGCTCCACGACCGCGGGCGCAGCCACGACGAGGTCGTCGAATTCCTGCAGCGCTGGTCGCTGTCGAGCCCCGAACGTGCCCGGCAGTCGCTGCGCTTCCTGTCGTCGCCGTTGTGGCGCGCCTACACTCAGCACCTACGTCGAGGGCTACCGGCTCCTCGGCGGCTGGCTCGAGCAGGTTCCGGCCGGAGCCGAGCGCGCCGACCGTTTCCGGCGCCTGCTCGACGAACCCCTGGTACCCAGCAGCCTGCGGTGAACCGCAGGTCGCTCGGGGACCGGCTTCCGCAGCGGTGGACGGCCTTCGTAGACTGGAGGTCGTATCCCTGACGCCCTCTGCTTGGAGAAACCTCGATGACCGCTGCGCCCGGCGCCGACGTGAACACTGCCGCACTGAACGACCTCGATCCCGAGGTCGCCGAGGCCATGGCCGGCGAGCTGTCGCGTCAGCGCGACACGCTCGAGATGATCGCGTCGGAGAACTTCGTGCCGCGCGCCGTCCTCCAGGCCCAGGGCAGCGTCCTGACCAACAAATACGCCGAGGGTTACCCCGGCCGTCGCTACTACGGCGGCTGCGAGAACGTCGACGTCGTCGAGGACCTCGCCCGTAACCGCGCCAAGGAGCTCTTCGGCGCCGATTTCGCGAACGTCCAGCCGCACTCGGGTGCGCAGGCGAACGCGGCGGTGCTCATGGCGCTGATGACGCCCGGCGAGAAGCTGCTCGGTCTCGACCTCGCGCACGGCGGTCACCTCACGCACGGCATGAAGCTCAACTTCTCCGGCAAGCTGTACGACGTCGCGTCCTACGGGGTCAGCAAGGACGACCACCGCATCGACATGGACGAGGTCCGCGACATCGCCCTGCGCGAGAAGCCGAAGGTCATCGTCGCCGGCTGGTCCGCCTACCCGCGTCACGAGGACTTCGCCGCCTTCCGGTCCATCGCCGACGAGGTCGGTGCCTACCTGTGGGTCGACATGGCGCACTTCGCCGGTCTGGTCGCCGCGGGCCTGCACCCGTCGCCGGTGCCCTACGCCGACGTCGTCTCCACCACCGTGCACAAGACCCTCGGTGGCCCGCGTTCCGGCCTGATCCTCGCCAAGCAGGAATGGGCGAAGAAGATCAACTCGGCCGTCTTCCCCGGTCAGCAGGGCGGCCCGCTCATGCACGCGATCGCCGCGAAGGCCGTTGCACTGAAGATCGCCGCGAGCGACGAGTTCAAGGACCGTCAGCAGCGCACCCTCTCCGGTGCCCGGATCATCGCCGATCGCCTGTCGCAGTCCGACGTCGCCGACAAGGGCATCTCGGTGCTCACCGGCGGCACCGACGTGCACCTGGTCCTGGTCGACCTGCGCAACTCGCAGCTCGACGGCCAGCAGGGTGAGGACGCCCTCCACGAGGTCGGCATCACCGTCAACCGCAACGCCGTGCCGTTCGACCCGCGTCCCCCGATGGTCACCTCGGGCCTGCGCATCGGCACCCCGGCGCTCGCGACCCGCGGTTTCGGCGACGAGCAGTTCACCGAGGTCGCCGAGATCATTGCGCAGACGCTCATCGGTGGCGCCGACGCCGAGTCGCTGCGCACCCGCGTGAGCGCCCTGGCGCAGTCCGTGCCGCTGTACGAGGGCCTCGAGGACTGGCGTCTGATCTGACGGCTTCCTATTGTCGCCGACCGGCCCGCACCGAACTCCGGTGCGGGCCGGTCGCGTATCCGGGGGACGAGACATCCCACCGCAGGGTTGGTTAGGGTAGCCTACGCATGCCGACACTGTCGGTGCCCGCACGCGTACCCCGAACAGCAGAAGGAAGTCGCATGGCCATCCCGAGCATCGATCCGTACGAGTTGCCCACCGGCGACGAGATTCCCGCTGCTCGGGTGGACTGGACGCTCGACGCGTCCCGCTGCGCACTGCTGATCCACGACATGCAGAAGTACTTCATCGACGCCTACCAGCGCGACGCCGAACCGCTCGCGACCGTGGTGCCCAACATCGTCCGCCTCCGCGAGGCGTGCCTGGCCGCCGGTATCCCCGTCGTCTACACGATGCAGCCCGGCGACCAGCATCCGTCGCGTCGCGGCATCCTCGCCGACTTCTGGGGCGTGGGGCTGAGCACGGGCCGCGACACCGAGGTCATCGACGAACTCACCCCCGGCCCGGACGACATCCAGGTCACCAAGTGGCGCTACTCGGCGTTCCAGCGCACCGATTTCCGTCAGCTGCTCGCGCACAACGGCCGCGACCAGCTCATCGTCACCGGCGTCTACGCGCACATGGGCTGTATGCTCAGCGCCGCCGACGCCTTCATGAGCGACGTCGCGCCGTTCATGGCCCTCGACGCCACCGCCGACTTCTCCCGCGACGAGCACCTCATGGCGCTCCAGTACGTCGCCAAGCGGGTCGGCCGGGTCGAGACCACGGACGCGCTGATCGAGTCGATCACCGCGTCAGCGCGTCGCCGCGAACGCGAGGCCGAAGAACTCACCGCGTCGCTGCGCTGACCGACACGGTCCGAGAAAGCAGGAACTTCAGCATATGCAGCGAATTCTTCTGTCCGGCAAGATCCATCGCGCGACCGTCACCCACGCCGATCTGCACTACGTCGGATCGGTGACGATCGACCGCGACCTGCTCGATGCCGCGGACATCCGTGAGGGCGAACTCGTGCACATCGTCGACATCGACAACGGGGCCCGGCTCGAGACGTATGCGATCGAGGGGGAGCGCGGGTCGGGTGTCATCGGCATCAACGGTGCTGCGGCACGGCTCGTTTCGCCCGGCGACCTCGTGATCATCCTGTCCTACCGTCACGTCGACGACGAGCAGGCCCGCGACTTCCGGCCGCGCATCGTGCACGTCGACGGAGTGAACACGATCGTCGAACTCGGCGCCGATCCGGCACAACCCGTCCCCGGCGCGACCGACCAACTCTTACCGCGCTGACCCGGGAAACGATTTCGGTGTTCTCGACCTCGCCAGGCGCTGTCGAGAACACCGAAACAGAGCACCCGGGAATCGTCTAGGTGGTGCCGCGACGGCGCGCCTCGAGGGTCTCGACGGCCTGCTCGCGCAGCAGCCGCAGGCGGGCCAGTGGGCGATCGGACTCGGGGCTGCGCCAGTAACCCGACGCGTCGAGCATCGGCTTGGCGATGCCGAGCCGCTTCGACACGGCGCGCAGTTCCTTCACGATCGACGCCTCGCCGGCGATCCACATCCAGCCCTCGCCGCCGCGCGGCGCACCCGACTCGACGGCCTCGGCGAGCACGGTGGCGTCGGAGACGCCGGGACGGCGGTGCACCCACGTCACGCCCGCGAGATCGGACTGTTCCTCCTGCGGACCGTCGACCAGCGCGAAGACGTGCATCGGCACCGTGCCGCCGAAGGTCTCGACGAAGCGCCCCAGTGCGGGCAGCGCGGTCTCGTCGCCGGCGAGCAGCCACCAGTCGGCGCCCTGCGGCGGGATGATCGCGACCTTGGGTCCCGCGAGATGGAGCACGCTGCCGGGTTCGGCGGTGCGGGCCCAGTTACCGGCGGGGCCGTGGCCGTGCAGGACGAAATCCAGATCGAGCTCCCCGGCCACGGGATCGAACCGCCGCACGGTGTAGGCGCGGGCCACGGGTGCGGGCTTGCGGGGCCAGTGCAGGTGCCCGTCGTGCTGCTCGGGCAGGGCAGGGGTGTCGCTGCCGGGTTCGGGCAGGAAGATCTTGACGTAGTCGTCGGCACCCTCGGTGGTGAACGCCGGGGCGTCGTAGTCGCCGCTGCGGAAGGCACCGAGTTGCTCGCCGCCCAGGGTGATCCGACGCATCCGCGGTGTCACGTCCACCGCGCGGAGCACGGTCAGGCGCCGCAGGACGATGGGCAGGGAGACGCGGGTCGGGGGCGTCGTCACCGGCATGGTGAGCTCCTTCCGGACGGGACCGGCCGGACAATTCGGGCGGGCGCGTCGCTGCTGGTATGGTTAGGCGGCCCTAACTATATCCGGACGGAGGGGCGGATCCGAGGGGGCGGGTCCAGGAATGTCGAGGAGTACCCGTGGAATCGATCGTGCCTCTGCCGTTGACCGCTGCCCAGGCGGGAATGTGGTTCGCGCAGACGATCGACCCGTCGAACCTGACACTCGTCACCGGGCACTTCCTCGAGATCGACGGCGCCATCGATCCGGCCGTCCTCGCCAGCGCCGTCCACACGGTCTTCGCCGAGTCCGCCGGACTACGCGCCCGGATCGCCGTCGTCGACGAGGTGCCCGTCCAGTTCCCCGGTGCCCATCCGGCGCCGGAGATCGAGGTCACCGACCTCACCGCCGACGCCGACCCGCGGCGGACGGCCGTCGACACGATGTGCGCGATCCTGCGCGTGCCGATGGATCCGACGGCCGAAGCCGGCATCGGCGCCCGGGTGTTCGTCCTCGGACCGGACCGCGTCCTGCTGTTCCTGCGCGCCCACCACGCGTTGCTCGACGTCTACGGCTACAGCCTGATCGAACGCCGCATCGTCGCCGTGTACACCGCACTCGTGCGCGGCGAGGACGTCCCGTCCGCGACCTTCGCTTCCGTCGAGCAGATCGTCGCCGAGGACGAGGAGTACCGCAGCAGCGAGCGCATCGTCGCCGACCGCGACTTCTGGACCGGGACGCTGCGCGGTGCGCCCGACGCACTCGGCCTCGCAGAGACCGCGGTGCCGGCCGCATCGTCGCTCGCCCGCGCGGTGGTCACCGAATCGGTGCAGGTCCCCGGGGACGTCGCCGAGGCACTCGACGCAGCAGCACGCCGCGCCGGGGTGGGCTGGCCCGACCTCGTCACCGCCGCGACCGCCGCCTATCTCGGCCGGGTCACCGGGGTCCGCGACGTGGTGCTCGGCTTCCCGGCCATGAACCGGATGGGCAGCGTCGCCGCGAAGGTGCTCACCACCGCCGTCAACGTCGTGCCCCTCCGCATCGAGGTCGCCCCGGAGGCGAGTCTCGCGGCGCTCGCCGCCGATGTGCGTGCCACCGTCGCCGCACAGGGACGCCACACCCGCTACCGGGGCGAGGACATCCACCGCGACCTGCGTCTGCCCGCGACCAGCCCCGGTCCGGTGGGCCCCACCGTCAACATCAAGCCGTTCGGCGACACCGTGCGATTCGGCGACGCGACCGCCACCGTGCACTCGCTCGCGCGCGGTCCCGTCCACGACCTCGCGGTGGTCGCCCGTCGCGTCGACAGCACCCGCGCACTCGAACTGACCCTCGACGCCGACGCCGACCGGTACACCGTCGAGGAAGTCGCCGGTCACGCCGCGGCCCTCGCGCGACTGCTCGCCTTCGCCGCCCGGGAGGACGCTGACGAGCGTCCCCTCGCTCACGCGGACCTGCTGGACCCGGATTTCCGTGCCGGCCTCGAATCCCGTTGGCACGGAACCGTCGCCGAATCCGTCGCGCCCGACGCGATGGATCTGTTCGACGCGCAGGTGGCCGCCACCGGTGCCGCGCCCGCGCTCGTCGCCGGCGCCGACCGTCTCACCTACGCCGAACTCGACGCGCGCATCGATGCCGTCGCAGACGAACTCGCACGGGCAGGCGCGGGACGCGAGGTGACGGTCGCGCTCGCGCTGCCGCGCACCGCCGACATGGTGGTCGCGCTCCTCGCCGTGCTGCGGACGGGCGCGGCGTACCTGCCGCTCGACCCCGCCTTTCCCGCCGAGCGACTCGAGTACATGCTCGACGACGCGCGACCGGCGATCCTGCTCACCACCGACGACTTCGCCGACCGTCTCGGCGCATCGATCCCGGACGCCACGGCGGTCTTCCGTGACGGCGTCCTGCACTGGCGCGGCGACGTCCCCGCCGGCACCACGCCTTCCGGGCGAGTCGTGCCCCACCAGTCGGCATATGTCATCTACACCTCGGGGTCGACCGGCCGGCCGAAGGGTGTCGTGCTCTCGCGCGGCGCACTCGCCCGCTTCGTCGACGCCGCGACCGATCTCACCGGAATCGGCACGCACACCCGGCTTCTCGCCCTGACCACCCTGTCGTTCGACATCTCGGTGCTCGAACTGATCGTGCCGCTGTGCCGCGGCGGGGCCGTCGTGCTCGCGGGCGACGACGAGGCGCGCGATCCGGCGGCCCTCGCCACGCTCGCCGCCACCGAGTCGGTGAACTGCATCCAGGCCACCCCGTCGCTGTGGGGCGCGATCGTCGAGCACGACGGTCTGGATCTCGCCGGTGCGGACGTGCTCGTGGGCGGCGAGGCCCTACCCGCCGTCCTGGCCGGAACCCTCGCCGCGCGAGCGCGTTCGGTTGTCAACATGTACGGTCCCACCGAGGCGACGGTGTGGTGCACCTCCGCTCCGGTCGCGCCGGACCTGCCGTGGACCGGGTCGGTGGGCCGCCCCTATCCGGGAACCGGTGTGCGCGTGCTCGACCGGCAGTTGCAGCCCGTGCCGGTCGGCGCGGCCGGTGAGCTGTACGTCGTGGGGCAGCAGCTCGCACGCGGTTACGGCGGCCGCCCCGGCCTCACCGCGACCCGCTTCGTCGCCGACCCCTTCGGCGACGGCCGGATGTACCGCACGGGCGATCTCGTACGCTGGACCGCCGACGGCACCCTGCAGTATCTCGGACGCGGTGACGACCAGGTCAAGGTTCGCGGCCACCGCATCGAACTCGGCGAGATCGAAACCGCAGCAGCGCACTTCCCCGGCGTGACGCAGGCCGTCGTGGTCGCCCGGCCCGACGCCACCGGAGCGGCCCGCCTCGTGGGCTACGTGACCGGCACCGACGTCGACACCGCAGCGCTGCACGACTTCCTCCGCACGCGTCTGCCCGAGTACATGGTGCCGTCGGTGACGGTCGTGCTCGACGAGTTCCCGCTCACCGCGAACCTCAAGGTCGACCGCAAGGCCCTGCCCACCCCGGAGATCGGCGCCCCCGACACCGGACGCGATCCCGAGACCGCCACCGAACACACCCTCGCGGATGTCTTCGCCGACCTGCTCGGGCTCCCGGCCGTCGGTGTCGACGCCGACTTCTTCACCCTCGGCGGAACGTCGCTGTCCGCCACCCGACTCGTCGCGCGGATCCGTTCGGCGCTGGACGTCGAGGTGTCGCTGCGCGACGTCTTCAACGCTCCCACCGTGGCCGAATTGGCCGAATTGGCCGTGGTGGTCGACGGTGCGAGCCCGGCACGGCCCCGCTTCGTCGCAGGGCCGCGACCGGAACGGATCCCGTTGTCGTCGGCCCAGCAACGCCTGTGGTTCCTCGACCGCGCCCAGGGACCGTCGCCGACCTACAACATCCCGTTCGCCCTCGAACTGCACGGCCGGCTCGACGCCGACCTGCTCGACCGTGCGCTGGTGCACGTCGTTGCCCGGCACGAGGTGCTGCGCACCGTCGTCGGCGTCGTCGACGGTGAGCCCGTGCAGGTCGTCACCGACACGCCGTCGACGATCCTGCAGGTCGCGGAGGCGCGCGACGGGAATGCCGCGGCACTTCTCGACGCGGCTGCGCGGGCATCCTTCGACCTCGGACAGGACCGTCCGTTCCGTGCGCATCTCGTGCGACGCGCACCGGATGACGCGGTGCTGCTGCTCGTCGTGCACCACATCGCCGGCGACGAGTGGTCGGCCGAGACGGTCTTCGCCGACCTCGCCGCCGCCTACGCGGATCTCTCGGCGGGTCGTGTGCCCGACGACGCGCCGCGTCCCCAGTACGCGGACTTCGCGGTGTGGCAGCGCGGTCTCGCCGACGACCCCGCCGCGGCCGCGCTCCGCAACCGCGATCTCGCGTTCTGGCGTTCCACCCTCGCCGGGGCACCCGAGGAACTCGCCCTGCCGCACGACCGTCCGCGACCCGCGGTGCCGAGTCACCGCGGTGGCGAGGTGCACGTGCAGGTGGGTTCGGAACTGTCTGCGGCCCTTCGGGATACGTGTGCCCGTTCCGGGACGAGCATGTTCATGCTCACCCACGCCGCGGTGGCCGCCCTGTTCACCGCGCTCGGTGCGGGCGACGACATCGTGCTCGGCGCGCCCGTCGCGGGTCGCGCCGACAGTGGGCTCGAGGACATCGTCGGCTTCTTCGTCGACACCGTCGCCCTGCGCACCGATCTGTCCGGCGATCCCGACACCGCCGAGATCCTGACACGCGTACGGCGCGCCGACCTCGCCGCGCTCGCCCACCAGGAGGTGCCGTTCGACGAGGTGGTCGACGCCGTCGGTGTCACCCCGTCGCTCGCGCGGCACCCGCTCTTCCAGACGATGGTGCAGTACCGCACCGAACCGGTCGTCCCGCAGATCGGCGACACCGTCGCGACCGTGTCGTATCTGTCCACCGGCGCGTCGAAGTTCGATCTCACCGTCGACTTCGTCGACGCCACCGACGGTTTGTCGATCCGCTTCGAGTACGCCGAGGACCTCTACGACCGTACGAGCGTACGGACCCTGGGGCAGCGTCTGCTGTCGGTGCTCGCGGCCTTCGCCGAACCCGAACCGCGGCACCTCTCGACGATCGACGTGCGCACCGACGAGGAGCGCGCCGCCGGCACCGCCGAGGCGGTGCCCGCCACCACGCAGCTGCTGCCGGATCTGCTCGCGGCGGCCTTCGCCACCCACCCGGATCGCCCGGCGCTCGTGTTCGGCACCGAGACCCTGAGCTATCGGGAATTCGGGGCGCGCGTGCATCGTTCGGCTCGTGCGCTCGCCGAGCGGGGCATCGGACCCGGCAGTGTCGTCGCGGTCGCGGCGGCACGCTCCGACGCCGCCGTGGTGGCCCTGGCCGCCGTCGTCGTCGCCGGTGCCGCCTACCTGCCCGTCGACCTGTCGTACCCGCCGGCACGCATCGAGTTCATGCTCACCGACGCCGCACCCGATCTCGTGCTCGTCGATACGGACGGCGCCGTGCCCGGAGGGGCACCGGAGCTGACCCTCGCCGCACTGGCAGAGGCGGCACAGGGCCACCCCGACGCGCCGGTGACCGACCTCGACCGCACCCGGCCGCTGCATCCGGAGGACGGATCGTACGTCGTCTACACCTCCGGTTCGACGGGTGTGCCCAAGGGGGTCGTCGGAACCGCTGCGGCGCTGGCGAACCGGCTGGCGTGGCAGGCGGCACGCGTCCGCCCGGCCGGCGACGACGTGCGCCTGGCCAAGAGCTCGCTGAGCTTCATCGACGGTTTCACCGAACTGTTCGCCGGTCTGCTCTCCGGTGCGACGATGGTCCTCGCCGACGACGCGGCCTCCCGTGACGCCGAGACCCTCGCCGATCTCGTCGCCCGGCACCGCGTCCGGATGCTCACCGCGGTGCCCAGCCTCGCCGAGACCCTCGCCGCCCTGCGCCCCGAGGCCGCGGAACTCGTCGACACGTGGTTCCTCAGCGGAGAACCCCTCGGCGCGAGCGTGATCGCGGCACTGCCGGGCGCACGGGTGATCAACTCGTACGGTTCGTCGGAGGTCGCCGGCGACGTCACGACCTGGACGGCGCCGGGCTCCGACGTCGACCGCGTCCGCATCGGTGCCCCCGTCGACGGCGTGACCGCACGCATCCTCGACCGGCACCTGCGTCCCGTCCCGGACGGGGTGACCGGCGAACTCTACGTCGGGGGAGTGCAGTCCGCCCGCGGCTATCTCGGCCGCCCGGACCTGACCGCGGCGCGGTTCGTCGCCGACCCCACCGGGAGTGACGCTCGGCTGTTCCGTACCGGAGACCTGGTGCGGCGCAGTTCCTCCGGAGAACTCGACTTCGTTTCGCGCGCCGACCACCAGCTGAGCCTGCGCGGCTTCCGCATCGAACCCGGCGAGGTCGAGGTCGCATTGCGGCGCCACCCGGCGGTGACCGCGGCCCTCGTCACCGTGCGCCCGTCGGCGTCCGGAACCGATCTGCTCGTCGGCTACGTCGTCGCCGATCCGGCCGCACCGCGCCCGACGGTCACCGACCTGCAGGACCACCTGCGGACGGTGGTGCCGGACTACATGATTCCCGCCGTCTTCGCCGTCCTCGACGCCATGCCGACCCTGCCCAACGGCAAGGTCGACCGCGCGGCTCTGCCCGATCCCGCGCAGAGCCACAGCACGCGCGAGGCCACCGACGACGAACGCGCCGTGTGCGAGGTGCTCGCCGAACTCCTCGGTGTCCCCCAGGTGGGCCCCGACGACGACTTCTTCGCCCTCGGAGGCAATTCGCTCCTCGCGACACGTCTGTCCGCTGTGCTGCGCGTGCGCACCGGCCGGAACCCGTCGATCCGCGACATCTTCGATCTGCGCACCCCCGCGCGACTCGCGGCGACGGTCCCGGCCACCGCCGCCGGACCCGAACTCGTGCGCCGCGACCACGCCGATCTCGTCCCGATGTCGGCGGCGCAGCGCCGGCTGTGGTTCCTCTTCCGCCTCGAGGGCGCGTCGGCGACCTACAACATCCCGTACACGATGCGGTTGCGCGGCACACTCGACATCGACGCCCTGCGCGGCGCCCTGCAGCACCTGATCGCCGGGCACGACACGCTGCGCACGGTGTTCACCGAACCGGACGAGGATGACGTCGAGCAGATCGGCTACCAGCGGGTGCTGCCCGTCGAGGACTGCACCGTCGACCTGCGGATCGTCGACACCGCCCCGGCGGATCTCGACGCGCTGCTCGCCGAGGAGGCGGGCCGCCCGTTCGATCTCGCCCACGACCTGCCGATCCGCGCGACGCTCGTGCGCACCGCTCCCGACGACGCGCACCTGATGGTGCTCGTGCACCACATCGCCGCCGACGAGTGGTCCGCCACGCCGCTGGTCGCCGACCTGTCGGCCTGGTACGCGCACCTGACCACCGGGGCGCCCGCACCTGCGTCGCTGCCGGTGCAGTACCGGGATTTCACTCTCTGGCAGGACGAACGTCTCGGTACCGGGGAAGAGTCTCTGCGTGAGGTCCAGACCGAGTACTGGGCACGCGTCCTCGACGGCGCACCCGAAGAACTCGCCGTGCCGCACGACCGGCCGCGCGGTGCCGTCAGCAGCTACCGCGGCGGCGCGGTCCCGTTCACCGTCGACCCGCAGACCCGCTCGGCACTCGCCGATGTCGCCGCCGAATCCGGCGCGACGATGTTCATGCTCACCCACGCCGTCGTCGCGGCACTGCTGCGCGCGCACGGCGCCGGGGACGACATCGTCGTCGGCACTCCCGTCGCGGGGCGCCCCGACGCCGCCCTCGATCGGATCGTCGGCTTCTTCGTCAACACGCTCGTGCTGCGCACCGATCTGTCCGGCGATCCCACGGTCCGCGACCTGCTCGCGCGGGTCCGGGAAGTCGATCTCGACGCCTACGCGCACCAGGACCTGCCGTTCGAGGTGCTCGTCGAACGACTCGCCCCGGCCCGGTCGCTCGCGCGCCAGCCGCTGTTCCAGATCATGGTGCAGTACCGCGACCGGCTCGACGAGATCCGCATGCCCGGTCTCGACGCCGAACCGGTCTTCGTCGAGACCGGCACGTCGAAGTTCGACCTGACCTTCGACCTCGCCGAGACCGACGACGGTGGGATCCGCGGTCGCATCGAGTACGCGACCGATCTGTTCGACCGCGACACCGTCGACGGATTCGCGCAGCGGCTCACGGCCCTGCTGGCGGAGATCGCGGCGAATCCGGACGCCTCGCTGTCGGAGCTGAGCGTGCTCACCGCCGGCGACCGGAAGGTGTTGGCGGCAGCGGAGATCGGCACGGTCCGCGACAACGGTCCCGATCGCACGATCCCCGAACTGTTCTCACAGCAGGTCGCTGCGACACCGAATGCCCTCGCACTCGTCGACGACGCCACCGGACGGCGGTGGAGCTACGCCGAACTCGACCGTGCCGTCGCCGCCCTGGCCGGACACCTGCGTTCCGTGCCCGGAGTAGGAACGGATGCCGTCGTGGCCGTGGCGATTCCGCGCAGCACCGCGCTCGTGGTCGCCCTGCTCGCGATCCACCGCGTCGGCGCGGCGTATCTGCCGCTCGACGAGAACTATCCCGCCGACCGACTCGCGTACATGCTCTCCGATGCGCAGCCCGTCGCGGCGGTGGTGGCAACCGACGTGGCGATGACCTTCGACTCCGGTGTGCCGGTGCTCGAGGCCGACGAATCCGGTTCCGTCGGTACCGATCCCGTAGAGACGGTCACCGCACCGGCCGCGATGCCTCTCGACCGCGCGGCGTACGTGCTCTACACCTCCGGATCCACCGGAACCCCGAAGGGCGTCGTCGTCGGCCATCGCGCCGTCGCGAACCGGCTGCGGTGGATGCAGGACGAATACGGTCTCACCGCCGAGGATCGGGTGCTGCAGAAGACCCCGTCCGGATTCGACGTGTCGGTGTGGGAGTTCTTCTGGCCGCTGATCACCGGCGCCACGCTCGTCGTCGCGACCGCCGACGGTCACCGCGACCCGCACTATCTGCGCGACGTGATCGCCCGGCAGTCGATCACCACGGCGCACTTCGTGCCGTCGATGCTCGCGGCGCTGCTCGACGTGCTCGCCGAGCAGGACGGGCCGCTGCGCCTGTCCCGGGTGATCTGCAGTGGTGAGGCGCTGACCGCCGATCACCGTGACCGCTTCCACACCCTCGTCGACGCCGAACTGCACAATCTCTACGGCCCGACCGAGGCGGCCGTCGACGTCACCGCGGCACCGATTCCGGCGCAGGACATCCCGTGGGTCCCGATCGGGCGACCGATCGACAACACCCGCACCCTCGTCCTCGACGAACGGCTCCGGCCGGTGGCGCCGGGCGTCGTCGGCGAGTTGTATCTCGGCGGTGTCCAGCTCGCCCGCGGCTACCACCGGCGGGCGAGCCTGACGGCGGGCCGGTTCGTCGCCGACCCCTTCGGTGACGTGGGGGAGCGGCTCTACCGCACCGGCGACCTCGTGCGATGGCGCGACCGGGGCGCGGGCCTCGAACTCGACTACATCGGTCGCGCCGACGGCCAGGTCAAGCTCCGCGGCCTGCGCATCGAACTCGGGGAGATCGAGGCGACGCTGGTCGCGCATCCGAACGTCGCGCAGAGCGCCGTCGTCGTGCGCGACGGCATGCTCACCGGCTACGTGGTGCCCCTGTCCGGGCACACCGTCGAACCTGCGGACCTGCTCGTGCACGCCGCGACCTCCCTGCCCGATCACATGGTCCCGGTCACCGTGACCGTGCTCGATGCACTGCCGCTCGGACCGAACGGCAAACTCGACCGCAGGGCACTCCCGGACCCCCAGCCGACCGTGACGGCGCGCCGCGACCCGGAGACCCCCGCCGAGGCCGCACTGTGCGAATTGTTCGCGGAGGCACTGCGTCTCGACGTCGTCGGACCGGACGACGACTTCTTCGCGCTCGGTGGCGACAGCATCGTCTCGATGCAGGTCGTCACGGCCGCGCGTCGCAAGGGCATCGAATTCGGTCCGCGCGAGATCTTCCGGTGGCGCACCCCGGCCGGTCTCGCCGCCGTCGCGCAGTTCGCCGAGACGGCCGAACGGCCGGCCGGTCCCGTGGACGATCGGGAGCCGGGCCCGGTGCCCGTACCGCCGGCCGTGCACGCGCTGCGCGAGACCGGCATCGAGCCGGCCGGTGCGGCGATCGTGTTCGCCGTCGACACCCCGGCGGACGAGGAGCAGGTCGCCGAGGCTGCGCGCACGGTGGTCGCCGCGCACGATGCGTTGCGCATGCGGCTGACCCGCGTGGCGTCGGTGCTGTGGTCGCTCGACACCCACCCCGCCGACGAGGTGCCGGTCCGGGTCGTCGAGACCACCGATCTCGCAGCCGCCGAGCAGCGGGCCCGCATCGAGGCCGCCACGACGCTCGACCCCGAATCCGGGCCGGTGCTCTCGGCCGTCCTGCTGACCACCGGACAGGCGGGTCGCCTCGTGGTGGCGGTCCACCCGATCGTCGCCGACGGTGTCTCCGTCGGCGTGCTCGCCGCCGACCTCGCTGCGGCGGTGACCGGGAGACCGGTCGCCGTTCCCGCAGCCACCGCGCGGGGACTCGCGACCCGCATCAACGAGCGCGCGCAGGATCCGGCGCTGCTCGGGGAACTGGCGCACTGGGCGCAGGTCCTCGCACCGGGGGCCGCGCTGAGCACGGCTGTGCTCCCCGTCGGCGATCCGGTCGAACCTGTCGAGGTCGCCCCCGTCGAGATCCCCGCCGGTCCGGCCGATGAGCTGGACCCCGCTGCCGCAGCGGTGACCGCGCTGGCCGTCGCTGTCGCACGCGTCCGCGAGGCCGCGCCGGCACAGCTGCTCGTCGAGATCGAACGCGACCCGCGCCGGGTCTCCGACGGCGAGCCGGACTGCACCCGGACCGTCGGGCCGTTCGCCGTCGGTGTGCCCGTACGGGTTCCCGTCGCCGACGATGTGGACGCCGTGTCGGCCGGTGTGACCGCCGCCGTGGACGCCGTGCCCGGGGACGGTTCCGGCTACGCGCTGCTGCGACACCTCAACGCCCAGGCCGCGCCGGCCTTCATGGCGCTGGCCCGACCCGACGTCCTCGTCCGGATCGAGACGGTGCCGACGGAACGGCGGACCCCGTCCGGTCACGCCCTCGAGTTGTCGGTGCGGATCGAGGACGAGGCGGACGGTCGCATATTCGTGGCGACGATGCGGTCGGACGGACGAATTCCCTCCGAGGAGATCCGAGCGCTGTCCGAGGCCTGGACGACGGCGATGAACGCGCCGGTGGGAGCAGGTTTCAGCACCCCCTCGGGCACCTAGTATGGTTAGCCTAACCATCAGCTAGTCGGTATGCGCCCGCGGTTCGTCGCGGCATCCGTGGGAGAGAGAAAATTCGATGCAGTCGGTGTATCCCGTCACGCGCGCGCAGCGGACCATCTATTTCGGTCATCAGCTCGACGCCACCGGGCACCTCTACAACACCGGCATGTACACCGAGACCATCGGTGACGACATCGACATCGACCGGATGATCACGGCGATCCACTCGGTGCTCGACGTCGCGGAGACCCTGCACGTCAACTTCGACGTCGACGCCGACGGCAACGTCGTCCAGATCCCGCGCGCGACCCACGAGTGGGACCTGCCGGTCATCGATTTCCGCGGCGAGGACGACCCGGCGGCGGCGTCCGACCGCTGGATGCGCGAGACGATGAGCGAACCGCAGGACCTCGCCCGCGACCTGCTGTTCCGATTCGCCATCCACCGCCTGTCCGACGACACCGTGCGGCTGTACCAGCAGTACCACCACATCGTGAACGACGGCTACGGCATCGGCCTGGCGACCACCGCGATGACCAAGGCGTACGTCGAGGGCAAGGGCCCCGACCGCGCCGCGGAGTGGACCCTCGAACGGTACGTGCGCGTCGACGAGGAGTACGTCGCGAGCGAACAGCGCGAACTCGACCGTCGCTACTGGCTCGACGAACTCGCCGACCTCCCGCAGGTGACGCGCCTGCTCGGCTCGGGTCGCCTGTCGAGCCCCGGCGAACTCGTCGCCTGGTCGCACATCGACGCCGACGGACGCGGCCGGCTCGAGCGGTACGCCAAGGCCCACGGCACCCGGCCCGCCACCGTGCTCATCGCACTCCTCGGTGCCTATCTGGCCCGGGCCACCCGCCGCCGCGACGTGGTGATCAGCCTGCCCACGACCGCGCGTGGCACCCGCGAACTGCGCACCGTGCCCGCGATGGTCGCCAGCGTCCTGCCCCTGCGTTTCGACGTGCCCGACGACGCGCGTCTGGCCGACGTCGCCGAGGTCATCGACGGCAAACTGCTCGGACTGCTCAAGCACGGCCGGTACCGCGGCGAGGATCTCGGCCGCGAACTCGCCGAGATCGACCCGGACTGGCGGCCCCCGACCGTCGGCGTGAACATCATGCCCGCAGCTGCCTCGCGGTACTCGGTCGGCCGGGAATCGCAGGCGCACATGCTGTCCTCCGGACCGGTCGGCGAACTCGAATTCATCCTCGTGCTCGAGAAGGCCGGGCACCCGATCGAGATCGGACTGCGCGGCCACGCCGACGATGCACCGCTCGCGCAGCGCTGCGCCGCCGACCTCGACGACTTCCTCACCGCGATCCTCGACGACCTCGACGCGCCGCTCGGCACCTTCGACGTCGCCCCGGCACCGTCGCTCGCCGAGAACCCCGAGGCCGACCACGTGGGCGAGAGTTCCGAGGCCGATCACATCGGCGTTGCCGCCGGGCACGAGGACACCATCGCGGGGCCGCTCGCGCTCATGCCGGCCACCGCGCGACGCCGCGACGCCGGACTCGCCGTCGACGCCGACCTGCGCGAATACCGCATTCCGGCTCCGGAGGATCTCACCGAGGACACCCTGGCCGCCGCCGTCGCCGCCGTGGTCGCGCACCACCCGGCGCTGCGGACGACCCTCACCGCACCGGCTCCGGTGCTGTGGCTGCTGTCGGTGAACGACACCGCCGCCGTCGACGCCCGGACTCTCGTCGCGGACGCCGCGCTGCCCGCGGGAGCCGCGACCGCCGACCTGCCCCTGCGTCCCGAGGCCACCGTCGGCCGGATCCTGACCGCGGTGCGGCTCACCGGCGCGGACGAGACCGCCGGGGAACTGGTCTTCCTCGCCCCCGCCGGACTCGTCGACGAGACGTCCTGGTCGATCGTCACCGCCGACCTGCACCGCGCCCTGCGCGCCGCCCGGCGCGGCACGCAGATCGTGCTGCCGCCCGTGCCCACCTCGCCCGCGACCCACGCCCGCGTCTTCACCGAGCAGGCCGCCTCCCCGCAGCGACTCGCAGAACTGCCCGACTGGATGACCACCGTCGCACCCGGTGCCGAGTTCGCCGCAGCGGTGGCCACCGGCCGCACACGGACGCCCGTGACCGTCACGCTGACCGACGACGAATTCGCCACGGCGACAACCACGGTGGCCGGTCTCGTCTCGGGTGACTCGACCGATGTGTGGACCGCGGTGACAGCAGCCGCGGTCGCGAACACCCGTGAGAGCGGCGACGGTGAACTGCTCGTCGACATCGTCCGCGACGGCCGCATCGCACTGACCGCCGACGCCGACCTCACCCGCACCGTCGGCGCGCTCGACTGGACGACGCCGGTGCGGCTGGCGCTCGCCACCGATCCGCTCGACGCCCTGCGCGCCGCGAAGGAACGCCTGCGCGCCGCCCCCGACCGGGGCATCGGCTGGCCGATGCTGCGTTACGCCAACGTCCAGGCCGGACCGGCCCTCGCGCCGCTCGGGCAGCCGCAGGTGCTCGTGCGGAGCGGCGGAGACCGCATCGGCAACTACCTGCTCGACATCCACGTCGAACGGGGAACCGGCGGCGCCACAGTGCATCTCACCGCCGACGAGGCTCTCGACCCCGATCTCGTGGCCCGGCTCGCCGAGGCATGGCGCGCGGCATTCGACGATCTCCTCGGCCGCGCCGACGCAGCCTCGGGAAGAACCTCCCTAACCCCGTCCGATCTCGGGCACGTCACGCTCACGCAGGCCGAGATCGATCGTGTCGCACGGATCGCGCCCGTGCGGTTCGAGGACATCTGGCCGCTGTCGCCGCTGCAGCGCGGCCTGTACTTCCAGTCGGTCTTCGACTCGTCGAAGGACATCTACACCGCCCAGTTCTCGCTCGACTTCGGCCACCGCCTCGACGTCGCGCGCCTGCGCCGCGCCGCCGCACGGTTGCTCGCCGAGAATCCCACCGTGCGTGCCGGTTTCACCGACTACGGTCTGTCCGATCCGGTGCAGTTCATCGGCGCGGCGGATCTCGAGGTGCCGTTCACCGAGGTCGACCTCACCGACCTCGACCCCGCCGAGCAGCAGGCCCGCGCCGAGAAACTGATCGAGGAGGATCGGCTGCAGCCGTTCGACCTCGCGTCCCCGCCGCTGTGGCGCATGCTGCTGCTGCACCTCGACGGCATCGACCGTCTCGTCGTCAACCGCGAATTCATCCTGTGGGACGGCTGGTCCGGTGCGCTGTTCGTCGACGAACTGCTCGCCCGCTACGCCGGTGACGAGATCGCGGCGCCCGAAGCGGGTTTCACCGATTACCTGCAGTGGCTCGCCGCACGCGACCGCGCCGCCGCCGAGCAGGCCTGGCGCGACGAGTTCGCCGGTTTCGACAAGCCCACGCTGCTCGCCGGATCCACCCGCGACCGCGCCGCCATCGTGCCGCTGCGCATCGAGTCGTTCATCGACGAGACGCTCACCGCGGCACTGCGCGACCGGGCCCGCAGCACGGGTGTCACCCTCAACGCGTTGATGAACGCCGTCGTGGGCCTGCTGCTCGCCGCCGAGTCCGGCAGCACCGACGTCGTGTTCGGCTCCACCGTCGCCGGGCGGCCCACCGAGATCGTCGGACTCGACCGCGTGATCGGCATGTTCCTCAACACCGTCCCGGTGCGGGTGCGCCTGTCCGGCGCCGAGACCGTCGCGGACCTGCTGCGCCGCATGCAGGACGAGTACGCCGACCGCATGGAGTTCGAGTATCTCGGACTCGGCGACATCCTCCGCGCCGTCGGTCATTCCGAACTGTTCGACACCCTGTTCGTGTTGCAGAACTTCAAGGACGCCGACGAGATGGCCCGGCAGTCCGCGCGGCACGACATCGTCGCGGAGGACAGTCTCGACCACACGCATTATCCCCTCGCGATCGTCGTGTCGCCGGGACGGACGATGCACGTCAAGATCGACTACCGGCCCGACGTCGTCGACGGCTCGCGTGCCCGGGCCCTGCACGACCGCTTCGTGGCGCTGCTCGAGTTCGTCGCCCGCGGAGTGGATCTGCCGGTCGCGTCCGTGCCGGCACTGACAGCCGCCGAGCACGCCGTCACCGACGCCCGGCTGCGCGCCGAGATCCCCGAGGTCGAGGACGTCACCGTCGCCGAGATGCTCATCGCGCGCGCCGCGACCGACGCCGACCGCATCGCCCTCGTCTCCGGTGAACAGAGCTGCACCTACGGCGAACTCGCCGGCCGCGTCGAAGCGCTCGCCCGCACCCTCATCGCCGGGGGAGCGGGACCCGAGACCATCGTGTGCCTCGGCCTGCCCCGCAGCATCGACACCGTCGTCGCGCTCTTCGCGATCCTGCGCACCGGTGCCGCCTACCTGCCGCTCGAACTCGACCAGCCCGACGAGCGTCTGCGCACCGTCATCGACGACGCGCAGCCGGCGCTGTTCCTCACCACGACCGCGGTGCAGAACCGTCTCGGCCTGCCCGCCGACCGCAGCATCCGCCTGGACGAAGCGGTCGCGATGGAACTCGGCACCGCCGACACCGCGCCGCTGACCGACGCCGAACTCGGCGCGTTCGCCCCGGGCCGTCCGGGCCGGCTCGAGCACCCCGCCTACGTCATCTACACCTCCGGGTCCACCGGCAAGCCGAAGGGTGTGGTCACCCCCTATCGGGGCCTCACCAACATGCAGCGCAACCATCAGGACGAGATCTTCGATCCGGTGGTTTCGTCGGTGGACGGACGCCGGATGCGGGTCGCGCACACCGTGTCGTTCGCCTTCGACATGTCGTGGGAGGAACTGCTCTGGCTCGTCGAGGGTCACGAGGTGCACGTCTGCGACGAGGACCTGCGTCGCGACGCCACCGCGCTCGTCGAGTACTGCAACACCCACGCCATCGACGTCGTGAACGTCACCCCCACCTACGCGACGCAGCTGATCGCGGACGGCATGCTCGACGAGGGGCCGGGACAGCACCGCCCGCCGCTCGTCCTGCTCGGCGGTGAGGCCGTGTCGGATTCGGTGTGGACGCGCCTGCGCGAGACCGACGGCACCCTCGGGTACAACCTCTACGGCCCCACCGAGTACACGATCAACACCCTCGGCGGTGGCACCGACGACAGCGCGACCCCCACGGTCGGCGTCCCGATCCGCGCGACCCGCGCCTACATCCTCGACCCGTGGCTGCGCCCCGTCGTCGACGGTGTCGTCGGCGAGTTGTACATCGCCGGTGTGGGTCTCGCGCGCGGCTATCTGAACCGTTTCGGGCTCACCGCCGACCGGTTCGTCGCCGATCCGTGGTCGGCCGGTGGTCGCATGTACCGCACGGGCGACCTCATGCGCCTGCGTGCCGACGGCAACCTCGACTATCTCGGCCGCGTCGACGACCAGGTCAAGATCCGCGGCTACCGCGTCGAACTGCACGAGATCGCGGCCGTGCTCGAGGAGCACCCCGAGGTCGGCACCGCGGCGGTGATCGCCGTCGACGACCCGCTCGTACCCGGCACGAAACGACTTGCCGCCTACGCGGTTCCGGTCGGTGCCGGTGATCCGTCCGATCTGTCCTCGCGGCTCGTCGCCCACCTGCGTGCCCAGCTGCCCGACTACATGGTTCCGGCCGGGGTGCAGCTCATCGACTCCGTGCCGATGACCGTCAACGGCAAGCTCGACACCCGCGCCCTGCCCGAACCGCAGGCCGCCACGGGCCTCGGTGGACGCGCCCCGCGCACCGAGACCGAGAAGGTCCTGTGCGAGGTCTTCGCCGACGTCCTCGGCATCGACGAGGTCGGCGCCGACGACGACTTCTTCGAACTCGGCGGGCACTCGATGATCGCCATGCGGATCGTCGGCCGCATCCGCTCCGAACTCGGCGTGGACGTCACCATCCGCGACCTGTTCGAGGCCCGCAGCGTCGAGGAACTCGCCCGCCGCATCCCCGGTGCCGCAGCGGCGCTCCCGCCGGTCACCGCGCGGACGCGCCCCGACCGGGTGCCGCTGTCGGCCGCCCAGGAACGCCTGTGGCTGCTGCAGCAACTGCAGGACGACAGCCTCGCCTACCACTACGCGCACGTCGCCCGCCTCGACGGTGCGGTGGACGCCGATGCCCTTGCCGCGGCGGTCGCCGACGTCGTGGAACGTCACGAGAGTCTGCGCACCGTCGTCGAGTCCGAGGACGGCGCGCTCTACCAGCGGATCCTGTCCACAGCCGAGGCCGTGCGCTTCGAACTGCACGAGACGGAATCCGAGGATGCCGTCCGGGTGTTGCTCACCGAGCGGCTCACCGCGTCGTTCGATCTGCGCACGGACCCGCCGCTGCGGGTCGTGCTGGTGCGCGTCGCACCCGACCGGCACGTCCTCGCGGTGGTGCTGCACCACATCGCGACCGACGAATGGTCGGACGCGCCGCTGCTCGGCGACCTCACCCGCGCCTACCTCGCCCGGTCGGCCGGTGCGGCACCCGAGTGGTCGCCGCTGCCCGTCCAGTACGCCGACTACACGCTGTGGCAGCGCGAACTGATCGAGGCCGGCCGGATCGACACCCAGATCGACTACTGGACCGACACTCTCGCGCAGCTGCCCGACGAGATCGTCCTGCCCACCGACCGGCCCCGCCCCGCGCGGCCGACCGGCGCGGCGGGCAACACCACCGCGACGGTCCCCGCCGACATCGCCGCCCGCCTGCGTGCGGTCGCGGATGCCCGTGGCGGCACGATGTTCATGGCGCTGCACGCGGCCGTCGCGGCACTGCTCTCCCGGCTCGGCGCGGGCGACGACATCGTCGTCGGCACCCCGGTCTCGGGCCGGTCCGACACCGCCCTCGACGAACTCGTCGGTTTCTTCGTCAACACCCTCGTGCTGCGCACCGACCTGTCCGGCGAACCCACCTTCGCCGATCTCCTCGACCGGGTGCGCGAAACCGATCTCGCGGCGATGGCGCACCAGGAGGTGCCCTTCCAGCAGCTCGTCGAGCGACTCGCACCGCCGCGCGTCGAGGGACGGAACCCGCTGTTCCGGGTGATGGTGAGCTACCTGCAGCGCCCCGCGCAGCTGCCCGACCTGCTCGGTGTGCCCACCCGCTGGGAGCCGCTGAGCAACGTCCGCGCCAAGTTCGACCTCAATCTCACCTTCGTCGACGCCCCGGACACCGGTGAGGTCGCCGTGTCGGTGGAGTACGCGACCGACCTGTTCGACGCCACCACGGCCGATACGTTGCTCGCCGCGCTGCTCACGCTGCTCGACCAGGTCGCGAGCACACCCGAGACCAGGATCGGTGACGTCGCGATCCTCGACGCCGACGAGGCCGCGGGGCAGCTCGCCGTCGGCACCGGTGAGCGCGTCGACTTCGCTCTCGTCCCGCTGAGTCAGGCACTCGCGCGCAGTGCCGCCGAGCACGCCCGACGACCGGCTCTCGTCGCGGCCGACCGCACCCTCACCCACGCCGTGCTCGACGCCGCCTCGAACCGCCTCGCCCGCGAACTCGTCGCGCTCGGTGCCGGACCGGGTGCGATCGTTGCGGTCGCGGTGCCCCGCTCCGTGGAGCAGGTCGTCACGATCCACGCCGTCGTGAAGTCCGGTGCGGCCTACCAGCCGATCGACACGACGCTTCCCGAAGCGCGCATCGAGTACCTGCTCGGTGACGCACGTCCGCGAGTCGTGCTCACGCGCAGCGACATCGAACTGCCCGGCGAACATCCGCGACTCGACCTCGACGACGCCGAGGTCCGTGCCCGCATCGACGCCCGCAGCCCGGAGCCGGTCACCGACACGGACCGGATCGCGCCGCTCACCCTCGACCACCCGCTCTACGTCATCTACACCTCGGGGTCGACGGGTCTGCCCAAGGGCGTCGCCGTGTCGCACCGCGCCGTGGCGAACCGGCTCGAATGGGCGCGCTGCGAACTGCCGCTCTCGCCCGACGACCGGGTGCTGCTGCGCACACCCGCGACCTTCGACGTGTCGGTGTGGGAGTTGTTCGCGCCGTTCGTCGACGGTGCGAGTGTCGTCGTCGGCGGACCCGACGCGCATCGCGATCCCGTCGAATCGGCGACCCTGTTGCGCGACGGGAACATCACCGTCGCCCACTTCGTGCCGTCGATGCTCGAGGAAACCCTCGCCGTGCCCGCCACCGCGGACGCCGCGAACCTGCGCCGCATCGTGTGCAGCGGAGAAGCACTGTCGCCCCGCACCGTCGAACACGCGGCGAAGGTGCTGCCGCAGGTGAAGGTCCACAACCTGTACGGCCCGACCGAAGCCGCCGTCGAGGTGACCCTCGACGCCGACCCGGGTGCCCGCATCGGTTCGCCCACCCGCGGTTCCGTCATCGGCCGGCCGGGCGCGAACGTGTGCCTGTACGTGCTCGACCGGTATCTGCGCCCCGTGCCGGCCGGCACCCCCGGTGAGCTGTACATCGGGGGAGTGCAGGTCGCGCAGGGCTACCTGCGGCGCCCGGCACTCACCGCGCAGCGGTTCGTCGCCGACCCCTACGGCGATCCCGGTGAGAGGCTCTACCGCACCGGCGATCTCGCGCGCTGGGACGCCCGCGGCGACCTCGAGTTTCTCGGTCGCGGCGACGACCAGATCAAGCTGCGCGGTCTGCGCATCGAGCTCGGTGAACTCGAGGCGGCTCTCGATGCCGTCGACGGTGTCGCCCGTGCCGTGGCCGCGGTCAAACCCGGTCCCGCCGGCTCTGCCGGTCCGACCGGCACAGGCGATTCGGTGCTCGTCGGATATGTCGTTCCCGCAGCGGAAGTCGCGGTGGACCCGGTGGCGGTCCGTGAGGCGCTCGTCGGACGTGTGCCCGATTACCTGCTGCCCGCGCGGATTCTCGTGATCGACTCGGTCCCGACGACCTTCAACGGCAAACTCGATCGCAGTGCCCTTCCGGCACCGGAGTTCGACACCGGATCCGGACGGCAGCCGCGTACCGAGCTCGAAGCGACGATCGCGACACTGTTCGCGGATGCGCTGGGACTCGACGAGGTCGGTATCGACGACGACTTCTTCGCGCTCGGTGGGCATTCGCTCGCTGCGATCCGGCTCGTGAACGCGATCCGCTCGGAGCTCGGCGCCGATCTGGCCCTGCGCACGGTCTTCGACGCCCCGACGGTGGAGTCGCTCGCGCAGCGGTGCGCGGCGGCGGGTCAGGCGTCGCCGCGACCCGCGCTGGTTGCGGCCGACCCGCGACCTGCGATGGTGCCGCTGTCGTACGCGCAGCAACGCCTCTGGATCCTCGACCAGCTCGGGGCCCGCGGCGGCGTGTACAACGTGCCGGTCACGTGGCGGGTGCACGGACGCGTCGACGTCCCGGCACTCGAAGCGGCCGTGCGCGACGTCGTGTTGCGTCACGAGGCGCTGCGCACGGTCTTCCCGAGCGCGGACGGACAGGCCTACCAGCAGGTGCTCGCGCCCGACGAGGTCCGCGTTGTCGCCGACCACCGCTCCGTCGCCGCGGCGGACGTCCGCGATGCGCTGGCCGAGGCGATCGATCACCGCTTCGATCTGTCGGCCGAGCTGCCGGTGCGGCTGTCGGTCCTCGACGCCGGGGACGACACCGTCGTGGCGCTGGTGATCCACCACATCGCCGTCGACGAGTGGTCGACCAAGGCGCTGCTCACCGATCTGGCGACCGCCTACGCGCTGCGGCAGGTGGGGCAGGCACCGGAGTGGACGCAGCCCGCCGTGCAGTACGCCGATTTCACACTGTGGCAGCGCGACCTGCTCGGCGACCCGGCCGATGCGGAGTCGCTCGCCGCGCGTCAACGCGCCTACTGGCGCGACGCCCTCGCCGGCCTGCCCGAAGAACTGCCGCTGCCGACCGACCGGACCCGTCCGGCCCGCACCTCCTATCGCGGTGGCGCGGTGCCGTTCGCGCTCGACCCGGAGGTCGTGCGTGCACTGCGGGAAGTCGCACGTGCACACGACGTCTCGATGTTCATGGTCGTGCAGGCCGCCGTCGCGGTGCTGCTCGCCGCCTACGGCGGTGGCGAGGACATCCCCCTCGGCACCCCGGTCTCCGGACGCGGCGACGCGCAACTCGAGGATCTCGTCGGTTTCTTCCTCAACACCCTCGTGCTGCGCACCGACCTGTCCGGCGACCCCACCGTCGCCGAACTGCTCGACCGGATCCGCCGCACCGACCTCGAGGCGTTCGACCACCAGGACCTGCCGTTCGAGCAGGTCGTCGACGCGGTGCTCGGCTCCGACCGATCCGTCTCGCGCGCCCTGCACCCGCTGTTCCAGGTGATGATCGTCTATCTCGTCGAACCCGATCCGCGCAGTGCGGGTGGGCTCACGGCGGGTGTCACCCCCGAACCGCACCCGATGGAGACCTCGAAGTTCGACTTGTCCTTCGACCTCGTCGAATATGCGGGTACCGACACCGTCGTCGGCGTCGTCGAGTACAGCTCCGACCTGTACGACCGCGGCACCGTCGAACGTCTCGCCGCCGGACTCGACCGGGTGCTGCGCACGCTGGCCGGGGGAGAGGCGCACCGGCGCCTGTCCGCCATCGACGTCCTGCCGGCCGACGAACGTGCACAGCTCGAACGATGGCGGGCCACACCGGCACCGGTCGCCGAGGCCGTCACCGTCGCGGACCTGTTCGACGACGCGGTCGACCACCACCCGCACGAGACCGCGCTCGTGGCAGGCGATCTCGAATGGACCTTCGCCGACCTCGCGTCCCGGGTCCGCCGATGGGCGCGCCTGCTCGTCGACCACGGTGTCGCTCCCGAGACCCGCGTGGCGCTCGTGCTGCCCCGCACGGCCGACACGATCGCGGCGATGCTCGCGGTGCTCGTCTCCGGCGGCGCCTACGTCGCGCTCGAACCGCGCACTCCCACCGAGCGTCTCGCGACGATCCTCGGCACCGCGGAACCGGTCGTCGTCCTCACCACCCGAGAACTCGCGTCGTCGCTGCCCGCGGTGGACGCGCCGGTGCTCGCGCTCGACGACGAGACGCTCGCGGCGCGGGTCGCCGGCTACGACGACGCCCCGCTGACCGACGCCGACCGGCTCGCACCGCTGCGCGCCGACCACCCGGCCTACGTCGTGTACACCTCCGGCTCCACCGGCACACCCAAGGCGGTCCTCGCCCTGCACCGCGGCCTGACCGCGCTGTTCCACAGCCACCGCGCCGACCTCTACGCGCCGACGCAGACACGGACCGGACGCGACCGGCTCCGGGTCGGCCACGCGTGGTCGTTCGCCTTCGACGCGTCGTGGCAACCGCAGCTGTGGCTCTTCGATGGGCACGCGGTGCACGTCGTCGACGAGAAGGTCCAGCGCGACCCGGCCGAGATGGTCCGCGTCGCCCACGAATCCCGCTGGGACTTCGTCGAGGTCACCCCGTCGCATCTCGCGCAGCTGCTCGATCACGGACTCGCGGACGACGGGCGGTGCCCGGCCACGCTCGGCTTCGGTGGCGAGGCCGTCTCCCAACCGATGTGGGACCGGCTGCGCGACCTGGACGGGGTGAGCGCCTACAACCTCTACGGGCCGAGCGAGAGCACCGTCGACGCGCTCGTCGCACGGGCTTCGGACGTCGAGGCGCCCGTCGCGGGCCGACCGGTCGCCGGAACCCGGGCCTACATCCTCGACCGGTGGATGCGTCCCGTGCCGATCGGCGTGGAGGGCGAGCTCTACCTCGCCGGTCGTGGACTGGCCCGCGGCTATCTCGCCGACCCGGGTCGCACCGCCGACCGATTCGTCGCGGACACGATCGATCCGGAATTCCCCGGCGACCGCATGTACCGCACGGGTGACCGGGCCCTGTGGACGCCCGACGGACACATCCGGTACCGCGGCCGCGGTGACGACCAGGTCAAGATCCGCGGTTACCGGATCGAGCCGGCCGAGATCGAGACCGTGCTGTCGTCGCGACCGGACGTCGCGACCGCCGTGGTGCTCGCCCGCACCGATCTCGGTGCGACGGCACGTCTCGTCGCCTACGTCGTCCCGGCCGCCGGGCACACCCTCGACGCCGAGACGCTGCGACGCGCGGTCGCGCGGGTGCTGCCCGACTACATGGTGCCGTCGGCGACGGTCGTGCTCGACGCCCTGCCCACGCTCGCCAACGGCAAGATCGACCGCGCCGCGCTGCCGCGACCGGAACTCGCCCCGCGAACGCACCGGGCACCGTCCACACCGGCCGAAGAACTGCTGTGCGCCCTCGCCTCCGAGGTCACCGGCGTCGAGCAGGTCGGCGTCGACGACGATCTGCTCGAACTCGGATGCGACAGCATCTCGGTGATGCGGATCCTCGGCGGACTGCGCGCGGCCGGATACGTGATCGACGCCGAGTCGATCTTCACCACCGGGTCGATCGGCGGACTCGCCGCGACCCTCCACGAGAACGAGATCCGCGGCGCCGGGAACGGGGACCCGGCCGGCGGACCCACGAAGTGTTCTACAGCAGAGGAGAATCGATGAGGATCCACAAGCGACTGCGCCGGATCGGCGTCGCCCTCGCCGCCACCGCCATGCTGGTCGGTGTCACGGCGTGCGGCTCGGACACCGACAGCGGTGGCTCGTCCGGCAGCGCGACGGCGGCGAACGGCGAGTTCCCGGTCACCGTCTCCGGCAAGTTCGGCGACACCACCGTCGAGTCCGCCCCGACCCGCGCCCTGCCGCTGTCGCCGCAGGACGCCGACATCCTGCTGTCGCTGGGCGTCACCCCGCTCGCGCTCCCCGTCGATGCCCAGAACCTCGCCGCGACCGGCGGCACCGGTGTGTGGCCGTGGGAGGCCGAAGCGCTCGGCGCCGACGTCCCGCCGCTGCTGAACATGGACGGCGGTGCCACGGTGATCGCCGAGCAGATCGCCGCGCTGCAACCCGACATCATCGTCTCCACCGGCTTCTGGGGACTCGAGCAGAACACCTACGACCAGCTCGCCGAACAGTTCCCCGTCGTCCACTTCGACTACCGCGCCAACGGTGAGCCGTGGCAGGACTCCACCCGCAAGATCGCCTCGGCCCTCGGCATCCCCGAGAAGGCCGAGGAGGTCATCGAGCAGGCCGAGGTCGATCTCGACGCCGCCAAGGAGCAGTACCCCGCGCTCGACGGCGCGACCTACAACGCGATCATCGGTGACACCGGTGGTCAGCTGTCGGTGCTCGCCGCCGACGACCGCGGCATCGGGCAGTTCCTGAACTCCCTCGGCCTCGAGCTCAGCGAGTACGCGAACACACTGCAGGTCGATGCCGACGGACGCGGTGTGCTGTCCTACGAGGAGATCTCGCAGCTCGACGCCGACCTGCTCGTCGTCGTCTCGCCCACCGGCGATCTCGGATACCTGACCAAGTTCGAGGCGTGGAACCGTCTGCCGGCCGTCGAGCGCGGCGCGGTCGTCTCGCTCGCCCGCAACACCGGCATGCCGAACGCCGTGGGCTTCCCGTCGGCGTTGTCGCTGAAGTGGGCCACCGACGAGATCGCCCCGATGCTCGCCGACGCCGCCGCGAAGTCCGAGTGACGGCCCGGCAATGAGCAACGGCGCCCTCTTCGATCTGCGGCCGCTGCGCGAGAGCGCGGCCTTCCGTCGGATCTTCATCGCTCGCACCATCTCGATCTTCGGTATCGGGATGCTCATGGTCGGCGTACCGATCCAGGTCTACGACCTGACCGGATCGTCACCGATGGTGGGTCTGGTCTCCGCGCTCGAAGGGGGCGCTGCGATCGGCGGCATGCTGCTCGGCGGCATGCTCGCCGACCGCTACAACCGCAAGTTCCTGATCCTGTTCGCCCGCACCGTCTCCGGTCTCACCTTCGTCGGACTGGCCGTCAACGCCGGCCTGTCGTCGCCCTCGGTGCCGGCGATCATCGCCCTGACGGTCGTCAACGGCCTGATCGGGTCGATCAGCATCGCCGCTCTGCTCGCGGTCGTACCCACCCTCGTCCCCAAGGACCAGCTCGTCGCCGTCGGCGCGCTCAACGTCCTCAGTGCCCGCGCCGGAGCCGTCCTGTCCCCGGCGCTCGGCGGTCTCGTCATCGCGACGTTCTCGGTGGCGTGGAACTACTGGGTGGCCGCGATCGGCACCGCCGTGACCGTCACCCTGCTCTCGGGCCTGCCCGCGCTGAACCCACCGACGGCGGACGCCGGGCACGACGCCGACGCACCCGCGGAGACGGTGACCGGCTTCCTGCGCCGTGAACGCGTCGTCGGTGGGGTGATGATCGCCGGTGTCGTCGCGATGCTCGGCGGCGGTGTGCTCGTGCTCGTACCGGCCTTCGCCGACGCGCGTTTCGAGGGCAACGCGGTCGCCATCGGCGTCATGTACGCGGCGATCGCGCTCGGCGCCGCCGCGGCCACGGTCACCAGTGGATGGCTCGGCCGTTCGGTGCGGCCCGGCCGCGTGCTGCTCACCGCCCTGGTCCTCGGTTTCGTCGTCCAGGCACTGGTCGGCTTCACGTCCGTCCTGGCGCTCACCGCGGTGCTGCTCGTGATCGTCGGTGTGTTCGGGGCCGTGCAGGAGGTGCTGCGCTACTCGCTGATCCAGACGCACACGCCGCACACGCTGCTCGGCCGGGTGAACGGCCTGTGGTCCGCCCAGGAGGTCGCGGGCATGTCGGTCGGTGCGCTCGTCGCGGGTCTGTTCGGTGGAATCTTCGACGCCCCGGACGCGGTCGTCTGGTACAGCGCCGCGGTGGCCGTCCTCGCGCTGCTCGTGACCCTGGTGCTGCGACGACTGCGCGGCGCGACGGTGGAACCGAGCGCGCATCCGGTCGCGGTCGAGTGACCGTACGCCGCTTCACGGGCTCACGGCCCGGCACAGCGGACACGGAAACGAGCGGGAGTGCTGAGGTTCAGGAGTGGTTACGAGGTGCGGTTAACGCAATCTTCACCGACACGCTTCCTCCGCTGCCGAGCGAATAGTCCGTATCGGGGTTAGCGTCGGGGGTGTAGGCGGCGCAGGTGCCGACTACACGGGAGGTCCCTGATCGTGTGGCTGACACAGTCCGAGCGAGGGGGCCGGCACCGGGCCTCCGTGGTCGTGACGACACCGGGGACCCACCGGCCCACCGAATACGTCCGGGCGGTGCCGTCCGGGCCGAGGAGCCCCACGTGAACGCAACACGCTCCGTCCCCACCCGCTCCGGCCACGCCTCCGGTACCGCCGCTGCGAAAGAATCCGCTGTACGCACCTACGTGCTGGACACTTCAGTGTTGCTCTCCGACCCTTGGGCGGTCACCAGGTTCGCCGAGCACGAAGTCGTCCTTCCGCTGGTCGTGATCGGCGAACTCGAAGGGAAACGGCACCACCACGAACTCGGCTGGTTCGCCCGCGAATCGCTGCGGCTGCTCGACGATCTGCGGCAGCGGCACGGACGCCTCGACCAGCCCATCCCCATCGGGGACGAGGGCGGCACCCTCCACGTGGAGCTCAATCACACCGACCCCATGGTCCTGCCCGCGGGATTCCGCACCGACACCAACGACTCCCGCATCCTCGCGTGCGCCCTGAACCTGGCCACCGAGGGGCGCGACGTGGTGCTCGTCAGCAAGGACATCCCGTTGCGCGTCAAGGCCGGTGCCGTCGGCCTCGACGCCGACGAGTACCACGCCCAGGACGTGGTGATCTCGGGATGGACGGGCATGACCGAACTCGAAGTCGACCGGGCCCTCATCGACGAGATGTTCACCGAGGGCATCGTCGACATCGACGACGCGCGGGATCTGCCGTGCCACACGGGAATCAGGCTCCTCGGTGGTTCCTCCAGCGCACTCGGCCGGGTCACCGCCGACAAACGGGTGCAGCTCGTCCGCGGCGACCGTGAGGCGTTCGGACTGCACGGGCGCTCCGCCGAGCAGCGCGTCGCGCTCGACCTGCTGCTCGACGAATCCGTCGGCATCGTCTCCCTCGGCGGCAAGGCCGGAACCGGAAAGTCCGCGCTGGCACTGACGGCCGGACTCGAGGCCGTCCTGGAAAGACGCACCCACCGCAAGGTGGTCGTCTTCCGGCCGCTCTACGCGGTGGGCGGGCAGGAACTCGGGTACCTGCCGGGTACCGAGGCCGAGAAGATGAATCCGTGGGGCCAGGCGGTCTTCGACACCCTCGAAGGACTCGCCAGCCCGGCGGTGCTGGAGGAGGTGCTCAGCCGCGGAATGCTGGAAGTGCTGCCGCTCACGCACATTCGCGGCCGGTCGCTGCACGATTCGTTCGTCGTCGTCGACGAGGCACAGTCGCTCGAGCGCAACGTGCTGCTCACCGTCCTGTCGCGGCTCGGTGCGGGATCGCGCGTCGTGCTCACGCACGATGTCGCCCAGCGCGACAACCTGCGTGTCGGCCGGCACGACGGTGTCGCGGCGGTCATCGAGAAGCTCAAGGGACATCCGCTGTTCGCGCATGTCACGCTCACCCGCAGTGAGCGGTCGCCGATCGCGGCGTTGGTGACGGAGATGCTCGAGGAGTTCGCTCCGGGCGCCTGACGCCCGAGCACGGCCGAAGCGGCGCGTCCGGCATCTGCCGGGCGCGCCGTCGTCGTCAGGCCTCGTCGGAGGCGTCGGTGTCCTTGGGGAGAGGGCCGAGTTCGGCCTCGAGCACTTCCTGGACGACGCGCATCGCAGCGAGTCCGGCGGGGGCGCCGCAGTACGCCGAGCAGTGGATGACGGATTCGACGATCTCCGTGCGGCCGAGTCCGTTGCGCAGGGCCCCGCGGACGTGTCCGCGCAGTTCGTTCTCGGCACGCAACGCGATGAGCATGCCGAGATTGAGCAGGCTGCGGCTGCGCCGGTCCAGGCCGGGACGCGACCACACGGCACCCCAGGCGTGCTCGGTCACGAACTCCTGCATCGCCTCGGAGTCGGTGCCGCGGGAACGCTCGAACGCCCGCTCGACGAAGTCGTCACCCATCACTTCGCGCCGGATCTCCAGACCCGCCGTGAATCCCGGAGTGTGCTCGGCGTCGGACATGTCATCGCTCCCTGCTGATCCGTCGCCGAACGGTTCGGCGACGAACGGATTCTATGGGGGCGCCCATCCATGGCTCTTCGGGGAGCGGTGGGGGTGGGGATCGTCAGGGGCGACGCAGGACGGCGCGCAGTACGCCCACGACGGTTCCGCGGAGGAAGGTGAGGACGTCGAAGTGGTCGTCCCACACGGTGATCCGTCCGTCACGCAGTTCGAAGGTGCCGCACACCCAGAACTCGATGCTCACCGGTCCGAAACGCAGGATGTCGGTGCGTTCGGTGAGCACGATGTCGCCGTCGGCCGCGATGTGGTGGACGACGACGCCGAAGCCCACCGACGGTCGCGCGAGACCGGCGAGGATCTTCCGGACCCGGGAACCGCCGCGGATGGTGGGGAGCCAGGTGTTGTGCCACGCGATGTCGTCGGTGATCAGCGAAGCGGCGCGGTCGATGTCCTCCGCGGCCGTTGCCTCCAGGAAATCGGTCACCGTGGCGACGGCGTCCTGCGCGGCGGCGGTCTGTGTGCTCATCGTTCTCCTCGGCGTCGGCTGCGTCGCATGGTAACGGCAGGAGACCGGGGGCGGGGTGGATTCGTGCACGGCACGGAATCACCGGAAACCGGGTTGTGTCGCGGAGGAGTCGGGCACCCTGAAATCAGGTACCCGTCCTCTCGAGTGACAGGAGCGAACCGATGAATCGAATTCCCCGACGCAGAGCAGCGTTGGTGGCGGCCGCAGCGGCGGTCGGACTGGTGGTCGCGGGCTGCAGCGACGACCAATCCGCGGAGGAGACGGTGGGCAGCGCGACCAGCGCGGTCCAGTCCGCCGCGGAGAGCGTGGCGTCCGAGGCGGAGAGCGCCGTCGAATCGATCACGCAGGGCGACGATTCGCCCGAGGCCGACGAGCCCGCGGCGGATCAGTCCAGTGCGGTGCCGGGACCGGACGGCGAGCAGGTCGAACTCAGCGGACCGATCCTGCAGAAGTACGACGAGGTCGGCGGTGCGTCCAGCCCGCTCGGCGCCGCGACCGGCCAGCAGGAGGAGGTCGGCGACGGTTACGTCGCGGAGTTCGAGGGCGGCATCATCGCGTGGAGCCCCGACACCGATTCCCACATCGTGTGGGGTGAGATCCGCACGGCCTGGGAGGCCGCGGGTGGCGCCGGCGGCGACTTGGGCTTCCCGATCACCGACGAGGAACAGACGCCCGACGGTGCGCGGAGCAACTTCCAGTTCGGTTACATCACGTGGGCGCCCGGCGCCGGGACCGAGGTGGTCCAGGAGTGAGGTGACTCCCCGGCTCGCTGAGCCCTCGCTATCCGCTCACGTTTTCGCCATCCGCTACAGGAACTTGCTGTAGCGGATGGCGAAATTCGTAGCGGATGCAGGCGGGGGTAGGTCCGGACCCTGCGGGTCAGGACTCCTCGTCCACCCGCGTCATCGCCAGGACGTCGAGGCGGAGGTCCAGTTCCTCCTCGCTCAGGCGGTCGCCGACGAGGCCGCGGTCCACGACGGTCTGACGGATCGTCTTCTTCTCCTTCAGGGCCTCCTTGGCGACAGCGGCGGCCTCCTCGTATCCGATCGCGGAGTTGAGGGGAGTGACGATCGACGGCGACGACTCCGCCAGCGTGCGCAGATGTTCGACGTTCGCGACCAGTCCGCTGATACAGCGATCGGCGAACAACCGGGAGACGTTGGCGAGCAGACGAATCGACTCGAGGACGTTGCGGGCCATCACCGGGATGTAGACGTTGAGTTCGAACGCCCCGGCCGCGCCGCTCCACGCCACGGTGGCGTCGTTGCCCACCACCTGTGCGGCGACCTGTGTAACCGCTTCGGGAAGAACAGGATTGACCTTGCCCGGCATGATCGAGCTACCGGGCTGCAGATCGGGGAGCTGGATCTCGGCCAGACCCGTGAGCGGGCCGGATCCCATCCAGCGGATGTCGTTGGCGATCTTCGTCAGCGACACGGCGACGGTGCGGAGCGCCCCGGACACCTCGACCAGCGCGTCGCGCGCGGCCTGCGCCTCGAAACTGTTGCGGGCCCGCTGCAGCTCCTCGAGCCCCGTGGTCTCGACGAGCACGGCCACCACGCGCGGACCGAAATCCGCCGGCGCATTGAGGCCCGTGCCCACCGCGGTACCGCCGATCGGCAGTTCACCGAGGCGGGGGAGGGCCGCGCGAAGACGTTCGATCCCGGCCTCGATCTGGCGGGCGTAACCACCGAACTCCTGGCCCAGGGTCACCGGGACCGCATCCATCAGGTGCGTACGACCCGACTTGACGACCGTGCGCCACTCCTTCGCCTTCTCGTCGAGGGCACCGTGCAGGTGCTCGAGGGCAGGGATCAGATCCTTGACCGTCGCCTCGGTCGCCGCGACATGCGTCGCGGTGGGGAAGGTGTCGTTCGACGACTGCGACATGTTGACGTCGTCGTTGGGGTGGACCGTGACGCCGGCCTTCGCGGCGAGCGAGGCGATGACCTCGTTGGTGTTCATGTTCGAGCTCGTGCCCGAACCGGTCTGGAAGACGTCGATCGGGAACTGGTCGTCGTACTCACCCGCGGCGATCGCATCGGCGGCCGCGACGATCGCGTCGGCCTTGTCGGGGTCGAGCAGACCCAGGTCCTTGTTCACCCGGGCACAGGCACTCTTGAGCAGACCCAGCGCACGGATCTGTGCGCGTTCGAGTCCACGGCCCGAGATCGGGAAGTTCTCCACGGCGCGCTGCGTCTGGGCGCGCCACAAGGCGTCGACCGGAACCTGGACCTCGCCCATCGTGTCGCGTTCGATACGGAACTGCTGAGAAGACTGTTCGGTGTCGGTCATGTCCTCCACGTTATGCCGCCGGAACGAACGAGGAGGGGCACTGCACCAGAACTCGGTGCAGTGCCCCTCCTCGGAACGATCGCTGCGGATCAGGGCAGTGACGATCAGGGCAGTGACGATCAGGGCATGGGCGGCGGCGAGCCGGCGACACCGTGGAAGTCGATGGACGAGAACTCGCTGAGCTTCTGCAGGCGGTGGTACGCCTCGATCATGCGGACCGTGCCCGACTTGCTGCGCATCACGATCGACTGCGTCTCCGCGCCACCGGCGGAGTAGCGGACACCGCGGAGCAGCTCACCATCGGTGACGCCGGTCGCGCAGAAGAAGATGTTCTCGCCGGTGACGAGATCGGTGGTGGTGAGGACACGGTCGAGATCGTGTCCGGCGTCGATCGCCTTCTGGCGCTCGGCGTCGTCCTTCGGTGCCAGGCGACCCTGCAGCGCACCACCCATGCAGCGCATCGCGGCCGCGGCGATGATGCCCTCGGGGGTACCGCCGATGCCGAGCAGCATGTCGACACCCGAACCCGGACGTGCAGCGGCGATCGCGCCGGCAACGTCGCCGTCGGAGATCAGACGGATACGGGCACCCGCCTCGCGCACCTCCTTGATGATCTGCGCGTGGCGCGGACGGTCGAGGATCGTCACGGTCAGGTCGGCGTGCGCGATGTTCTTCGCCTTCGCGACGCGACGGATGTTCTCCGCGATCGGGGCGGTGATGTCGATGACGTCGGCGGCCTCGGGGCCGACGGCGATCTTCTCCATGTAGAACACGGCGGACGGGTCGAACATCGCGCCCCGCTCGGCCACGGCGAGCACCGCGATCGCGCCGGGAGCGCCCTTCGACATGAGGGTCGTGCCGTCGATCGGGTCGACCGCGACGTCGCACAGCGGACCGTCGCCGTTGCCGACCTCCTCGCCGTTGTACAGCATGGGCGCTTCGTCCTTCTCGCCCTCACCGATCACGACGACACCCTGCATCGACACGGAGCTGACCATGTGCCGCATCGCGTCGACGGCGGCGCCGTCGCCACCTTCCTTGTCGCCGCGTCCGACCCACCGACCGGCTGCCATCGCCGCGGCTTCGGTGACGCGGACCAGTTCGAGCGCGAGGTTGCGGTCCGGAGCTTCGCGGCGTGGGGTGCTGGCCGTCATGGGCTACTGCCTCCTGGAGACTTTTCGGTCGACGCGGGTTGCGCCGGCAGAGGGAGCGGGCGCCGAGGGCGCCCGCACGATCCGTGTGTGTCGCGTGGCTATTGTCTCATCACGGCCGATGGTGTGGGCTGTCGGACCCGCCCGGCCTGAACCTGCCCGTTTCGTAGCTGTCAGACTGGACGGGTGGCATCCAAGAAACCTCGCATCCTGCAAGACGGTCGAGATATGGCGTGGTCGCTGATCCCGCTGCTCGTGCTGATCCTCTTCATCGCGGCGATCGCCAGCCAGTGCGAGTTCAAGCCCGGCGGACCCACGGCGGGTCCCGTGCCGAGCTTCGACATCGATGCCGGCCTGAAATACGACGCGGCGGAACTCGGATTCCCGATCCGCCACCCCGAGGTGCCCGAGGACTGGCAACCCAACTCCGGCAGCCGCAGCATCGTCTCCGGTAACCAGGGCGGCGATTCGAGCACCGTCGGTTTCATCACCCCCGCAGGTCGCTACGTGCGCTTCACCCAATCGGATGCCGGTGAGGACGAACTGGTGCGATTCGTCGCCGGAGGTGCCCGCACCGCCACCGACACCCGGTCCGTCGAGGGCCACGACTGGGTGGTCTACGGAGGCGAGGGCGTCGAAGCACTCTGGGTGTCCGACTTCGGCGACGTGCGCATCCTGATCGGTGGGTCGGGCGACGAGGCGGAGTTCACCACCCTGGCCACGGCCGCGGGCAGGGCCGAGCCGCTCGAACCCTGATCCGGGTCCGGTCGGTCGAACGCTGATCCGGGTCGGATCTGTCGAGGACTGATCGTTCGAGATCAGTCCTCGTCGTCCTCGTACTCGTCTTCGTCCTCGTCGTCCGCGAGGGAGAGTGCCTGCTCGACACGTTCGCGGGCGCCGGCGAGATGTTCCTCGCAGCGCTTCGCGAGCGCCTCGCCGCGCTCCCACAGCTGCAGCGAGTCGTCGAGGTCGAGCCCGCCCTGTTCGAGCATCTTCACGACGTTGACGAGTTCGTCCCGAGCTCGCTCGTAGCCGAACTCCCGCACATCGGCGTTGACGTCGTCGGTTCCCGCGTTCGTCACTGTCCTGATCTTCCTTGTCGTTCGTGTCCCATGACGGCGGCGCGGGCCGCGCCGTCCGCCACGCGCACCCGCAGCTGGGTGCCGATGGGCATCTCGTCGAGTGTGCGTACCACTTCGGGGGCGCTGCCCGGCACGATCCGCTGGACCACGGCGTAGCCACGCGCCAGGGTCGCCGCGGGTCCGAGGGTCGCCAACCGTGCCCGCAGGTGTTCGAGCGTCGACGACTGCGACGAGATCAATCGCGTGACGTCGCGTCGTGCCGCGTGCTGCAGCCGCTCGATCTCCTCGTTCCGGCGGTCGAGGTCGCGGAACGGATCGGCCAGTACGGGACGGTCGCGCAACTGTGCGATCACGTGTTCCTCGCGCCGGACCCAATTGCGCAGCGCCGCCGCCGACCGTGCTCTCAGTTCGTCGACGAGATCGAGTTCGGCAACCGCATCGGGTACGACGCGCTTCGCGGCGTCGGTGGGGGTCGCGGCTCGCAGATCGGCGACGTGATCGCAGAGCGGGCTGTCGGGTTCGTGGCCGATCGCGCTGACCACGGGGGTCGTGCACGCGACGATGGCACGGCACAGCGCCTCGTCGGAGAAGGGCAGCAGATCCTCGACGCTGCCGCCGCCGCGGGCGAGGACGATCACGTCGACGTCCGGGTCCTTGTCGAGTGCTTCGAGAGCCTCGATGAGCTGCGTGACCGCGGTCGGGCCCTGCACGGTCGCGTGGCGCACGTCGAACTGCACGGCCGGCCAGCGACGCTGCGCGACCGACAGCACGTCGCGCTCGGCCGCGCTGCCACGGCTGGTGACCAGGCCGACGCGGCGCGGCAGGAAGGGGAGTGGGCGCTTCAGCCGCGGGTCGAACAAGCCCTCGGCTGCGAGCAACGCGCGCAGCCGCTCGAGACGCGCGAGAAGTTCGCCGATGCCGATCGCCCGGATCTCGGTGACCCGCAGCGCGAGGCTGCCGCGACCCGGCCAGAAGGTCATCTTCCCGAACATGATCACGCGGCTGCCCTCGGTGAGCGGCACCCCCGACTGCTGCAACAACTGTGGTGAGCAGGTCACCTGCAGGGACATGTCCACCGACGGGTCACGCAGGGTCAGGAACGCCGTCCGCGTCCCGGGACGGGCGTTGATCTGCGTGATCTGCCCTTCGACCCAGATGGTGCCGAGCTTGTCGATCCACCCGGCGACCTTCTGCGCCACGGTGCGGACGGGCCAGGGCTGCTCCGCGGAGTTCGGGCGTGCCGCGTTCTGTCCGGCCGTCACTTGTTACGCGCGCTCGTGATCCGGTTCGACAACATCGTCACGAACGGAGTACGCGCGGCGTGAGCATTCTCGTATTCGAGCAAGGCTGTGAGCTCGTCCACCGACAGTGCCCGCAGGCGGGCACGCAGCTGAGCGAGGGTCAACGAGTCGTAGTCGAGGTATTCGACGATCTCGGAACGGTTGCCGGTGGCGACCTTCGTGTCCGTCGTCTCACCGATCTTCGTGCCCTCGGCGTCGGCGGCCTTCTTCGGAGCGGACTTCTTCGCTGCCGCCTTCTTCGCGGGGCCCTTCGTCGTCGCGGTACCGGCCTTCACCGGTGCGGCCTGCTCGGCCACGGGTGCATCGGCCTCGGTCGCCGGCGGGATCGAGTACAGGGCGAACCGGCCCGGAGCGCCGTTCGAGGCGCTGTTCGTCGAGGTCGCCGCCTCGTCCGAGGGGGTCGAGCCGTCGTCGTCGAAGGTCGCCCATTGTGCGGTCTCGGCGGGCTCTGCTCCGAAGATCTCGAAGAACTGGTCGCCCTTGATGGCGAGCGAGGTCATGACCTGCTGCACTCGCATCGTCGTCTGCAGGATCTGGCTCACCGTCGTCATCGGCAACGAAACGGCTGTGCTCGGCAGCTTGAGGGTCTCTTCGTACGCGGTGACAGCAACGCCGGCAGCCACCCGTGCCAGGAACGGTGGACGGATCATGCCCCAAGACTGCCCGATGATCGGCGTGATTGGTAGCCGGGGAGCACGTCGGCCGCGAGCTGGGAAGCCCCACTCCGACGCGCCCCGTACTCTGGAGGTATGTCTGCGCCTGTTCCTCTCGAAGTCGGGATCACCCGGTCCGCCGGTCCCTCCACCTCCGGAAAGCGCGTCCTGCTCGCCGAGCCGCGCGGCTACTGCGCCGGCGTCGACCGCGCCGTCGAGACCGTCGAGAAGGCACTCGACAAGTACGGTGCGCCGATCTACGTCCGCAAGGAGATCGTGCACAACCGCCACGTCGTCGACACGCTCGCCGACCGCGGCGTGGTGTTCGTCGACGAGACCGACGAGGTGCCCGAGGGCGCTGTGCTCGTGTTCTCGGCGCACGGTGTGTCGCCCGCGGTCCACGAATCGGCCGCTTCCCGGCAGCTGCGCACCATCGACGCGACCTGCCCGCTGGTGACGAAGGTCCACCAGGAGGCCAAGCGCTTCGCCCGCGACGACTTCGACATCCTGCTCATCGGTCACGAGGGCCACGAGGAGGTCGAGGGCACCGCTGGTGAGGCCCCCGATCACGTGCAGCTCGTCGACGGCCCCGACGCCGTCGATTCGGTGACCGTGCGCGATCCGTCGAAGGTCATCTGGCTGTCCCAGACCACCCTCAGCGTCGACGAGACGATGCAGACCGTGCAGCGCCTGCGCCAGAAGTTCCCGCAGCTGCAGGATCCGCCGAGCGACGACATCTGCTACGCCACCCAGAACCGGCAGGTCGCGGTGAAGGCGATGGCACCCGAGTGCGATCTGGTGATCGTCGTGGGGTCGCGGAACTCGTCGAACTCCGTGCGGCTCGTCGAGGTCGCTCTCGGTGCGGGTGCCCGGGCCGCGCATCTGGTCGACTACGCCAAGGAGATCGATCCGGACTGGCTCGAGGGTGTCGAGACCGTCGGCATCACCTCCGGCGCGTCGGTCCCCGAGATCCTCGTGCAGGGCGTCGTGCAGTTCCTCGACGAGCGCGGTTTCCACGACGTGCAGTCGGTGACGACCGCCAACGAGACCCTGGTGTTCGCCCTGCCGCGCGAACTGCGCGCGTCGCGTCGCTGAACCTGTAGTCCGTAGAGCGAAGACGACCGGTCACCGCCGTGAATGGCAGGTGACCGGTCGTCTTCGTCGTGTGGGTCAGTCCTCGTAGCGGTCGCGGTACCGCACGCGCGGTGGCTCGTAGCCCTGCGTGGGTGCGGGGGAGGGCGCCGGTCGACCGGTGTCCGAGTCGGATGCCGGACGGCGCCGCGGCTCGCGGACCTCCGGCTGCACCGGCTCGGCAGGTCGGGGAGTGCGGGCACGCCGGGGAGCGGGCTGCTCGGCGGCCGGGGCCTCGGGACGGACGCGGCGACGGGGGCGGGTGTCGGCGACCTCCCGGACCGACGCCTTCGCGGCCGGCGTCCCGCGGCCCGAAGCGGTGCGAGGTGCATCCGCCGGGGTGGCCGTCGCCGGTCGCCCCCGGCCCGCACGCCTGGTCGGACGATCGTTCGCAGCGCGGGTCGGCCGGTCGCCTGCGGCGCGAGCCGGGCGGTCCTTCGCAGCGGCCTTCGCTGCCCGCGGCTTCGCCCGCTCTCGCGGCGCACGGGCCCGTACCCCCGTGTTCTGTCGGGTCACGAAGATCCGGAAACCGCCGATGGCCAGTGCCAGGAGCGTCGCCACCAGCATCGCCGGGAAGCGGTTCACCAGCGGATAGGCGACGTTGAGCGCGAGATCCTTCAATCCGCCGGTGCTGTCGGAGGAAACGATCTCCTGACCGATCGGCACCGCGAGGAGCAGCAGCAGAGGCGGCTGGGCCATGGCCGTGAACAGTCCGCGATAGCGCACCGCCACCACGGCCGCGACGCAGCCGAGCACGTAGAAGACAGTGAACGCAGAGGTCAGTTCGTTCCCGCGTGCGCTGTCGAGCAGCACCCCGAGAAGCGTCGTTCCGGCTGCGATCGCCACGGCACCCCACCAGGGCACACCGGGCACCGTAGGCACCAACGACCGCATGTCGAGCGGCACCGCCGAACGTGCACGTTGGGTTGCAGACACAACGTAGACATTAGCGTGGCGATGTCAGCTCGCTTCGTCGACAGGACCGTCCGCTACTGCTCTTTCTGCCAGAGTGCTGCGCCGCGGCCAGGCGTCGACACGCTGCACCTCGGGCACCTCACCGTCGAATATTTCCAGGTCGTGGAGCTTGCGGGCAGTCACGCCCACGCGGGTGTCCATCGACGAGACCGTCATGTTGAACGAATCGACGGCCTTGCCGAGCTGGTTGCCGAGCCGATCGAGGTGGGAACCGACCACACCGAGCCGTTGGTACAGCTCACGGCCCAATCGGTGGATGGTCGCGGCGTCGCGGGAGAGCGCCTCCTGCCGCCAGGTGTGCGCGATCGTGCGCAGCAGCGCGACGAGCGTGGTCGGTGTGGCGAGGATGACGTTCCGGGCGAAGGCGTGCTCGAGCAGATCGGGATCGGCGCCGAGCGCGGCATCGAGGAACGGATCACCGGGGACGAACAGCACGACGAACTCGGGCGTCGGATCGAACGACTCCCAGTAGGCCTTGGCCGACAGCTGGTCGATGTGAGTGCGCAGTTGCCGTGCGTGGCGCGTGAGGTGCCGGTCGCGCTCGTCGGGCTCCTCGGCCTCGGCGGCATCCAGATAGGCGGCGAAGGGCACCTTCGCGTCGACGACGATCTGTTTGCCGCCGGCGAGGTAGACGAGCAGGTCGGGGCGTACCCCGTCCTTGCTCACCTGGGTGTCGAAGTCGCAGTGCCGGACCATCCCGGCGAGCTCGACGACACGTTCGAGCTGGATCTCGCCCCATCGTCCGCGGATCTGCGGCGCACGCAGCGCGGTGACCAACTGCTGGGTGCGAGTGGACAGCAGCTGCGACGCGCGGTGCATGCCCTCGACCTGCTCGCTCAGCCCGGCGTAGGCGTGCACGCGGTTGCGTTCGACGTGCTCGACCTGCCGAGCCAGCGCTCCCACGGCCTCGTTCAACGGGCCGACGAGTCGCGACACCTGGTCGCCGATGGCGCCGGACTGCCGGCGGGCGGCGTCCTCGCTCACCGCGGCCAGCGACTGACGCAGCTGCTCCTCGTTGTCGCGCAGGGCTGCCAGCTGCGCCTCGGCACGGGCTGCGCGTTCGCCGTCGCGGGAGGCCCGCAGCAGCCAGCCGAGCACCACTCCGAGACCGAGCGCGACGAGCAGGCCGAGTGCCGTGAGTGCTGTCATGTGGCGGATGATGCCTCATCGATGCGACATCCACCCGACATCCGGGGATGTCGGTCCTCTCCTCTACCGTCTGTCCCATGCGGATCCTGCACACCTCCGACTGGCACATCGGCCGCACCTTCCACGGTGTCGACCTGCTCGACGACCAGGCGCGTGCGCTGCGGGCCATCGCCGATCTGGTGGCCGAACGCGGGATCGACGTGGTGGTCGTGCCGGGCGACGTGTACGACCGGTCGATCCCGAGTTCCGATGCGGTGGCCGTGTGCAATGCCGGCCTCGAGGCCATCCGTGAGGCAGGGGCGGTCATCGTCGCCACCTCCGGCAACCACGACTCGCCGGTCCGTCTCGGTGCCGGTGCTGCCTTCGCCGCGCACGGTGGTCTGCACCTGATCACCCGCGTGTCGCAGATCGACAGCCCCGTCGTCCTGCACGACGCGCACGGCCCGGTCTGCTTCTACGGCATCCCGTATCTCGAACCCGAGATCACCCGCGCCGAGCTCGGCGTGCCCGAGGCCCGTTCGCACCAGCAGATCCTCGACGCGGCGATGGAGCGCGTGCGCGCCGGTGTTGCGGGTCGCGAGGGCCGCACCGTCGTCCTGGCCCACGCCTTCGTCGTCGGTGGCGAGCCCAGCGACTCCGAGCGGTCCATCTCCGTCGGCGGGGTCGAGACGGTGGCCGCGTCGTCGTTCGACGGTGCCGACTACGTCGCACTGGGGCACCTGCACTCCCCGCAGACGGTGAGCGAGACGGTCCGGTATTCGGGATCGCCGTTGCCGTACTCCTTCGGTGAGCGCTCGCACCGCAAGGCGGTGTTCGTCGTCGATCTCGACGCCTCGGGTGCGGCGTCCGTCGAGCGCGTCGATCTTCCGGTGATCCGCGAATTGACCCGTCTCGAAGGCGAACTCGACGATCTGCTCGCCGACCCGGCGCATGCCGCCGTCGAGGAGCACTACGTCTCCGCGGTGCTGACCGACGCGATCCGCCCGCTCGACGCCATGCGTCGCCTGCAGGAGCGGTTCCCGTACGCCGTGCACGTCGAATGGCAGCGACCGGCCGGGTCCACGGAGGGCAGTTATCGCGACAAGGTGCGCGGGCGCAGCGATCGCGACGTCGCCGCGTCGTTCCTCACCGACGTGCGTTCCGAGCCGTCCGAGCGCGAGCGCGGCTGGATCGACGAAGCGCTGAGGGAGGTCGACCGCCGTCGAGGTATCGGCGACGAGACCGACACGCAGTGGCGGACGGACGTGCCGGCATGAGACTGCACCACCTCGAGATCACGGCCTTCGGTCCGTTCGCCGAGACCGTCGAGATCGACTTCGACGAACTCGGCGCCGACGGGCTGTTCCTGCTGCACGGCCAGACGGGCGCGGGCAAGACGTCGATCCTCGACGCGGTCGCGTTCGCGCTCTACGGCACCGTCCCCGGTGCGCGCTCCGAGGGGCGCCGGTTGCTGTCCGACCACGCGCGGGTGGGTGCGGTGCCGACGGTCCGGCTCGAGGCGACCATCGCCGGTCGCCGCCTGTCCATCGAACGCAGCCCCGAGTTCGAACGCCCGAAGAAGCGCGGCACCGGCACGATCAAACAGAATGCCAAGGCGAATCTCACCTGGCTCGACGGGTCGGGGGAGAACCTGTCGCGCGCCCAGGAGATCGGCGACGTCGTCAAGTCGCTGCTCGGGATGAGCGCCGAACAGTTCTTCCAGGTGGTGCTCCTTCCCCAGGGCGACTTCGCCCGGTTCCTGCGCGCGAACAGCGAAGAGCGCGGCAGGCTGCTCGAGCGTCTGTTCGACACCACCCGTTTCGGCGACGTCGAGCAGTGGTTCCGCGACCGCCGCGGTGCCGGAACGAAACTGCTTGCCGAGCAACAGAAGAAGGTCGAAGTACTCGCGGCGAAAGTGGCTGCATCCGCCGGGATCGAGGCGGGCGCCGATGCCGATCCGGTGGAGTGGGCAGGCCGCCTGCTCGCAGAGGCCGCCGAGAACCGCGACGACGCCGCCGCGGCCCTGTCGCGCGTCCGCGCCGTCGACGAAGCCAACCGTCGCAGGCTCGACGAGATCGTCGCTCTCGCCGACCGACTCCGCCGCCGCCGCGACGCCCTGAACGTCCTCGCCGACCTCGAGCAGACGCAGGCGCAGCGCGTCGCCGTGACGGCCGAACGCGACGCGGCGCATCGCGCGGTGAGCGTCGCCGTCGTCGATCGGGAAGCCGCCCGCCTCGCACGCGAGGCCGAGGTCGCCGCAGCCCGCGCCGAGACGGCCGCCGCGCCGCTCCGCAACGATGACGAAGGACGCGAACTCCTCGACGCCATCGGGCCGACGCCGTCCGCCGCCGATCGCGGCATCATCCGTCCTCGATGCGAGGAATGGTCCTCGGAGGCAGCGCGTCTCGACGTGCTGCTCGATCGTCGTCGTCGTCTCACCGAACTCGAGGGCGAACGCGAGAAGCTCGCCGGGCGCCGCCGTGCTCTCACCGACGAGTGTCGGCAGGTGATCGACGAACGCGCCGCGTTGCCCGAGCGGTCGACCGCCGCGGCCGATGCGGTCGCCGAGGCCGAACGCGCAGTGGCGACGCTCCCGGGCCTGTCCACCGCGCGCGACCGCGCCGCCGATGCGCTCGACGCCGCCACCGAACTCGCTTCGCGCCGAACCGAACTCGAACGGCTCGAAACCCGGGTGCTGCAACTGCACTCCGAATTCAACGACGCGCGCGACGCGCACCTCGACGTCCGGCAGCGTCGGATCGACGGAATGGCCGCCGAACTCGCGGCGCGTCTCACCGACGGCGAACCGTGCACGGTCTGCGGTTCCACCGAGCATCCCGAGCCGGCGCGCCCGGCTCCCGACACCGCGACGAAGGCCGACGAGGAACGCGCCCACGCCGCCGAGCAACGCGCCGCCACCGCGCTGAGCGAAGCACGCGAGGCCGTCACCGAACTCTCCGGAATCGTCGCCGTCCTCCGGCAGCGTTGCGGCGATGCCGAACTCGCCGAGCTCACCACCGCCCACGCCGAGGCGGTCCGCGCCCACGACGAGGCCGCCACCGTCGCCGGTCGGCTCGACCATCTGCGCGCGGCGGTCGAGGACCTGCGCAAGCTCGACACGGTGCTGGCCGAACAGGAGAAGCGGCTCGACGCCGAACTGTCCGAACTCGCCCGCGAGGACGCGGTCCGCGCGGCCGAGATCACGGAGATCCGCGAGCGCATCGTCGAGGCCGTCGGCGACCTCGACCTGCTCGCCCCGCGACGGAAGACGGTCGCGGCACTGTCCGCCGCGGCCACCGCGCTGCTCGACGCCCGCACCGCCGCACTCCAGGCCCGCACGGCCGCCGACGAACGCGCCGCCGACGCCCGCACCGCAGCCGCCGAGGCAGGCTTCACCGACCTCGACAGCGCCCGCGCGGCCGTCCGGACGCCCGAGCGACTCGCCGAGATCGACCGCGTCCTGCGCGCCGCCGACGACGAACGCGCGGTGGCCACCTCCACGCTGAACGACCCGGCGATCGTGGCCCTCACCGGCGACGAGGTCGCCGACGTGGCGGCCGCGCGTGCGGTGGTGGACGACGGTGCCGCCGCGGTCGAGGCGGCCCTGAGCGTGGCCACCGAGGCCGAGCGCCGGCATCTCGACATCGAGAACTACACCCGCCGGCTCGAGCGTGCCTGCGCCGAACTGGCCCCGCTGCTCGACGAACACGCCGAACTCTCCGCGCTCGCCGACGTCGTCGCCGGGATGGGATCGAACGCCAAGAAGATGTCGCTGCGCTCGTACGTGCTCGCGGCGCGACTCGAGGAGGTCGCCGACGCCGCCTCCGAACGCCTGCGCAGAATGTCCGGCGGCCGCTACGAGTTCGTGCACTCAGACGCGGCCGAGAGCCGGGGTCGTCGCGGCGGTCTCGGCCTCGACATCCACGACGAGTACACAGGCGCCGTGCGTTCGACGAAGACGCTGTCGGGCGGCGAGTCCTTCCAGGCGTCCCTCGCGCTCGCCCTCGGCCTCGCCGACGTCGTCGCCGCCGAGGCCGGCGGGCTCGTGCTCGACACGATGTTCATCGACGAAGGGTTCGGCTCGCTCGACGCCGACTCCCTCGAAGCCGTCATGGGAGTGCTCGACGAACTGCGCGCGGGAGGCCGCGTGGTGGGCGTGGTCAGTCACGTCGACGAGATGCGGCAGCGGATCCCGAGCAGGCTGCACGTCATCCGTGGCCGCTCGGGATCCACCGTTCGCGTCGCGAGCTGACCGCCCCTCAGTCCTCGGAGGCGGCCGGTGCCGGAGAGGCCGGCTTCGGATCGGGCACCGAGGTGTCGCCCGGAGCCGGGAGGGCCTTCGTCTCGTCGTCGTCGCCGTCACTGGCGCGTTCGTCGATCTGTTCGCCGATGTAGCGGATGACCACCGCGGCTACCGCCGCGACCGGCACCGCCAGGAACGCACCGACGATCCCGAACAGTGACGATCCCGCGGTCACCGCGAGCAGCACCACGGCCGCGTGCAGGTTCATCGACCGCGACTGCAGCACCGGCTGCAGCACGTTCCCTTCGATCTGCTGCACCGCGATGATGAGGACCAGCACGATGATCGCGGTCGTGAAACCGTTGGCGACGAGTGCGACCAGCACCGCCAGCGCACCGGCGACGAACGCACCGACGATGGGAATGAATCCGCCGATGAAGGTGAGAATCGCCAGCACGGGTGCGAGCGGGACGCCGAGGATCACCAGGCCGATACCGATGAACAGGGCGTCGATGAAGCTCACCAGGGCCTGCGTGCGGATGAATCCGCCCAGCGTGTCCCACATGCGGCCGAGTACCGCTTCGAGGTGACGTCCGGCGCGGCCGCCGCTCACGCGGTGCAGCCACGGCACGAAGCGCGGGCCGTCCTTGATGAAGAAGAACGTCAGCACGAGGACGAGAGCGAGCGTGACGAGCAAGGAGCCGGCTGTGCTCACGCCGGAGAAGACACCGCCCGCGATGGTGGCGGCACTGCCCTGCACCCGCTCGACCACCGCGTGGACGGCGTTGTCGAGTTGTTCGTCGCGCAGGTTGATCGGGGGTCCCTTCACCCATTCCTGCACGGTGTTGATGCCTTCGGTGGCCTTGTTGGCCAGGTCGGGCATCTGGGAGACCACCGACGGGACGATGCCGGCGATGATGCCGCCGACGATCGCGAAGAACATCACGAGGGTCAAGCCGGCCGCAGCAGCCGGAGGAACGCCGCGTTTGGTCATGAAGCGGGTGGGCGGCCACAGGATCGTGGAGACGACGATCGCCAGGGCGACCGGCAGCACGATCACCCACATCTTCTCGATGATCCAGCCGATCACCACCGCACCGGCGGCGATGACGACCAGGCAGGCCGACCACTTGGCGAGCCAGATTCCGCCCGTGCCCAGCAGGCTCCCGCGGTCGGGTTTCGCCGACGGCTTCTCACTGCTGTTTCCGCTGGGCGCGGTCTTCGATTCGGTCAACGACGGTCCTTCCGACATGTATCGAGCTCGATACCGATCGACAGTCGCCAATCTACGGTCACCGAGCGCCGCGCGTGGTCCGGACGACACGCCGGAAACGGCGCTGAAGGGTCCCCGGCCGTGGCATTCTCGAAACGTGACGAACCGAACGAGCACGACCCGACGCCTGCGTGTACCCGCGGCGGCTGTGGCGATCGCTGCCGCCTTCGCGCTCACCGCGTGCAGCTCCGACGACAGTTCCAGCAATGAGGACGTCCGGTCGTCGGCGGATGTCGCCGTCACGAGCGTCCAGGAGCAGGCCGAGGGAGCCATCTCGTCGGTGCAGAGCATCGCGTCCAGCGCGGCCGAGCGGGCCGGCGACATCTTCGACGAGGCGAAGCTCGACGTCTTCGTCGCGGCGTTCCGCACCGGCTATCCGCAGCTGTCGGCCGACCGGGAGACGCAGGACATCGAGTCCATCGTCACCGAGACCTGTCCGCTCATCGACGAGGGTGCGTCCGACCAGGAAGTGAACGCGAAGGTCCAGGAGGTCGCGACCAACGGGTCGACCGTGCCCGACGAGGACCAGGCCGCGCGCATCGCGCAACTGGTGCGGGTGGCGTGCGGGTGAAGTGAGCCGTGCGGGTGAAATGAGCGGCAGGCGGCCGCGTAGAATATCGATCCCGTGAGCCTTACCCTCGGAATCGTCGGTCTTCCCAACGTCGGCAAGTCGACGCTGTTCAATGCGCTGACCAAGAACGATGTGCTGGCAGCGAACTATCCGTTCGCCACCATCGAGCCGAATGTCGGCGTCGTCGAACTGCCCGATCCGCGGCTGAACCGGCTCGCCGAGATCTTCGGTTCCGAGCGCATTCTCCCGGCCACGGTGTCGTTCGTCGACATCGCCGGCATCGTCAAGGGCGCCTCCGCCGGCGAGGGCATGGGCAACAAGTTCCTCGCCAACATCCGCGAGGCCGACGCCATCTGCCAGGTCGTTCGCGTGTTCGACGATCCCGACGTGGTCCACGTCGAGGGCAAGGTCGACCCGATGGCCGACATCGAGGTCATCGCGACCGAGCTGATCCTCGCCGACCTGGAGACGATCGAGCGGGCACTGCCGCGGCTCGAGAAGGAGTCCCGGAAGAACAAGGAACTCGTCGCTCAGCTGGAGGAGACGAAGAAGGCGCAGGCGATCCTCGAGGACGGCCGCACCATCTTCTCCGCCCAGGCCGAGGTGAATGGCGAGCTGCTGCGCGACCTGCATCTGCTCACCGCCAAGCCGTTCCTGTACGTCTTCAACGCCGACGAGGCCGTCCTCACCAACGAGGAGCGCAAGGAGGAGCTGCGCAAGGCCGTCGCACCGGCCGACGCCGTCTTCCTCGACGCCAAGGTCGAGTCCGAGCTCCTCGAGCTCGACGAGGACGAGGCGATGGAGCTGCTCGAATCCATCGGTCAGACCGAGGCCGGTCTGAAGCAGCTCGCGCGCGCCGGTTTCCACACCCTCGGTCTGCAGACCTACCTGACGGCGGGTCCGAAGGAATCGCGTGCCTGGACCATCCGCAAGGGCGACACCGCCCCCAAGGCGGCCGGCGTGATCCACACCGACTTCGAGCGCGGCTTCATCAAGGCCGAGATCGTCTCGTTCGCCGACCTCGACGCGGCCGGTTCGATGGCCGAGGCGAAGGCCAAGGGCAAGGTCCGTATGGAGGGCAAGGACTACGTCATGGCCGACGGCGACGTGGTGGAGTTCCGCTTCAACGTCTGACGAGACGACGCGGTTCGCAAGGCGACCGCTGCCCCGACTCGATCGCATTTTGGTGTTCTCGACCCCGTATATCGAGGTCGGGAACACCGAAATCGTTTCGGCACTCCCCATTCCGTAGCCGCGGTCGGAACTGCCCGGCATGCCGACGGAATCAACCGTGCCGGGCGACGTCCTCGCAGAGGATGCTCGGCCACTGTGCGAGATCGGCCGGGGTGTAGGCGATCTCCAGCTTCGCGTGGGGGAGCAGACCCACCAGCGCCTCCGCTGTGGACACCGGGTGGGCGGGGTCGTCGATCCATGCCAGCACCGTCACCGGAATGTCGATGCCGGTCACGGCCTCCGGATCGGGCAGGTCGCTCAGTGCGGCGCCCCGGAACAGCGACGGCAGCAGGTCCTCGGTGACGTCGGGGACTGTGTCGGGCGCGTCGACGGTGGCCGGTGGGCGGGGTGCATTCAGATCGCGCGTGAGGAACGCCGCCAGTCCCTGCTGCTCGATGAGATCGGCGGCGGCCCGGTACTCGGCGGCCTTGGCGGCGCGGGTGGCCCAGGCGGTCGCCGGCACCAGCAGCGTGAGGCTGCTGAACCGCTCCGGATCCTTCACAGCCGCGTGCAACAGGGTCCCGGTGCCCATCGACGGCCCGACCCCGTGGACCCGCTCGCCGGGGAAGTAGTGGTCGAGCAGCCGCAGCAGGTCGTCGGCGAGCACCGGCCAGCGGTAGTCCTCCGGCACCGCACGCCCGGTCGAGTGGCCGTGCCCCCGCGCGTCGTAGCGCAGCAGCCGGGTGCCGCTGAGCCCGCGGCCCAGGTCGAGGTCCATAAGGCGGTCGCGGTGGCGGCTCGAGGTCAGTCCGTGGAGCTGGACGACGGGGTGGCCACCCTCGTCGCTCAGCTCCACGTCGAGTTCGGCCCCCGGCACACTGAAGGTCGGCACGTGGTCTCCCGATGTCGGAAAGCGGTTGCTGGGGAAGGCGCCTAGGATACCCGGCATGCGGCTGACAAATGTGGCGCACCTGCGCCTGCCGTTCGGCCGACTGCTCGGTTACGACGTGACCGTCGCGGGGCTCGGCCGGGCGCTTCCTGTGTCGTTCGACCAGCGGCGGCACGTCGGCGCGGGTGATCGTCCCGGCTCGTGGATGGCTCTGTCCTTCCGTCTGTTCGAGCCGGTGTCGTCCGACGATCTCGCGACCGCGTGGCTGGCGGTGATCGCGCGGCACGGCACCCTGCGCTCGGTGTTCACCCACGGCGACGACGGGGAGCCGCGCCTGCACGAGGCCGAGATTCGCCCGGGCGGCTGGGTCGAACATCCGATCGGTCCCGGTCAGGCCGTCAACGACGCTCTGCGGGACGTCCTCGACAGCGCATGTTCGCCCTACAACCGGCCGTCGCACCGGCTGTGCGTGCTCGAGACCGCCACGGAACCGACCGTCGTGGTCGCCGCCGATCACTCGCACGTCGACATGTGGTCCATGCTGGTGATCGCCCGCGACCTGCTCGCCGCCCTCGCCGCCGTGCGTGCGGGACGGGAACCGTCCCTGCCGTCGACACCGGCCTTCGCGGAACACACCCGGGCACTGCAGGACCGCGCGGCCGCACCTGCCGAGGTCCACGAGCGCTGGGCCGAGGTGCTCGCCGCCAGCGGCGACGTGATGCCGCGCTTCCCGCTCTCCCTCGGAGTGGCGAGCCTCCAACGCGAACGTGTGGAGGTGCGCGACGTGCTCGACGTCGACGACAGCGCCGCCTTCTCCGCTCAGGCCAAGGACGACGGGGTGTCCACCCTCGCGCTGGTGGTCGCGGCCATGACCGAGGTGACCCTCGAACTGGCCGGATCCCCGTTGCGGGCGGTGTTCCCGGTGCACAGCCGGTACGACGCCACCTGGCACGACTCCGTCGGCTGGTTCATCACCAATTCGGTGCTCGAATCGTCCGTCCCCGAACCTCGTGCGGCCGCGGACGCGGTCAAGGAGGCGGTCCGGCTCGGATCCTGGCCGCTCGAGGACATCCTGTGCCCGTGGGGTGGGATGCCGGAGGCCCCGGGCATGTTCGCGATCTCCTGGCTGGACCTGCGCCGGCTTCCCGTCCGGGTCGACGCCACCGGCGTCGAGGCGCAGTACGTCGGCGCGACCATCCGCACCGACGGGGTGATGCTGTGGTTCATCCTCGACGAGTCGGGTCTGCACCTGCGGTGCCGCTATCCCGACACCGTCGAGGCGCGACGGCACGTCGGTGGCTGGCTGGACCTGCTCATCGCCCGCTTGCAGGCCCGCGCCCGCGAATCGGTCGGCGGGCAGATCCGGTTGGGCGACAGGAGCTATCGGGTGCAACGTGCCGGCCGATTCGACGTACCGGCGATCGTCGGTTTGCTCTCCGACGACGAGCAGGCCGCCTGCGACGGTGCGGAACTCGCCCGGTACGAAGAGGCGTACGACGCCGTCGCCCGCGACCCCTCGCACTATCTCGCGGTGGTGCGCGACGAGGTCGGCCGGATTGTCGGCACGATGCAGTTGACGATCGTGCCGGGTCTGTTCCGTGGTGGTGCCACCCGCCTGCTCGTCGAAGGAATTCGGGTCGCCTCGTCCGAACGTTCCCGCGGCATCGGCACGGCCATGCTCGAGTGGGCCCACGATCACGGCCGGAACCGGGGTGCCACGCTCGCACAGATCGCCGTAGACCCTGCCGACGAGCAGGCCCGGGCGTTCGGCGCGCGGCTCGGTTACGGCTGCACCCACGCCGGATTCGAGCGGTCGCTCTGACATCGGCCGGCTCGAGGGCCGAGGACTACGTCATGGCCGACGGCGACGTGGTGGAGTTCCGCTTCGACATGTAGCGCGTCGTGTGCCGATCCGGATCCGTTCCGGCGGACGTGGGTGCGCCGCGCGCGACGAGGTGACGGACGACGTACTCCGCGTCCGCGCCGGCCCCGCCGACGAGCATCGACCGGAACGACGACTGGAAGCACAGACCGGTGAAGTACAAGCCGGGCACCGAGGGGACCACGCCGCGTTCCTCGCGCGGCCAGCCATCCGTGTCGAACACCGGTAGGTCGATCCAGTCGTAGTTCTGGCGGAATCCGGTGCACCACACAATATTCGCCACGTCGAGAATCCGGCCGTCGGACAGTACGGGACGGAGTTCGGTCACCCCGGTCACCCGCTCGGTGATCCGGGTGACGCCGCGCGCGGCCAGCTCCTGCCGGCGGATCCGCAGCAGCGGCGCGCCATGGCGCCGTTCGTCCTCGCGAGCACGTCGTCCCAACGGAGTGCGCACGGACAGCACATGGCCCCACACGAACCACAGGACCGGGAACAACACGCGCATGGCGGGACTGTCCACGCGCACCGGCAACTGCCCGGTGTCGCGTCCGCACAGGATCGTCGGATGGGACGCCGCCAGCTCGTAGGCGATCTCACTGCCGGAATGGGAGGCCCCCACCACGAGTACCGGACCGTCACGCAACTGCGACGGATCGTGATACTCGCTCGAATGCAGCTGGACGATGCCGGGATCCAGTTCGGAGGCGAAGCTGGGGACGTGTGGGGTTCGACCGAACGTGCCCGTGGCCACGACGACGTTGTTCGCCTCGATCCGCGTGTCGCCGCAGTCGAGGACGAACCGGTCGCCGTCGCGGGAGAGGCGACGCACCCGGGTGCTGCCGAGCACGGGCAGATCGAACCGGGAGGCGTAGGACTCGAGATAGTCGGCGAGCTCGTCCTTGGTGGGGGAGCGGTGCGGGTCGCCCGGGAACGGCATGCCGGGCAGGCCGTCGTAGCCGGCGGGACTGTACAGGCGTAGCGAGTCCCAGTGGCAGCGCCAGTTGTCGCCGACGCGTCGGTTCGTGTCGACGACGAGGAACGGACGGCCGCGTCGGGCCAGATGGTAGCCGGCGGACAGGCCTGCCTGACCTGCGCCGACGATGACGGTGTCGATCTGGCGGGGTGTGCTGTGGACGGTCATGACGACTCCCCGAGGTGAGGGAACTACACCGACGACGTTAGGCACTGCCGCCCCTCTGTCGCGTCGGGAGGAGTGTGCAATCGAAGGTGGGAGCGTATGGGCAGTTCTACCCAGTCAGAGCAGACGATGCTCGTACGCATAGGCCGTCGCCGCTGCTCGTGAGGACACGTCGAGCTTGGTGAATATGTTGCTCAGGTGCCGGGCCACCGTCTTCTCACTGATGACGAACTCGTGCGCGATGGCACGATTCGTCTTGCCGGTAGCAACGGCGCGTAACACCTGGACCTCCCGGGGGGTCAGTCCGCTCGGTGCGTTCGCGAGCTCGGGAACGCGGAGCTCACGCAGATCCGGCAACGCGTGCAGACCGTGGAATACCGCTGCTGCCGAGTCGAATTCGAACCGGGCGTCATCGTCGTCACCGAGTGCGGCACAGCATCGACCCTGCAGCACCCGCACCCGGGCGCGCTCGTAGGGTGCACCGAGGTCACGCCAGCGCCTGCCGGATCGCCGCAGCCGTTCGAGGGCGCCGCAGGGGTCACCTTCGGCGAGCAGGACCGCGCCCTGCGCGTGGTCGGCCATCGCTGCCAGTGCCGGGGCGTCCTGCGTCCGGGTCAGCGCCTCGATCTCGTCGGCGCTGCGTCGCGCGGCGGCGACGTCCCCGGTGGCGAGCGCGATCTCCGTGTGGGCCGCGAGCATCCGTGGCCGGTCGAGATTCGAGGCTTCGCCGAGACCCCGGAGGATCCCGGCGACCGCTGCGGTGGTGTCACCCTGCCTCAGACGCAGCAACGCCATACCCGGCTGCACTTCCTGCCCGTACATGCCCGCTGAGCGGTAGGCGGCTTCCGCCTCGGCGAACTCGCCGCGCAGACGGTGCAGTTCGCCCTGCTCGTACAGGGCCATTCCCATCGCGGGCTGGCCGGGTGGATCCGACAGTCGCTGCAGCGCGAGACGGGCGAGGTCCATGGCCTGGGACCAGTCACCCTCGAGTTGCAGCATCTGGGCGCGATGGACGAGGCACTGTCCCCGGAAGGGAACGAGGCCGGACTGATCATCACACCAACGGCCGAGGGCCTGCGTCCACTCCTTCGCCCGCTGCAGATGATATGTGCCGTAACAGGTCTCGATGACCGCGCAGTACACCAGTCCGGAGACGACGGGCGAGACCTCGCCCAGGCCGACGGAGACGAGTACCTCGTCGAGTGTCCGCAGCCCGCCCTCGACGTCGCCGAGCATGACGCGGCACTGTCCGATACCCAGCGAGCCGAGAGCGAGGAGGTCGGCGTCGTGGCAGGCCCGTCCGATGCGCTGAGCCTCGGTGAAGATCGGCAATGCCTCGGTCGGCCGGTTCGCGTACATCTCCTGTACTGCTCCGGGGATCATCAGGAAGCCGCTGGTCGCGCAGTCCGATCGGTCGGCGACACCCGACTGTCGGGCTCGCTCCAGCCAACCGCCGGCCCGTGCCACTTCACCGCGTCCCATCAGCAGGAAACACAGCCAGAAAGCGCTGATACCCGCGCTCTCGGTTTCGCCGGCTTCGAGATGTGCGGCGAAGGCGCGCTCGTACAGCGCGACGCTGTCGTCGTCGTGTCCCGTGAGGTATGCGGCTCGGGCGAACAGATCGAGGTCGCCCGCGGACAGGGCGGTGAGTGTGTCGGCGCTGCGGAATCCGTCCAGGGCGCGCGGCCACTCGCGCGCGCGGAACGCTGCCCGCGCGTGGTCCAGGACCGTCGACCTGCCCATGTCCGCTCCCGCGATCGAGCGTCGCCGACACCGGCTGATTGTGATCCTACGCCCGCGGATACGCAGGAACGCCGATGTGCACGCGGCTCACGACGGTCGCATACCCGCCAGAACGATCGACACCAATCGCGGAACGAGATCCGGGGTCGCCGCGCGGATCGCCTCGGGTAGGGGGCGGGTGATCAGGCCGATCGCCAGGACCAGGTCCAGTGCGTGGAGGTCGGGACGCACGATGCCCGCGGCCCGCACCGCGTCGAGCAGTTCCTCGACCCCGGCGAGCGTCTGCGCCTGGGCGTCGCGCACCGATCCGGAGATCTCGTCGGTCACGAACTCGGCGAGGGTCGCCGAGAGCGCACCGAGGCCGAGTTCGACCAGCCGTTGTACATAGCCCACCCACGCGTCCTCGGGTGACGAGCCGACCCGCTCCAGGGCCTCGGTGCCCGCTGCGCGCATGTCGCCGAGGATCGCCAGCGCGACCTCGTCGGCCAGCGCGGCCCGGGACTCGAAGTTCCGGTAGAGGGTGGCGATGCCGACTCCGGCTGCTTCCGCGACCGTCTCGAGTGCCACGTCGCTGCCGTGGGCTGCGAACAGGCGACGCGCCTCCTGGACGATCAGCTGACGACGCTTCGCGGCATCGGCACGCATCGGTTCCCTTCCTTCCGGACCGGGCTGTGAGGAACTTCGCTTGACATGTCCATCCTAACCGGAGGATTATTCTCCGATGCAAGTGGAGGAAAATCATCCACTTAACGATGGTTCGGACAAGGAAGACGCGATGGCAGACGCCGCTACGACGACAGTTCCCGACGCGAGTGACTCCACCGCGCGCAAGCCTCACGCCGCGTTGGCGCTGTTGGGAATGACGTGCGGGCTCGGGGTGATCCTGGTGCTCATGCTGTTGGTCTTCATCATGCCGTCGCTGAAGAGCGGACCGCACGATCTGCAGGTCGGCATCGTCGGAACATCCACGGCAGCAGATCGGTTCGAGACCTCGCTCGCGACGGCGGCCCCCGACGCCTACACCTCGCAGCGCTTCGCCTCCGAGCAGGAACTGCGCGACGCCATCCACGACCGCGACGTCATCGGCGGGTTCGTCGTCGACGAGTCGGGCATCCGCACGCTGGTCGCCGGCGCCGGCTCGACCGCCATCTCCGGTTCGCTCGCCGGCACCGCGCAGGCGGTCGGTGGAGCGATCGGGGCCGACGTGACCGTCGAGGACGTCGTCCCGCTGCCGGAATCCGACCCTACCGGTGTCGGCATCGGTGGCCTCGCCTTCCCGCTCGTCTTCGGTGGCATCGTCCCGGTCGTCGCATTCCGGAAGATCCTGCCGCGCAGCGACGGCTGGTACCTGACCGGCCTGCTCGTCTTCGCCGCCGTCGGTGGCATCGTCGTCGCGTCCATCCTCACCTTCGCCTTCGGAAGCATCGAATCGACCTTCTGGCCGGTCGCGGGATCCATGGCCCTCGGCATTGCCGCCCTGGCACTTCCGCTGGCCGGACTCCAGAAGGCCTTCGGCGCCAAGGGGTTCACCATCGGTGCGATGGCCATGATGTTCCTCGGCAATCCGCTGGCCGGTATCGCGACGACATCGGCATGGCTGCCGTCGGGACTCGGCACCTTCGGCCAGATCCTGCCCCCGGGTGCTGCCGGCACCCTCGTGCGCTCGGCCGCATACTTCGATGGCGCAGGCGGACTCGTCGCGCTCTCGACTCTCGTCACGTGGATCGTCGTGGGAGTGCTGCTCTACGCGGTCGGCATGCGCCGTGCGGTGGGTGAGGAAGCGGCAGAGCGTCCTTCCGCGCAGGTCTCGGCCTAGCGGACCACGTCGAGCGGTCCCTCCTCGGGCGTCGGCGGCTCGAACCGCTCGAAGTACTCCGTCGCCGTCCGCTCGGTCAGCGGCCAATCGTCCGCCCACCGCCCGTGCCGGTCGCCGACCCGGCTCAGGATGGTCGCGAGATGTGTCGCGATGTACACGGTCTCCGGCACGATGCCCTGCGGTGCGAGCAGTGCGCGGAACTCGTCACGTTGTCGCCGGAACCAGAATCCGAAGTCGAGCACGACATCGTTCCCGGCCGTGACATGGCGAAGCAAGCGCGCTTTCAGATCTGCCGATACTTCGGCCACCACGTCGGCGGAGGGCATGGTCGTGATCCCGCGATTCCAGAACTCCACCTCGTACGACAGACGCAACCACCCCTCGCGCTCCAGGCGCTTGGCGTAGGTGGTCTTGCCGGCACCGGCCGGGCCGCACATCATCACGACGCGAGCCACTCGGGTCCTCTTGGCTGCCACCGGGCCGACGGTACACACCGCCGCCGACATCGAGATCGGGGTGTCAGGGCACGAAGAATGTCGTGAAGCCCGGAGTCATGGGTGGCCCCGGAAGGGGATGGAGTACGAGTGCGACCTGTCCGATCCCCGTTGCCAGGACGGCTTCCGGTGGGAAACCGTTCAATCCGTCCGACATTCGCGCAGTACCGGATGCCCCGGTCGTCAGGTTCAACCAGTCGATCCGGGCGTAGATCAGGCAGCCCCAGCCCTCCGGCTTGTTCCCTGTAATCGTCACGCCTCCTTCCGTCTCACCGATCCGGACGGCGCACCGGACGGGCGGCACATCGAAGCTTCCGTTCGGATTGCCGTAGGAGGCGGGGTCGATCCGGAACGGGACGGTGACGACCTCGGCCGACGCGACCCCCGGCACTGCGAGAACCGAGGTGGCGACCGCCAGAAGGAACGCGCCGACGATTCCGACGAGACGAGCCTCCACTCGGCGCAGCCGCGTCACGTGGAGGCCTTCTCGGTCTTCCGTGAGAGTCTGCCGATCACCGCGCTGCCGATGATGCCGACGACGATCATGCCGATGCCGACCGCATCCGGTATCGAGTCGGTGACCCACCCGAAGATGCCCGCGACCAGCACGAACGTCGGTATCCAGTCGATCAGCTCCAGGAGCGACGGGGCGGGTTCGGACTCGCCCTGCGACGCCGCGAACTTCGCTCCGGCGTAGTCCGGATAGAACTCGGTGAAGGAGACCGCGAAGAAGATCGCCGCGAGCTGGAGCACCCAGCCGGTCCAGAAGTTGCCCGGGTCGCGCATCACGGCGTCACCGATGAACCCGATGATGGCGGAGAAGGTGAACGCACCGGCCCAGACCGCGGAGATCACGTAGTTGATCTTCATGAACAGGGGAGACGTCCAGTACTCCTGGGGCGTGTCCTCTTTCGCGTAGGGGAGTGTGAACGGCCTGCGCGCGATCAGGGTGGCGACGACGAACACCGCGAGCGCGATGTTCGTGAGTTCACCCGCCCAGATCTCCATCCAGTCGATGACACCGTCCGACGCGATGAGGCCCACCGCGGCCAGCACGACGAAGAACGCCGCGCCGAACACGTCGAGGGCGTGTATCTTGATGCCGCGTCGCGCGCCCACCCACATCGTCAGCAGGACGAGGCCGAGAGCGAAACACACCGCTTCCTCGAACCGTCCGGGGGCCGACAGGACGGACATGAGGATCCACGGTGCGATGCCCGACAGTGGCGACCGGAGGTAACCGTCGACGACCTTGGTCATGCCTACCAGCGTATTTCGTGAAGCCGGGCATGTCGGAGTTTTCGGAGGATCGACCAGGATCCGCTCGGGCGCACTCAGTCCTGCGTGGTCGGTGCTTCGGCCAGGCTGCGCCGGGTGGAAAAGCGACGCTCGTCCCCCGACAAGGGGTCGACGAATTCGAGTTCCCGCGCGAGCAATTGGAGGGGAAGCGAATGGTCGTCCGGCGTCTCGGGCAGCAGGACGGGATACCAGTGGTCGCCGAGGATCCCGATACCGAGCGCCGCCAGATGCACGCGCAGCTGATGCATCCGACCCGTGTGCGGGCGCAACAGAGTGTGCAGGACGGCCCGTCCCGACCCGCTCACCCCGGATCCGAGCACCTCGATCAGCGTCTCGGAGTTGGGTTCGCGGGTGTCGTCGACGACCACGCGCAACTCACCGCGCCGCGCCTCGATGTGATTGCGGTACAGCACGGGGACCGGACGTCCGGCGATCTCCGGCGCTGCCGGATCCCATTCCGCCGGCAGTGCGGACACCGCCTCGTACACCTTGGTGACCTTCCGCTTCTCGAACAGCGACTGGTAGGCACCGCGCGTTTCGGGCCGGGCCGAGAACATCACCAACCCGGCGGTCGCCCGGTCGAGCCGGTGGATCGGTGTCAGATCCGGGTTGTCGAGACGGGTCCGCAGCCGGACCAGTGCCGATTCGCGCAGGTAGCGCCCGCCCGGAGTCGTCGGAAGAAAATGCGGTTTATCGACCACGACGAGGTCGTCGTCGATATGCAGGATCTCCTCGTGGAACGGCACCGGTTCCTCGACGGGCAGATCGCGGTAGTACCAGACGAACCGGTGCGCTCCGAGCACCGTGCTACGGCCGATCGGTTCTCCGTCGATCCCCACGATCTCGCCGGCGTCGAAGCGGCGATAGAGATCGTCGGGGTCGAGATGGTCGAAGCGTGCGACGACGTACTCGGCGACCGTCGACCACGGACCGGAGGTCGGAACACGCAGTCGCGTGGCCCCGACCCCGTTCCTGACGGGCAACGGTGAGGGCATCGGCACGGGCACCATCCTCCCATCGGCCGCGACGTGAGCTGCGCCTCGGTGATGGGCGACTGTGCGATCGGAGAGCGACGGCGCGATCAGAGCTTGTCGAGATCCACGGGCGGATAGTTGCCGTAGATGCCGTGGTCGAATCCCTGCAGGTAGCTGTGATGCTGGGCTGCGGCGTTGTGCGTCAGCTCCTGGGAGCGTGCGGCGTCCCGGGCGCGTGCCTCGCGCTGCTGTTCGAGCAGGTACTTCAGAACGAACCAGGCGACGGCTCCGACGACCGCGATCACCAGGATGCCGAGCAGGACCTTCCAATAGGAGACGACGAAACCGATCACGAGCAGGAGGGCGAAGAACCCCAGGAACTCCCTCATCACGTCCTCTCCGGAGAAGCGGGTGCCGCTTTCGTCTGTTTCGCCGACTGTATCGCCGCGGACCGACACCCCGTTTCGCCGATGCTCGTCGGGGACGGTCGGCACCGTTCTGCCACCATGTCCGCATGACTGCACCGGCCCGGCTCGGCATCCCGACCGGCACGCTCGCGCTGCTTGCCGCTCTGTACTTCGCGCAGGGCCTGCCGTACGGGTTCTTCACCCAGGCGCTTCCGGTGGTGCTCCGCGAGTCGGGCTTCTCGCTGATCGCGATCAGCGCGACGGGTGTGCTGTTCGCGCCGTGGGCGCTGAAGTTCCTGTGGGCGCCGTACGTCGACCACTACGGAACGCGGCGGCAGTGGCTGCTCTCGCTCCAGCTCGCGGCGTCGGCGGTGTCGTTGATCCTGGCGTGCCTCGATCTGTCGTCGACGCTGCGGTGGTTGCTCGTCGGCATCGCGGTGGTCAACGCCCTCTCGGCCACACAGGACGTCGCGACGGACGGTCTGGCCGTGGAACTGCTCGGACCGACACAGCGCGGGCTGGGGAACGGTATCCAGGTCGGCGCGTACCGCATCGGGATGATCGTCGGTGGGGGAGCGCTGCTGTGGGTGTTCTCTCTCGCGGGCTGGCGCAGCCTGTTCCTCGCGATGGCGTTCCTGCTGGTGCTGACGACGATCCCGGTGTGGCGACTGCCGCGCACGGAGCGAGCGGCCACGCCGGATCGGGAGCCGAGAAGCGCGACCCGCATGACGGTCGCGTGGTGGGCGCGTCTGCGCCGCCCCGGCATGCTCGCGTTCATCCTGCTCATCGGGGGCTTCAAGTTCGGTGACTCGATGGGGTCGGCGATGGTGGGCCCGTTCATGTCCGACTCCGGACTCACCCTCGGGCAGATCGCGGTGGTCAAGGGCGTGCTGTCCTCGGCAGGCGCTCTCGGCGGCGCCGCGCTCGGCGGGTGGCTGTGCTTCCGTCGCGGTCGCCGGCAGGCCCTGCTGATCGGTGGCGTCACCCAGACGGCGAGCCTCGCCTTGTACGTCGTCGCGTCGCTCGGCTACGGCGGGTTCGGGCTCATCGTCTCCGCGAGCCTGGCCGAACACATCCTCGGCGGTGCCGCGACGGTCGCGGTGTTCACGCTCATGATGGACGCCGCGGACAGGGACCACGCCGGCAGCGACTACACCCTGCTCGCGTGCGCGATCGTCGTCGTGCAGGGCATCGCGGGATTCACCGCCGGTGTGGTCGGAGACGTCTTCGGTTATCCCGCGCTGTTCGGCACGAGCCTGGTGTTGTCGGGAATCGGATGTGCCGTCCTGTTGCTCGCGCTCGATCGGGGCATCGGACCGAGCGGGGTGCACGGTGTGTGGCGGAGCGGCGCGGGTCAGGCGGTCTCGCGTCCCCGGTGATCACGGGTACTGCCGATCACCGCGACCAGTACTGCAGCATCGGCTCCTCGGCGAGCACCGTCGACCCCTCGGAGATGACGAGGGCACTCGACGAGATGCTGTACTGCACACCGGCGTTCGTGGCGGTGAAACCGTCGCCCGAGGGCACGGGATCGTCGATCTCGATCGCCGCCCCGTCGTTCGTACGGACGCCCTTGTAGTAGTACCGCCCGGCCCCGGTCTCGCACACCACGACGAGTGAGTCGGCCGTCTGTCCGATGGTGACAGCGGGATTCGTGTGGTTGCACCGCGCCTCGGGGATGCCGACGAAACCCTGGGGGTCGGTGTCCTCGGAGGCCGACACGGGCGGAAGTGGACGTGCGGGTCCGGTCGCGGGCGCGGGATTGCCGGTCGCCGTGAGTTCGAGGTCCTCGATCCGCAGGGCCACGTCGCCCGGAAGCACAGTGACGTAGCTGTTGCCCTGCACGATGCTGTTGGCCGTGATGCACTCGAAGTCGCCGGTCAGGCACGACAGCCGCTCCCAGTAACCACCGAGCGAATCCGTCGGGCGTAGCGCGTATTCGCCGGGTGCGATGTCCACCCCGACCTTCAGGGTGCCGTTGGCCGGGAAGCCGCTCGGAGCGGCGGACCGACTCGCCTGTGCTCGCGGGGCGGGCGGATCCGCTTCCGCTCGTGGGGCAGCAGACGGCGACGCGGTGACCGTCACGGTCGACGGGGACGGACTCGCGGCGACGGCGCTCTCCGATCCCGGATCGGATGAGCGGGTCAGGACGACGACCAGAGCGGCGACCGCGGCGACGACGGCGACGAGCAGGGCACCGCCCACGAGCCACGGCCACTTCGGTCGTCGCGGCGGGGTCGGGGTGGGCCAGGGTGGCGGGGGAGCGCCGTAGCCGTAGCCGTATCCGTCCGGCGGAGGCTGCATCGACATCGGGGTCCCTTCGCTGTCGCGGTGGTGTGCCTCCTGATATCGCTGCCGATGTCTCCCGCTGTTACGTCACGCGGGGCGGGGCTATCCGGTGCGCTGCAGGTCGGTGCAGGGAAGGGCCAGTTCGGCGAGATCGTCGAGGGAGACGCGCAGCACCCGTGCGAGGGCGGCGATCGTTGCGAAGGCCGGCGTCGCCAGTCGTCCGGTCTCGATCTTCCGAAGGGTCTCCGGCGAGATGTCGGCGGCCCGGGCCACCTCGGTGAGCGTCCTGCTGCCTCGGGCTTCGCGCAGCCGTCCGCCCAGGCGTTTGCCGGCGGCCAGCTGTTCCGGGGTCAGGGGGAGTCGCACCATGACCCGCAGTCTAGCCGTGTCGGTATGAAAATACCGATCACCGCGTTAGGGTGGTATTTAAATACCGTTATGTGATCCTGAGGAGTACCCCCGTGCTGGAACTGAAGACCCCCGGTGAGATCGCGGCAATGGACGTCACCGGCACGTTCATCGCCGAACTGCTCGACGACCTGACGGGCCGCGCCCGGCCCGGCGTGAACCTGCTCGATCTCGAACAGCGCGCACGGGACATGATCGAGGAACGCGGCGCAGTCTCGTGCTACTGGGACTACGCGCCGTCGTTCGGGAGCGGACCGTTCCGCAACGTCATCTGCCTGTCCGTCAACGACGCAGTGCTGCACGGACTCCCGCACGACTACGTGCTCCGGGACGGCGACCTGCTCAGCATGGACATCGCCGTCTCGATCGACGGCTGGGTCGCCGATTCGGCGCGCAGCATCATCGTCGGCGCGGAGCGTCCCGAGGACCGGCATCTCGTCGAGGCGACCGAGGTGGCGCTGGCCGCGGGTATCGCCGCCGCGCTCCCCGGCAATCGCCTGGGCGACATCTCTGCAGCGATCGGCGCCGTCGCCGCCGAGTACGGCTACCCCGTCAACACCGAATTCGGCGGTCACGGACTCGGTCGCACCATGCACGAGGATCCGCACGTGGCGAACGCCGGACGCAAGGGCCGCGGACTCGTGCTGCGTCCCGGCCTGACCCTCGCCCTCGAGCCGTGGTTCGCGGCGGGGACGGACAAGATCGTCTACGACCCGGACGGCTGGACCATCCGCTCCGCCGACGGCTCGCGTACCGCGCACAGCGAACACACGATCGCGATCACCGAGGGTGAACCGCTGGTGCTGACGAAGCGGGAGCGTGTCACGGAATGATCCGACCCCGTCGCGGATCGGGTGATCAGGTGAGATCGATCCGGTAGATCCCGTCGGATTCGCTGTCCGCGAAGTACAACGACTGCCCGTCGGATGTCGTCGCGAGACCCGTCACTCCGGACCTGCCCGTCTCGAAGACGCGGCGCGGGGTGCCGTCCCACGCGAACTCGAGAATGCGACCGGATGAGTGGTCGGAGACGAACCACGAATCGTCGCCGGCAGCAAGACCGGCCGGGCGGCCGATCACATCCGGAGCGGTGACGTCCTCGCGGGTCGCTTCCCACACATAGGAATACTCGGACAGGGTCTCCATCGGCCGGATCCAGCGGTCGCCCGCTCCCGCGATGGCCTCGTGGTTGCCGCGACGTTCGACCCACGCTGCCACCGTCTCGGGATCGTCGCCGTCGCCGGGGCCGTTCTCGATGTGGCTCCAGTCGATGACGCCGGGTCCCTGTTCACCGTGGCCGGCGGGCGAGTCGTTCCAGTTGTCGACCATCAGCTCGTATCGGCCACTGTCGGGTCGGAAGCGCCGGACGACCCCTGCCCCGGTATCGGAGTAGTACACCCAGCCGTCGTGGAGGAACATGCCGCTGGGCACGCCGTCCACCCGCTCGTACGGTAGATCCACGTATCGCGTTGTCACGGCATCCCCGTGAAAGCCGTTGCCCTCCTGGTGATCGCGGTTGAAATCGACACGCGCCACGTGTCCGGGTCCGCGACATGTGTTCGTGTCGTCGCGCGCCCCACACCCGTCCAGGACGAAGTAGGCATTGGCGTGGTCGTGGGTGATGCCGGTGCTCAGCGGGTTGCCGTGGAGCATGTCGAGATGGCTGCCCTGGCGGGGCCAGACGCAGCGAGCGGTCGAATCCGACCAGTACTCGGCCGGGCATTGATGCCTGGGAACATCGTCCGGCGGATCGTGACTGATGCCCGGTTGGGGCCAGTCGTCGAGATACTGCTTGTTCTGCCCGGCAAGCGCGAACGTCTCTGCGGAGAACAAGGTCGGACCCATGAAATTGTTCCCCTTGAAATGCGAATTCCGCTCGGGGTTGAGGACGAACTCGATATCGCGGACCTCGTTGTTGGAATTGTTCGAGACCGCGAAGAAATCTCCGTCCTCGTCGAATGCGATACCCGACGGGCGAGCGGTGAAATGCTCTCCGTAGCCGTCTCGCAGCTGCCGGGCCGACCCGGGTTCGGCGAGGTCGACCACGGTCAGGGAATCGTTTCCGGAATTGGTCACCCACAGCTCGGACGTTCCCGGGCGCACCGTGAGCGAATGCGGGGCATCGAAGATGTCTCCGGCGGCGACGGACTCGACACGGACCGTGTCGGGTTCGTTCGACGACCCGGCGGTGGAGCATCCGGCCGCGAGAAGGAGGGCGGCTGCCGGAATCGCGCCGATCGCGGCGCGGGTGCGGCGGGATCTCGAACAGCCGTCGTCGGATCGAATGGTTCTCACGCGTACCTCCGCCGAATGATGGATCGACGCGTGTTGCCCCGAACCTCGAACCCGGCAATTCTGACATGAGCCGACTTCTGTCGCCGGTTTCCGCCCGCATTCGTTCCCCGCGACGTTCGGTGTCGGCCCGCGAATTGCCGTTCGGTCCGTTATGGTCGGTGCACCGACGGGCGAAAGGCGATGCCGATGCCGCTGTACGAGTTCCGATGTGCCGACTGCGGGCCGTTCGACGTCTCCCTTCCGATGAGCGAGGTCTCCTCGTCGACGCCGTGCCCGCAGTGTGCGCAGCAGGCTCGTCGTTCGCTCACCGCGCCTCGTCTCGGCCGGGGCGGTTCGGCGGCGATGCGTCTGCACGACGCGACGGCGCGGACCGCGTCCGAACCCGACGTCGTCTCGGGCGCCCTGCCGGGAGCGTCGAGGCGTCCGTCCCGGCCGGTTTCCACCGATCCCCGGCACCGCTCGTTACCCCGCCCCTGACCGACACCGTCCCCGATCGTCACAGTCCCTGATCCGTCACCGCTGCAGGAGGTCCCGTGCCCGACGTCGTGTTCCCCCTCGATTCGACCCGCCGGTTCACCGATCAGGAGAAGATCGGCCACAACCGGTGGCACCCCGACATCCCGCCCGTCGCGACGCTGAAACCGGGGGATTCCTTCCGCGTGCACTGCCGCGAATGGTTCGACGGCGAGATCCACAACGACGATTCCGCCGACGACATCCGCAATGCCCCGCTGCACATCGTGCACGCGTTGTCGGGACCGTTCGCGGTGGAAGGGGCGAAGCCCGGCGACCTGCTGATCGTCGACATCCTCGACATCGGCCCGATCCCGCAGGAGGACTCGGGTCCGCTCGCCGGACAGGGCTGGGGTTACACCGGCATCTTCGCGAAGACGAACGGCGGGGGATTCCTCACCGACCAGTTCCCCGACGCCTACAAGGCGATCTGGGACTTCTCCGGGCAGAAGGCGACGAGCCGCCACGTGCCCCACGTGTCGTTCACCGGCATCGTGCATCCCGGCCTGATGGGGACGGCGCCGTCGCACGAACTGCTGTCGACGTGGAACACCCGGGAAGCCGCGCTGATCGCGACGGATCCCGACCGTGAACCGGCGCTGGCGCTGCCGCCCGAGCCGAACGGCGCGATTCTCGGCAGCCTGTCGGGCGCCGATTTCGACCGGGTCGCGGCCGAAGCGGCACGCACCGCTCCGCCGCGGGAGAACGGCGGCAACCAGGACATCAAGAACCTCACGAAGGGAAGCCGGATCTTCTATCCGGTCTTCGTCGACGGTGCGAATCTCTCGGTCGGCGACCTGCACTTCTCCCAGGGTGACGGCGAGATCACCTTCTGCGGCGCCATCGAGATGGGCGGGTTCATCGACCTGCGCGTCGACCTGATCCCCGGAGGTATGGAGACCTACGGGGTGAGCGAGAACGCCATCTTCATGCCGGGCAACACCGACCCGCAGTACTCCGAGTGGCTCGCGTTCTCCGGCACGTCCGTGACACTCGACGGCGAGCAGCGGTATCTGGATTCGCAATTGGCGTACCAGCGGGCGTGTCTGCACGCCATCGACTACCTGACGAAATTCGGCTACAGCCCCGAGCAGGCGTATCTCCTGCTCGGGGCTGCACCCATCGAGGGACGCTTGTCGGGTGTCGTGGACATCCCGAATTCGTGTGCCACGGTGTACCTTCCGACGGCGATCTTCGACTTCCCGGTCGCGCCCACCGCATCCGGTCCGGTGACGATCGATCCGGGTATCGGCGCGCCGCGTTCGCCGGCGTGAGCACCGCGAAAATCGTTTGTCCGGTGTGAGTGGGGCGCGTACCGTCCTCGGGTCGGTACATACGCGAACGAAAGGTGGTTCCGGCCATGGACCCGCTCACCGAACGGGACATTCGAACATCCTTCGTCAACTGCTCCAAGGGTGATGCGAAGCGGCTTCCGGTGCCGCGCGATCTCGACGACCGGCCGTGGGACGAACTCGACTTCCTCGGCTGGACCGACCCGTCGTTCCCCGGACGCGGCTACATCGTCGTCCCTCGCGACGGCGAACTCGTCGGTGTCGCCATGCGGTTCGAACAGCAGGGCTCGGGCAAGACGCAGATGTGCACCATCTGCCTCACCACCCACACCCGGGGTGGCATCGCGCTGATGACGGCGAACAAGGTCGGCGATGCGGGTCGAGCGGGCAACGCGGTCGGAACGTACATGTGCATCGACCTGCAGTGTTCGCTGTACGCACGCGGCAAGAAGAAGCCCGCACTGGGAAGCCGCTACCGCGAGGACCTCGAGCCGGAGGAGAAGGCCGAACGCGTCCGCGAGAATCTCCGGGCGTTCGTCGACCGCCTGTACGCCTGATCGATGAACCCGGCGGCTTCAGCGCGATCCGGGGTTGCGCAGGTGCGCACGCTCCCCGTTGTGATCGAGGATCGTGAGGATCTCCACCGGCCCGTCGTGCGCGCTGATCGCGTGCGGTGTCATCGTCGAGAACTCGGCGGCGTTGCCCTCCTGGATGAGGATCGTCCGCTCGCCGAGCTGGAGCCGGGCCGTGCCGGTCAGGACGGTGAACCATTCGTGCCCCGGGTGCACCGGGAGCGTGTCGGCCGGCACCGGCTCCTGCGTCGTGATCCGCATCTTGGCGATGGTGACGCCGCCCAGTGATCGTTCCCGCGACAACAGCCAGGTCGTGTACCCGGGGGTGTCGCACGGCTGGGGTCTGATCACCACGTCCTGGTCCTCGCCGGATTCGACGAGCTGGTCGATCGTGGTGTCGAGTGCCCGCGCGATGGGGACGAGCTGGTCGAGTGCGATCCTGCGACGACCCGTCTCGATGCGGCTCAGGTTCGACGGGCTGATGTGGCACCGGGCTGCGAGAGCGTCGAGGGTCCACCCCTGCGCGAGTCGCAGGCTGCGGATGCGCTGGCGGATGAGTTGGTCCAGATCGGACGATTCTTGCTCCATAGGCAAGAGTGTATGCCGAAACTGGATGACGCGTTCTAGCGTGGAGTCATGCACCACCACGCCCATCACGGACACCACGCCGTACACGACCACGCGCACGACGAGTCGATGGCCGAGGTCCTCGACCTCGACGCCGCGATGCACCGGCCTTATTTCGAGTCGTTGCTCGACCGGGTCGCCGGACAACTCGACCGGGAGCCTCGCACCATCGTCGACATCGGCGCGGGGACGGGCACGGGAACCCTCGCCCTGGCCCGCCGGTTCCCCGACGCGCAACTCGTCGCCCTCGACCGATCCGCCGGGATGCTCGAACGACTCCGGAACACCGCCGAGCACACCGGGTTCGGCGATCGGATCCGGACCGTCGAAGTGGATCTCGATGCAGGACTTCCGGCCGTCGGTGCGATCGACCTCGCCTGGGCGGCACTGTCCCTGCACCACATCGAGGATCCGGACGCGACGCTCCGGCAACTCGCCGAGGCGATGGCACCCGGGGGGACGGTGGTCGTCACCGAGATGGAGTCGCAACCACGATTCCTGCCCGACGACATCGGTATCGGTACGCCGGGACTCGAAGCGAGATGCCACGAGGCCGCAGCGTCCCGAGGGTGGAACAGGTGGCCCGACTGGAGCGACAACCTGCGTCGCGCCGGATTCGGGATGGTCGAGATGCGCCGCGACGAACTCGGTGCCGACGTCGACGACACCGCGCGCCGATACGCCCACGCGGTGCTGAGCCGGATGCGGACCGGCCTCGACAACGCCGTGTCCGACGAGGATCTCGACACGCTCGATCGGCTCGTCGGCGACGGCCCCGAGTCGGTGCTGCACCGGGCAGATCTGGTGGTGCGTGGATCCCGAACCGTGTGGATCGCACAGGCAATCAAGGAGGAGAACCGATGAACACCCAGGAGAATCCCACGCAGGACGGTTACGACGTCGTCGTGATCGGCGGCGGCTCGGCCGGACTGAGTGCCGCCACCGCGCTGGCACGCTCGCGCCGCTCGGTGCTCGTCGTCGACGCCGGTGAACCGCGCAACGCCCCTGCCTCGGCCGCGCACAATGTGCTCGGGCACGAAGGCATCGCGCCGACCGAACTGCTGGCTCTCGGTCGGAAGGAGGCCGCCGGATACGGCGCCGAGATCCTGTCCGCACGAGCAGAATCCGCTCGTCGCAGCGACACGGGATTCGAGATCGGTCTCTCCGGCGGCACCACCGTGCAGGCACGTCGACTGATCCTCGCGACGGGCCTGGTCGACGAGCTGCCCGACCTGCCCGGAGTCCGCGAACTGTGGGGCAAGTCTGTCCTGCACTGCCCCTACTGCCACGGCTGGGAGGTCCGGGACCGGCGCATCGGCGTGATCTCCTCGGGGCCGATGAGCGTGCACCAGACCCTGTTGTTCCGTCAGCTCAGCGACGACGTCACCTTCTTCACCCACTCGGCGCCCGCCCCGGAGAGCGAGGCCCGCGACCAGCTCGAGGCACGCGACGTGCGGATCGTCGACGGCGCCGTCGCGGAACTGCGAGCGGACGGCGACGAGGTCCGTGCCGTGGTGCTCGAGGACGGCACCGAGGTCGATGTCGACGCCGTGGTGGTCGCACCGCGTTTCGTCGCCCGCGCCGACCTGTACGAGCAGCTCGGCGGAACGGTCACCGACCATCCCGTGGGCACCTTCATCGAGACCGACCCGACGGGGAAGACCGCTCTGCCCGGCGTGTGGGCGGCGGGCAACTCCGCCGACCTCTCCGCGGTGGTCGTGGTCGCTGCCGGGGCCGGCGTGATGACAGGGGCGGCCGTGAACGCCGACCTCATCGCGGAGGAAACGGCTGCGGCGGTGGAGGAACGAGCCGCCCGCGGACTCACCTTCGCCGAATAGCCTTGTCAGGCATACGAGAACGGCCGGGCGAGCGCATGCTCGCCCGGCCGATTCGCGATCTGCGTCAGAACGGGTAGGGCGCGATGTCGGGACGTACCGTGACCCACTGGGTCTCGGTGAACGCCTCGATGTTCGCGGCCGGACCGCCGAAGCGGGAACCGGTACCGGATGCCCCGACCCCACCGAAGGGAGCGTTGGCCTCGTCGGCAACGGTCATCTCGTTGATGTGGATCTTGCCCGAGTGGATCCGGTCGGCGATCTTCATCGCCTGCCCCACATCGCCGACGATGCTCACCGACAGGCCGTACTCGGACGCATTGGCCAGTTCGACGGCCTCGTCCGCGTCGGAGAACTTCAGCACCGGTGCGACGGGACCGAAGATCTCCTGGCCCCAGGCGGGCATCTCGGTGGTCAGATCGGTCAGGACGGTGGGCCGGTAGAACAACCCCTCGTGCGTGCCGCCGGCAGCGAGAGTGCCACCCGCGGCCACGGTGTCCTGCACGATCGTGTCGATGTTCGCCAGTTGACGCTCGTCGATGATCGGGCCCAGGTGCACCGGGCCGCCCGCGGGATCGCCCACGACGAGCGCATCCGCCTTCGCGGCGAGGGCTCGCACGTAGTCGTCGTGGACGGATTCGTGCACCAGATGCCGGCCGGTGGTCATGCAGATCTGGCCCTGGTGGAAGAACGATCCCATCGCTCCGACACCGGCAGCGAGGTCGACGTCGGCGCCGGGGAGCACGATCATCGCGTTGTTGCCGCCGAGTTCGAGGTGGGTGCGCTTGAGATGCTCCGCGCCGGCCTTGCCGACGTGGCGTCCGGCGGCGGTGGATCCGGTGAACGAGACCACCCGCACCTCGGGAGCGTCGACGGTCGCGGCGCCGACGTCACCGCCACCGGGCAGCACCTGCAGCACACCGGCGGGAAGCCCGGCCTCCTCGAAGATCCGGGCCACGGCGACACCGCCGATGACGCTGGTCCGCGGATCCGGCTTGAGCAGCACCGCATTGCCGAGAGCGAGCGCCGGGGCGACCGAGCGCATCGCGAGCAGCAACGGGAAGTTGAACGGGGCGATCACCGAGACGACGCCGGCGGGCAGGCGGCGCGCGATGGACCAGTGACCGTTGTCCGACGGCAGGTACTCACCGTGCGGGTGGGTGGGCAGCGCCGACGCCTCGAAGCACTCGGTGGCGGAACCGAACACCTCCATCGCGGCCTTGTCCGGGATGGACCCGGCCTCCCGGAGTCCCCAGCCGATGAGTTCGTCGGCGTGCTCGCGGAACTTCTCGCCGGCGCGGCGGAGGATCTCCGCACGCTCGGACGGTGCGGTGGCGGCCCAGGACTTCTGCGCGGCGGCAGCAGCGCGGGCGGCGGCGTAGACGTCGTCCGGGTCGGCCAGACCGATCTCGGCGATCTGTTCCCCGGTCGAGGGGTTGGTGACCTTCGTGGTGCCGCCGTTGCCGGGGCGCCAGCCGTCGAGATGGATCTTTCCCGTCCACAGGGCTTCGTCGAGCAAGGCCATAGGGTTCTCCTCAGCATGGTCGTCGCCGTCCCGCGCGCGCGTGGGACACCGATGTGTCCCACGAGTCTGGGAGCGATGACGACCCGGAGGATCGACCTTCTCATTGAACGAGAAAGCCCGAGATATACGCCCGACCGCGACGAACCCCACTCGAGCCGGTCCACGGTCGACGGGTCGTGAGCGAGCACAATGATCCGAATGAATCTGGTTCTCATGGCAGTGGTCGGCATCGCCGGCATCGTGAGCGTCGCGGCGTTCTCGCAACGCCTCGGAGTAGCGGCGCCGCTCGGTCTGGTGGTGGTCGGGGCGGTGCTCAGCTTCGTCCCGGGTGTCCCCGATGTGGAGATCGAGCCGGAACTGGTTCTCACCGTCATCCTTCCGCCCCTGTTGTACTCGGCCGCGCTGAGCATGCCGGCCCAGGACTTCCGCCGGAACTTCAAGGCCATCAGCGGACTCGCGGTACTCCTCGTCGTCGTGACCACGGCGGGTGCGGGAGTGCTGTTCCACCTGCTCATCCCGGATCTCGGATGGGCCGCGTGCTTCGCGCTGGGCGCCGTCGTCAGCCCCACCGATGCCGTCGCGGCCACCTCCGTGGGCCGCCGGCTCGGTCTGCCGTCACGCCTGCTCACCGTGCTCGAGGGCGAAGGTCTCGTCAACGACGCGTCGGCGCTGGTCCTGCTGCGCTCGGCGATCGCCGCGATGGCAGGAGCGGTCTCGCTGTGGCAGGTCGCCGGGGACTTCTTCTACTCGGTCGTGGTCGCCACGGTCATCGGCATCGTCGTCGGGCTCGTCAACGTCCGCATCCGAGGTCTGTTCCAGGACGCGGTGTTCAACACCGCCGCGTCGTTCATCCTGCCGTTCGTCGCCTTCGTACCCGCGGAGGAACTCGGTGCCTCCGGCGTGCTGGCAGTGGTCGTCGCCGGGGTCGTCACGGGACATCTCGGCCCGAAATACCTGCGCGCCGCGGACCGCGTCGCGGAGGAGGTCAACTGGCGGACCGTCGCCTTCCTGCTCGAATCGGCGATCTTCCTGCTCATGGGTCTGAGCCTCGAACATCTCCTCGACGAGGTCGACGAGGCGAGACTGTCGACCACGGAGGGGTTGCTCATCGGACTCGTCGCCAGCGCGTTCGTCATCGCGGTGCGTATGTTCTTCGTCGTCCCGCTCGTCGCCGTCCTCAAACGGGACGAGCGGAAAGCGGCGGAAGCGCTCCCGGTGCTCGAACAGCGCCGCGAGAGGATCGCGCAGCGCTTCGCCGACGCCGACGTTCCCTCCCGCCGGAGGGCATATATCGGACGACGGTTCGACCGTGCCACTGCCGACGCGGACTTCCTCGTCACGGAGAAACTGGGATGGCGCGGCGGGGTGGTGCTCGCATGGTCCGGGATGCGTGGGGCCATCACACTGGCAGCGGCCCAGTCGCTCCCCAGCGACACACCCTTCCGCGCCGAACTGATCCTCATCGCCTTCGTCGTCGCCATGACCACACTGCTGCTGCAGGGTCTGACACTGCCGGCGGTGATCCGGCTCGTGAAGATCCCGGCCGACGACCAGGAACGCCTCCGGACCGAATACGGCACGCTGCTCGCCGAGCTGGCCGACGCGGGGGAGAAGGAGCTCACCGGGTCGTCGTCCGGAGTCGATCCGCAGACCGTGGAGCGGGTCCGGGCGGACAGCCTGATCGGCGTGCGGGACGAACGCGGCGCGTCGTCGCCGGATCCGGACCACGACGAACGGCGCGAGCAGTACATCCGGCTGCGGTTGCTCACCATCGCGGCCGAACGTGGGGCTCTGCTCGAGGCCCGGGCGCGTGGTACCTACAGTTCGCAGACGCTCGGTGCGGCCCAGCGCCGCCTCGACCTCGAGGAGACCCGATTGCAGGCGCTGAGCGAACAGCCCTGACGGTCGACCCCGCGCCCGAGAACCCGCATCCCGCCGCACTGTTTGACATGATCGTTCGGTCCGGATCCACCCGGGCGCATCGTGACCGGGCAGGAGTGACAGGTGTCGGAGGGCAGTACGGACAGAGCGCCGCGTCGGCGTGTCGGTCGATGGATCCTGATCGTCTTCGTCGTGGTGCTCGTCGTCGTGGCGGCGGCGTTCGTCCTCACCCCCGTGCCGGGATCACTGGTGGTGCGGAAGGTGTTCGAACGCGACGCGCGGGAGCAGACCGCAAAGCTCGCGGTGGGCGCTCCGGAGACGGACTTCGTCGCCGACCTCCACTATCGGGAGGACGACCCGGACGCCTACCTCGACGTGTACACACCGCCGGGGACGACCGAGGCGCTACCGACGATCGTGTGGACGCACGGCGGCGCATGGTTGTCGGGTAATCGCACCAACTACGCGGGCTACTACAGGCGTCTCGCGGCCGCCGGATTCACCGTGGTGTCGGTCGGCTACTCGCTCGCACCGGGCCATCGCTATCCGACCCCGGTGCGGCAACTCGTCGATGCACAGCGCTACCTGCTCGAGCACGCCGACGAACTGCACATCGACACCGAGCGGATCGTGCTCGCCGGGGACTCGGCCGGGGCGCAACTGTCCGCGCAGATCGCCGCGGCGGTCACCGACCCCGACTACGCCGCGACCCTCGGTGTCGACCCGGCGTTCACACCGGAGAACGTTCGGGGTGTCGTGCTCAACTGCGGCATCTACGACGTGTCCGCGATCGGTGGGAGCGGCGGGCTGATCGGATGGGGCGTCGAGCAGGCGATGTGGGCCTACACCGGCGCCCGGGAATTCGCCACTTCGGATGCGGCGGGCCAGATGTCGGTGTTGAACTCGGTCACCGAGAACTTCCCGGCCACCTACATTTCCGGTGGCAACGCCGATCCGCTCACCGCCACCCAGTCCGAGAGGCTCGCGCAGCGACTCACCGGACTGGGTGTGCAGGTGGATGCGTTGTTCTATCCGGACGATCACACACCGGAACTGGCACACGAGTACCAGTTCGATCTGTCCACGCCGGATGCGCGTGCCGCGCTCGAGCGGACGATCGATTTCGTCCGCAAGGTCACGACGTAGCACGCGCGGGGATCTCGGCGACGACGCGTTCGGCGAGCGGCCGCGAGGAGGCCGGGTTCTGGCCCGTGTACAGGACGCGGTCGACCACCACGTGCGGCTCCCAGGCGTCCGCGGACGAGAAGACCGCGCCCGCCTCCTGGAGACGGTCCTGCAGCAACCAGGGTGCCTTGTCGGCCAGTCCCGCCTGGACCTCCTCGACGTTCGTGAACGCCGTCAGGCTGTAACCCTCGAACAGCCAGCGGCCGCCGGACTCGTGGGCGGGGAGCAGGGCCGCCGGGGCGTGGCACACCATCGCGACCACCTTGTCGGCCTCGACGAAGTGCCGGACGAGTTCACCGAACCGCTCGTCGACGGCGAGATCCTCCATCGGACCGTGGCCACCGGGCACGAACAGCAGGTCGAAGTCCTCGGCCCGCTGGTCCTCGAGTACCGCCGCACCGGCGAGTACCGGCTGCAGCTTCTCGAGCGACGACTTCAACTCGGCCGCGCGGTCCTCACCGCCTGCGGCGTCGGGTTCGAGGCTGGCCTGGTCCACGACGGGCGTGCGGCCGCCCGGAGTGGCAACGATGATGTCGTAACCGGCCTCGTCGAAGACGGTGTACGGCTCGACGAGTTCCTCCGCCCAGAAGCCCGTGGGATGGCGGGTGCCGTCCTGCAACGTCCAATGATCGGCGGAGCTGACGACGAACAGGATGCGGGTCATGGTGTGTCCTTTCGAATGAACGTAGAGGTCGCGTACCCGCTGCGAGCGGGACCGACACGGGGGGTGACGACGATCGCCGGGCCCACGAGGGACCCGGCGATCGTGTGATGTGGCTGTGGGTGCGGCGGATCAGACGCCGACCACCTCCTGCGCGATGGCGGCCAGACGGGTCTGGGCCGCGGAGATCACGCCGTGTCGTGCCTTGTGCGCTTCCTCGTAGGCGACGATCGCCCGGATGTCCGCCGGCTCGGTCAGTTCCTTGACCGCCGCCACGGCCTTCGGGACGGTGAGATCGTCGTAGTTCCGGATCGGCAGTTCCTCCTCGGTGAGGACACCCGAGGCGCTGCGTGCCTTGTGCAGAGCGTCGGCGGTGCCGTCGGCACCTTCACGACGGCTCACGCGCTCGGCCGTCTCGAGAGCCGCATCGCGCGAGGCGCCGATCGTCTTGGCTGCGACGTCACCGGCGTGCGCGCCGCGCGAGAGCAGCGACTCGATGCGGGGACGCGTCGAGCGGGCGACGTCGATCGCTCGATCGATGCTGCGCGCCGACCAGGTGACCGGCGTGTTGACCAGGCGCACCGCTGCGCCGGCCGCGGCCTGCAGGGGAGTGCGACGCAGAGCGGCAGGACCGCCGAGCGCCTCCTCCGCGATGACGGTGGTGAGCCACTCGACCGTCGCCGTGTGAGCTGTGATCAGACGGTCCGCCAGCGACACGATCGACTTGTGTCCGCCCGCGGTGGCCAGTGCCTTCACATAGCGGGCACGGTCGAGGAGCTGATGTTCGAGGGCGAGGTCGGACAGCAGTGCTTCGTCGAACGGCTGCGCCTGCTCGGTGAGGGTCTTCACCATGATGGCGGCGCGGCCGATGAACGGCCCGACCACATCGGGAAGTCCGCCCAGATCGCGGATCGCCTCTTCGATCGCCACCGCACGGATGCGGCAGTTCTCGGCGTTCTCGGTCAGCTCCTTGCGTACCGCTTCGGTTCGGGCCTGCGCGACACGCGTTTCGGCGACCTGGGTCTCTGCATGGGTCAGTTCGTGGAGAGTGCGCAACTGGGTGAGCAACGCGGGAGTTCGATTCTCGGTCATCGTGCGTTCGCCTCCTTCGCACTGGAAGAGTCGGTGATCTACCGACGAATTCACATCCATCGAGAAAATGACGTGACAACTGTCGGCTACCCGACCCCCGGAACTGCTAACGTCTATGTGATCCATAGCACACCTCCTGGTCGGGTTCGTTGCTGCAGTGACCACTCGGCGCACGCGAGTCACACGGGTCTCGGTTTGAGCCCATTACTCGCGGGGAAACTTCGGAGCACACCTTGACGTGAGAGATCGAGGCCGGGACGAGACGCGGTCCGCCTGACTCTTCAGGTGATCGGCGACCGTGAGACGGCCGCAAGCAGCACAAAGGAAAGCGGGGACGACACGATGACCACGGCAGCACCCGTCATGCCCACGGACGTGATCACCGCTCCGGCGACGGTTGCTCCGTCGCAGTCGGCCGAGACTCCGGTGCGGACGATCGACGCGCGGTCCGTCGAGGCTCCGCCGTCGGCCGACGTGGCGTCGAGGGAGGTGGACCCTCCGGTGGCGGAGGAGACGCCGGCTCTGCTCGAGCACCCGATCGCGGGCATGCTGATGTTCGTCGTCCTCGCCGTCTGTGGATTCGCAGCCGCCGCGGTGGTCGCAGGATCCGTGGCGGCCGGGCTCGCTCTGGCGGGTGTCGTCGGAGGAGCGGCGGCGACTCTCGTCGCTGTTCTCTGACGTGGCAGAACGACACCGGTAGGCCCGTTTCGTCCAGATCGGAACGGGAGGATATCGTCTCCGGTCATGTCCAAGGAATTCGTTTTCACGTCCACGCTCGACCACAGCGTCGAACGCGTCCACGGCGCTTTGACCAGCGAGGACTTCTGGAACAGCCGACTGGCTGCGAGCCAGACCGGCGTGGGGCAGCTCGAGGTCGGCTCCGGTCCCGGAACCTTCCGCGCGAAGGTCTCCGACCAGATCGACACCTCTGCTCTGCCCGCGGTCGTCCGGGGCGTGGTGCGAGGACCTCTGATCATCGAGCGCACCGACGAGTGGGGCGGACTCGAAGGCGGTACGGCGCAGGGAACCCTCGCCGGCAGCACGTCGGGACTGCCGATCACCATCGCGGCCCGTTCGGAACTGCGGGGCAACGCGGCCGGCGGTACCGAGATCGAGGTGCGTGGCGAGGCCACCGTCAAGGTCCCCGTCGTCGGCGGGCAGATCGAGGGTCTGATCGTCCAGCTCGTCGAGAATATCGTCCAGAACGATCGGACCGACATCGACAAGTGGCTCACCGAGAACTGACTCGCGGGGTCGCCCGATCGATCGGCTCCCGGTCGACGGGTCATCTGTTCCGATGCCGCCGTTCCTCTTCCGAGGTGCGGCGGCATCGTCGTTCCGGACGGATCGGTCGGCGACACACCGGGGCGGGTCGTTGAAGAGGGGTGTGACCCGGGCCACCATCGGATCATGTCGATGCCGTGGGACGAGGACGGCGGCTACGCGTGGGAACGCCGCGAGGCCGGATACACCTGGGAGCAGATCGGCAGCGAACTCGGTTGCCCTGCCCATGTCGCACAGAATCTGGGGGAGCGTTACCACGCGGATATCACCGCCGAGATGACGAGGAACCAGTTGTCGCTGTTCGACATCTCGACGGAGACCTGACCCTCCCGGCGGGTCCCGCCCGCCGACCTCCGTCGCGCGCACCCGCGACCTGCGGCGCAGTCGCCTGTCCGGGCGGTGTGATAAGCCGTACCGGACGGGAACGAGCGACGACGAGGGAGAGCGACGCGTGCTGATACTGCACCGTGCGGAGCGCACCGGCATCCTGGCGGATGCGCTGGCCGAGGTGCTCGCGAAACCCCTCGACGATCCGTTCGCGCGGGAGGTCGTCGCGGTGCCCGCGCGGGGTGTCGAAAGATGGATCACCCAGCGGTTGTCGGGCCGGCTCGGTTCGTCCGCCGGCGACGGGGTGGCCGCCAACATCGACTTCCCGTCCCCGTCGCGCCTCGTCGACGAAGCACTCGCCGCAGCCTCCGGCATCACCGCCGACGACGATCCGTGGCATCCCTCCCGCATGCTGTGGTCACTGCTCGGGGTGATCGACGAGTGCGTCGGCGAACCGTGGTGCGCCACCCTCGCGCGGCACCTCGGTCACGGCGCCGACGACCACCGGGCCGGGCGCCGGTACGCCACCGCAGCGCATCTCGCCGGCCTGCTCCGCAGTTACGGACTCCAGCGCCCCGGAATGATCGCCCAGTGGGCGGCAGGGCACGATACCGACGGCACGGGTGCGCCCCTCGACGACCATCTGCGATGGCAGGCCGAGCTGTGGCGACGCCTGCGCGCCCGCATCGGCGTCGACAGCCCGTCGCAGCGACTCGACGAACTGTGCGGCCGGCTGCAGGACGACCCCGACGTCGTCGACCTGCCCGAACGACTCTCCATCTTCGGTCCCACCCGCCTCGACACCGTTCTCGTCGAGGTGCTGTCCGCGCTCGGGCACCACCGCGACGTGCACATCTGGCTTCCGCACCCGAGCCCGGTGATGTGGGACGGACTGACCCGGCGCCCGGCGTCGATGCGTCGCGCCGACGACGACAGCGCTCTCGGAGTGCAGCACCCGTTGCTCGCCGCGCTCGGCCGCGATGTGCGCGAACTCCAGAGCCGGCTCTCCGGCCTCGACTGCACCGATGTTCCGCACACCTCACCCCGGCCACCGGCGACGCTCCTCGGTCGGTTGCAGGCCGACCTCCGCGACGATCGCGCCCCCGAACCCGGATCGGCCGAACCCGACGGAACCGTGATGATCCACGCCTGCCACGGCCCCACCCGGCAGGTGGAGGTGCTCCGCGAATGCCTGCTGCACCTGTTCCGCGACGATCCCACGCTCGAACCGCGCGACGTCATCGTCATGTGCCCCGACGTCGAGACGTACGCGCCGCTCGTCCACGCCGCCTTCGGTGCCGGGGTCGGCGAGCATCCCGGCCACACGCTGCGGGTTCGTCTCGCCGATCGCGGCCTGCGCCGCACCGATCCGATCCTCGCGGTGGTGTCCGAACTGCTCGCGCTCGCCGACGGCCGGGTCACCGCCAGCGAGGTCCTCGATCTCGCCGCCTCCGCCCCGGTGCGCCGCAAGTTCGGATTCGACGACGACGAACTCGAACGCCTGCAGGAGTGGACCACCGAGACCGGTGCCCGCTGGGGTCTCGGCCCGTGGCAGCGCAAGAGCTTCGGTCTCGGCGACTTCATGCAGAACACCTTCGGGGCGGCACTCGATCGCATCCTGCTCGGTGTCGCCGCCGACGGAGCGGACGGGGAGTGGCTGTCGCTGTCGCTGCCTCTCGACGACGTCGACAGCAACGACATCGACCTCGCCGGGCGGTTCGCCGAGTTCATCGACCGGCTGACGGTGGTGCTGCTCCGGCTGCGCGGCCCGCATCCGGCAGGGCGGTGGTCGGGCGAACTCGGTTACGGCATCGATCTGCTCACCGACGTTCCCACCGCCGACGCATGGCAGCTCACCCGCGCGCGGCGCGAGATCGGCGACGCCGTCGAGCACGCCGGCGACACGCAGTTGTCCCTGAGCGACGTCCGGTCCATGCTCTCCTCCCGGCTCGCCGGGCGTCCGTCGCGCTCGAACTTCCGGACCGGCGAACTGACCGTGTGCACGATGGTGCCGATGCGCTCGGTGCCCCATCGCGTGGTGGTTCTCCTCGGTCTCGACGACGACGTCTTCCCCCGCACGGCCCACATCGACGGCGACGACGTCCTGACCCAGAATCCCTGTGTCGGAGAGCGTGATCCGCGCAGCGAGGACCGGCAGTTGCTCCTCGACGCGCTGATGGCCGCGGAGGAGCGTGTGCTGTTGTTCCATACCGGCGCCGACGCCGTCACCGGAGCGCTGCGCCCACCGGCGATTCCGCTCACCGAGGTGCGCGACGTGGTGGCGACGATGACGGGCGTCGACGTCGACGACGAGCGCATCGTGCGGCGACATCCCTTGCAGCCCTTCGATCCGCGCAACTTCCGGGCCGACGACCCGTTCGGGTTCGGTGTCACCGCACTCGCGGGAGCCCGTGCAGGGCAAGGAGGTTCGGTGGCACGCGACCGATCGGGTGCGCTTCTCGTCGACGACCTTCCGGCCCCGGCACGCACCGACGTCGATCTCGACGAACTCGTCTCCTTCCTGACACATCCGACGCAGGGCTTCCTCCGGCAGCGGCTCGGTCTGCGGATCCCCGACACCGACGAGGGCATCGCCGACGCACTCGACGTCGAGCTCGACGGTCTCGCCCAGTGGCAGTTGGGCGACCGCATGCTCGAAGCGCGGTTGGCGGGCATGTCCGCGGGTGCCTTTAAGGACGCGGAGTGGCGTCGCGGCACGCTCCCGCCGTTCGCGCTCGGCCGCAGGACCCTCGACGCGGTGAGCGACAACGTCGAGCGCCTCGTGCACGCCTGTGCCGGTGTGCACACCGGGCAGGCCCGCACCGTCGACATCCGCGTCGATCTCGGCGACGGTCGTCGGCTCACCGGCACCGTCGGAGGTGTGCACGGCGAGGTACTCGCCCGCAGCACGTATTCCAAGCTGTCCCCGAAACACCGGCTCGAAGCATGGATCCGGTTGCTCGCCGTCGTCGCCTCGGGTCATCCCGGGCAGTGGCGGGCGGTGACCACAGGACGCAGTCGCTCGCGCTCGTATCCGGCCTGGCGCTCGACCCTTCTGGCTCCCGCCGATCCCGTCGCGCTGCTCGCCGCACTCGTCGATCTGCGCGACCGCGGACTGTGCCGGCCGCTGCCGCTCGTGACGGGCGCGTCGGCCGAGTACGCCGATCGCCGCCACCGCGGTGATTCCGTGGAGATGGCACTGTCGGCCGCCGGGAAGGCGTTCGGTGGCTCGTTCGGCGACGGCAAGGACCGTCACGTGCAGTACCTGTACGGACCCGACGTGACGCTCGGTCGGCTCACCGCCGACGCGCCGGACGGCGTGGAGGCCGGCTGGTTCGACGACCCCACCCGTTTCGGTGTGCTCGCCCGACGGTTGTGGGAACCCCTGCTCGCCTCCGAGAACCAGGGACGCCCGTGAGAGAAGGACGCAGCGTGCCCGATACCGCCATCACCGATCCGCGAGCCGCGGGCGGTCCGCCGCCGGCCGGCTTCGATCTGCTCGGCCCGCTCCCGAGCGGCACCACCGTACTCGAGGCCAGCGCGGGAACGGGAAAGACATATGCGATCGTCGGGCTCGCCACCCGGTTCGTCGCCGAAGGACACGCCCGCCTGTCCGACCTACTGCTCGTCACCTTCAGCCGGGCCGCGACGCAGGAACTGCGTGAACGCACCCGGAACCGGTTCGCGCAGGTCGCCACCGCCCTCGCCGATCCCGACGGTGCACGGGCGAGCAACGACACGCTCGTCCGTCATCTCGCGAGCGAGGACGTCGACGCGCGGCGGGCCCGGCTGCGACAGGCGTTGTCCGACTTCGACTCCGGCACCATCTCCACCACGCACGGTTTCTGCCGTCGCATGCTCGACGAACTCGGCATCGCCGGCGAACGCGAACCCGACGTCACGGTCGTCGAGGACGTCGACGACCTGCGGGTGGAGGTCGTCGCCGATCTCTACCTGCGGCGCTACGGCAGGGGACAGGCCCCCATCACCTACGCCGAGGCGGCCGTCGCCGCGAAGGAGGCGATCTTCGACCCGCAGGCCGAACTCGCACCGGACGACGCCGACGGCACCGCGGCCGGTGAGCGCGTGGAGTTCGCACGTGCGGTCCGCGAGGAGGTCGAACGACGCAAGCGCCGGCTCGGACTGCGCGACTTCGACGACCAGTTGTCCCTGCTGCACGCGGTGCTCGGCGATCCGGAGCACGGCGACGCCGCCTGCCGGCGGATGCGTGCGCGCTTCTCCGTCGTCCTCGTCGACGAGTTCCAGGACACCGACCCCAAGCAGTGGGAGATCCTGCGCCGGGCGTTCCACGGGCACCGCACGCTCGTGCTTGTCGGCGACCCGAAACAGGCCATCTACGCCTTCCGCGGCGCCGAGGTGCTCAGCTATCTCGACGCCGTCTCCGAATCCGACACCTACTGCGAGCTGACCACCAACTGGCGCAGCGACGGCGATCTCGTCCGGGCGCTCGAACACGTCCATCTCGGTGCGTCCCTCGGTGATCCCCGCATCGTGGTGAACCCGGTGAAGGCGGCGTCCGCCGATTCCCGGCTCTCGGGCATCGCGCCCCTGCGGGTGCGTCACCTGCCCCGTGCCGGCGCAGGTCCGCTCAACGACTGGGGTTTCCCGCAGAACCTCGACGGCCTGCGCGGGCGGGTCGCCCGCGACGTCGCGGCCGACATCGTGCGCCTGCTCGACGACGAGAACGTCACCGTCGACCTCGGTTCCGGCCCCGAGCGCGTACGCCCCGGGCACATCGCCGTCCTCGTGCGCAAGCACAAGCAGGTGACACTCGTCCACGACGCGCTGACGAAGGCGAACGTGCCGTGCGTGGTCGCCGGGGGCACGAGTGTGTTCGCCACCCCGTCCGCACAGCACTGGCTGTGGATGCTCTACGCGCTCGAGCAGCCCCATCGCGCCGATCGCGTCCGGCTCGCCGCGCTCACCCCGCTGCTCGGCCGCACGATGACCGACATCGATTCGGAGGGCGAAGCGCTGGTCGTGGAGGTCGGCGGACTGCTCCGCGAACTGAACGACGTCTACGCCCGCACCGGCTTCGCCGCCGTCTTCGAACGACTCGCGTCCTTTGGTTCGGTCGAGGCCCGCCTCCTCGACGAGCCGTCCGGGGAACGCACCCTCACCGACATCCGGCACGTCGCACAGCTGCTCGAGGATGTCGCCTCGGCGCAGTCGCTGGGGCCGGCCGCGCTCACCCGCTGGCTCGAGGATCGCATCAACGACCCCGACCGCGGTGGGGCCGACCGGATCCGGCGCCTCGACAGCGACGCCGCGGCGGTCCAGATCCTCACCGTGCACGGCAGCAAGGGACTCGAGTTCCCCGTCGTCCACGTCCCGTACGGGTGGGATGCCGCGAAGAACCCCGAGCCCGACAAGCTGCTGCTGCACGAGAACGGCCGACGCATCCTCGATGTGGGCGGCAAGAGCGGTCCCGGTTACGTCGCGCGGCGGCGTCAGCACGAACTCGAGGAGGCGGGGGAGGAACTGCGCCTGCTGTACGTGGCGGTGACGCGCGCGCAGTGTGCGCTCACCCTCTGGTGGGCGCCGTCCACACCCACCTCACGGTCGCCGCTGCACCGGTTGCTGTTCGCCCGCGACCCCGGTTCGGCGGAGGTCGCCGCGGAAGGCCGGATCGGCCACGACGAGGCCATGGCCGAGGAATTCGACCGGTGGGCCGCGCGCGCCGACGGGGTCATCGCCGCCGAAGCGGTGGGGTCGCATCCGATTCCGGTGTTGCGCTGGACCCGCCCCCGCGTGGAGACCGGCCCTCTCGCCGCCGCGCGCTTCGATCGGGTCGTCGACGAGAACTGGCGCAGGACCTCCTATTCGGCGCTCACCGCCTCGGTGCACGATGCGCCCGTGGTGAGCGGTGAGGTGGAGGAACCTGTGACGACCGACGAGCCGGCCGAGCCTCCGCTGAGCTCGACGGAACCCGCGCGGGCAGGCATTCCGTCACCGATGAACGGACTGCCCGGCGGCACGGTCTTCGGCACGTTGGTGCACGCCGTCCTCGAGGTCGTCGATACTTCCGCCCCCGACCTGGAAGCCGAACTGCTCGACTGCTGCCGCGAGACGGTGCGCCGCCAGATGTCGCCGATCGATCCCGCCCAGCTCGCGGCGGCGTTGCTCCCGGTGATGCGCACCCCGCTCGGGCCGCTCGGCCGGACCCTCGCCGACTTCACTCCGTCCGACCGGCTCTCCGAGCTCGACTTCGAGTTGCCGCTCACCGGAGGCGACAGCCCGGTGCCCGTCACCGTCACCCTCGACGCGGTCGGCGGGTTGCTGCGCCGGCACCTGCCCGCCGACGATCCGATGGCGGCCTACGCCGATCTGGTGCGCACCCTCGAACCCGTGCCGCTGCGGGGTTACCTCAACGGCAGTATCGACGCCGTGCTGCGCATCGAGGGTCCGCGATTCGTCGTCGTCGACTACAAGACCAACCGGCTCGCGCCCGTCGACGAACTGACCACCGCGCACTACACCCGCGAGTCGATGGCGGCGGAGATGCTCCGTGCCCACTATCCGATGCAGGCTCTGCTCTATTCCGTTGCCCTGCACCGCTATCTGCGGTGGCGGATGCGCGACTACGACCCGCACGTCCACCTCGGTGGCGTGCAGTACCTGTTCGTCCGCGGCATGGCCGGACCGGACAGTCCACCCGGTAGCGGGGTGTTCGACTGGCATCCGCCGGCCGACCTCGTCACCGACCTGTCCGACCTCCTCGCCGGAAAGGCCGTGATCTCGTGATCGAGTCCATGACCGACGTTCGGATCGCCCAGCGCGGCAAGGGTGCTCTGCGGCAGTTCAACGAGGTGGGCGCACTCTCCGCCGCCGACGTGCACGTCGCGCTGCGACTCGCGGCACTCGGCGGGGAGGACGACCCGCACGTGCATCTCGCCACCGCGCTGGCTGTGCGTGCCGTGCGATCCGGGTCGGTGTGCCTCGACCTCACGCGTTTTCGCGAGGTCACAGTCGAGGAGGACGCGGACGGTCATCCCGTCGTCGACCCCGCGAGCCTGCCGTGGCCTCGCGACGAGGACGTGCTCGCGGCGCTGCGTCGCAGCCCCCTCGTGGTCGGCGGCGAACGTGGACCCCTGCGACCGTTGCGTCTCGTCGACACCGCGGAAGGCCCGCTGCTGTATCTCGACCGGTACTTCCGGCAGGAGCAGACGATCCGCCGGGTGCTCGCCGAACGCACGGCGACCTTCGCCGACCTCGACGAGGAGCGCATCGCGGCGACGCTCGACGAGTTGTTCCACCATCCCGACGATCCCTCCCGGCCCGCGCCGGCACCCGACCGTCAGCGTGTCGCGGCGGCGCTCGCGGCCACCCGACCGACCACGGTGATCGCGGGCGGGCCGGGCACCGGCAAGACCCACACCGTGGCGCGGATCCTCGCGCTGCTCACCCGTCTGTACGGGCACGAGCTGCGCATCGGCCTGGCCGCTCCCACCGGCAAGGCCGCCGCGCGCCTGCAGGAGTCGGTGCGCGAGCAGGAGACCGAGCTGGGTCTGCCGCCGAATCTCACCGCCATGACCGTGCACCGGATGCTCGGCTGGCAGCGCGGCCGCACCCGCTTCCGCTACCACGCGGGCAACCACCTGCCGTACGACGTGATCGTCGTCGACGAGACGTCGATGGTGTCGCTGACGATGATGTGCCGCCTGCTCGAGGCGGTGCGTCCCGACACCCGGCTCGTCCTCGTGGGCGACCCCGATCAGCTCGCCTCCGTCGACGCCGGTGCCGTGCTGGCCGATCTGGTGGGGCGCCCGGTCGGCGGCACCCTCGATCCGGTCTTCGAACGGGTCGTCGCCCGCGATCTGGCGGCCGCCGACGACCCGGCCGAGGCGGCCTTCACTCCGGCCCAACGCGCCCGGCTCGGTGGTGGTGTCGTGCGCCTGAGCCGTGGCCGCCGCTTCGGTGGCGCAATCGCGAAGCTGGCCGTTGCCGTACGCGAGGGTGAAGCCGATGAGGTACTGAAGATCCTGCGCAGCGGCGACCCGAAGGTGTCGTTCCTATCTCCCCACGACCTCGACGCCCTGCGCGACGACATCGTCCGCTCCGCCGCCGAGGTCACCAAGGCCGCCGAGACGGGGGACGTCGACACGGCGCTGAAGCGCTTCGAGGAACACCGGTTGCTGTGCGCGCACCGCGACGGCCCGGCCGGCGTGCAGTGGTGGGCGCGGCAGGCCGCCGAATGGATCGGGGAGGCCGCCGGGCAGCGCCTCGACCCCGAGAGCTGGTACCCCGGCCGGCCGCTGCTCGTCACCGCGAACGACCACGACATGCAGATCTACAACGGTGACACCGGCGTGGTGGTGCGGCGCGGCGACGAACTCGTCGCGGCGTTCGCCCGCGGCGAGACACCGTTCGAACTGCGCCCGAGTCAGCTCCCGGCGGTGAGCACCGTCTACGCGATGACGATCCACCGCAGCCAGGGCAGCCAGTACGGCACCGTCTCGGTGGTGCTGCCCGATTCCGGATCGGCGCTGCTCACCCGCGAACTGCTGTACACCGCGATCACACGTGCGCGGTCGCACGTGCGGATCATCGGGACCGAGGACGCGGTACGCGCGGGCGTGGCACGGCAGGTGCTCCGAGCGAGCGGGCTGCGACGGGAGATTCGCGTGTAGCCGGTCGTCAGCGGTCGTCGACCTCCGCGCTCGACCGGATGAGGACGCGTCCGGTTCCATCGTCGCGAGACCGTCTCCGCCGGCGAACGGGACGTGGCATGCTCGAGATGGCGCGCACGACAGACGACGAACGAGCCGAGCGATGGACTGGTTGGACGCGGACGGGTACACGATCGGGCGGCTGCTGGTCACCCGTGGACTCGCGGTGCTGTACGCCGTGGCCTTCCTCGCGGCCCTGCTGCAGTTCCGGGCGCTGATCGGCGAACGCGGCATCCTTCCCGCCCCCCGATTCCTGGCACTCACATCGTTCCGGCAGTCGCCGAGCCTGTTCCACTGGAGATACTCCGACGGTCTGTTCACCGCGGTCGCCGCGATGGGTCTCGTGTTGTCGGTGGTGACCGTGCTCGGTGTCACGGAGCAGCTGCCGCTCGTGGTCTGCATGCTCGTGTGGTTCGTGATGTGGTTGCTGTACCTGTCGATCGTCAACGTCGGGCAGGTCTGGTACTCGTTCGGCTGGGAGTCGCTGCTGCTCGAGGCCGGTGTGCTCGCGATCTTCCTGGGCAACGCCGATACCGCGCCGCCGCTGCTCGTGCTGATCCTGCTGCGCTGGTTGCTGTTCCGCCTCGAGTTCGGCGCCGGGCTGATCAAGATGCGCGGCGACCGCTGCTGGCGCGACCTGACCTGCCTGTACTACCACCACGAAACCCAGCCGATGCCCGGCCCGCTCAGCCGGTACTTCCACCTGATCCCGCGGCCGCTGCACAAGGTGGAGGTGGCGGGTAACCACTTCACGCAGCTCGTCGTGCCGTTCGGGTTGTTCCTGCCGCAGCCGGTCGCCGGGATCGCCGCACTGATCATGATCGTCACGCAGTTGTGGCTGGTGACGAGCGGCAACTTCGCGTGGCTCAACTGGATCACCATCGTCATCGCGCTCTCGGTGGTGCCCGACAGTTTCTACGGGTTGCTGATCGACTCCGACACGACCTACGGTCCGACACCGATCGCGTTCACCGTCGCCGTGGTGGCACTGACCGTGCTGGTCGCGGTGCTCAGCTACTGGCCGGTGGCGAACATGATGTCGCATCGGCAGGCGATGAACGCCTCGTTCAACAAGTGGCACTTCGTGAACACCTATGGCGCGTTCGGCACCGTCACACGCACCCGGCGGGAAGTGATCGTCGAAGGCACCACCGATGCGGTGGTGACACCGGTGACGGAGTGGCACGAGTACGAGTTCAAGGGCAAACCGGGCGACGTGTACCGCAGGCCGCGTCAGTACGCGCCGTACCACCTGCGTCTGGACTGGTTGATGTGGTTCGCGGGGATCTCCCGCGACTACGCCGCGGGGTGGTTCCCGCGGTTCGCGGGCAAGCTGCTCGAGAACGATCCGGCCACCGTGAAACTGCTCCGGCACAACCCGTTCCCGGACGAACCGCCGCGCCTGGTGCGGGCCCGCCTGTTCCGCTACCGGTTCGCGACGCACGCCGAACGGCGCGCGACGGGACAGTGGTGGATGCGGGACGAGATCGGCGATTTCATGATGCCGATGGCGCGGGACGACCTGCCCTGATCACCTCCCGATCACGGCTGCGGTCACCACACCTCGCCGCCGGTCGACGACACGGTGAATCCGTGGGCGTCCGTCTCGCACGTGACACCGGTCTTCTCGTCGACGGTGCACGTGAACGGATCGACAGTGAGAGTGCTGCCGTGGGGCAGCGTCTTCGGGGCACCGCCGAAATCCGTGAACGCGATGTCGCCGATGCTGACCCACTCTCCGGGGCCGTCGCCTTCGAGCATCAGGGCGTTCGCCGGCACGAGGGCGTCGGGCGCACCGCTGCCCGGGACCTGGGGTGCACTGGCCGGCATCGTGCCCTGGCAGCCCGTCAGGGGCGTGGTGTGGACGAGGATGGCACATCCGAACTGTCCGCCCGGCGACGCGAAGTAGTACACGCCCTCGCTGGTCGCGGCGTAGTCGTCGGGGTCGACCGGCTTCGGTGCGGCCGTCGTGGTCGTGGTCGTGGACGGCGCCGAGGAGGTGGCGGTGGTGCTCGCCGGCTCGGCGGGTGCTTCGGATGCGGTGGCCTCACCCTCCACGCTCCGCGAACACCCTGCCGCGACGAGTGCCGCACCCGCGACGACGACGAAGCTGACGAGGCGTGTGCGGCGACTGATCATGCGGGGCAGCATAGCGAGCGCCGGAATCGACGCAAGTTCCGCTCCGATCGTCACTGAGCCGGTGGCTCCGATCGTCACTGAGCCGGTGGCTCCGATCGTCTCTGAACCGGCAGCTCCGATCGTTTCAGAGCCGGCGCGTCACCCGCGCAGGTACGCCCGTCGCCACGACGTTCGGCGGCAGGTCGCGGGTGACCACCGCGCCGGCTCCCACGACGGTGTTCTCGCCGATCGTGACGCCGGGTCCGACGATCACGCCACCGCCGAGCCACACGTTGTCGCCGATCGTGATCGGTTGCGCCGATTCCCACTTCGCGCGGCGCAGATCGGGCTCGAGCGGATGAGTGGGGGTGAGGAGTTGCACGTTCGGGCCGATCTGCACGTCCGAGCCGATCGTGATCGGCGCGACGTCGAGCATGATCGCGCCGAAGTTGACGAATGTCCCGTTCCCCACGGTGATCCGGGATCCGTAGTCCACCTGCAGCGGCGGCCGGATCTCCACGTCGTCACCGATGGAGTCGAACAACTCCTCGAGCAGTGCGCGACGCGCATCCGGATCCGCTGCACTCGACGCGTTGTACTTCTCGGTCAGCAGCGCTGCCCGGAGCGCGTCGGCGGCGAGTTCGGGATCGTCGGCGATGTAGAGTTCGCCGGCCAGCATCCGTTCCTTCTGCTCGCCCACCGACTGCTCGCCCACTGAGGATCCTTCCGTCGCCGGATCAGTCGCCCACCCGCTCTCCGGTGTCGACGTGGAACAGGTGCACCGTACCTTCGCGCTTGCGCAGGTGCACGGTGTCGGCGAGGCGCGCGGGGGTACGGACCAGGGCCCGCGCGACCACCTGATTGCCGGTGCCGGGCACCCGCGTGTACAGATACGACTCGCTGCCGAGTTCCTCGACGAGTTCGACGACGGCTTCGACGCCCTCGTCGGCGATCTCGAAGTCCTCGGGCCGGATCCCGGCGGTGACCTCTTCGATGCCCGCGGAGTGCAGTCGCGCGATGCGGTCGCGTTCGACGGGGATGACGGTGCTGCCCACGACGACTCCGTCGTCGACGACCTTCGCGCGGAGCAGGTTCATCGACGGTGAGCCGATGAAACCGGCGACGAATGCGTTGGCGGGGCGGTCGTAGAGTTCGGTGGGGCTGGAGAACTGCTGCAGTACACCGTTCTTCAGGACGGCGACGCGATCGCCCATCGTCATCGCCTCGACCTGGTCGTGGGTGACGTAGACGGTGGTGGTGCCGAGACGGCGTTGCAGCGCCGCGATCTCGGTGCGGGTCTGCACGCGCAGCTTCGCATCGAGGTTCGACAACGGCTCGTCCATGCAGAACACCTGGGGCTCACGCACGATCGCGCGTCCCATCGCGACGCGCTGGCGCTGACCACCCGACAGCTTGGCCGGCTTGCGGTCGAGGAACTGGGTCAGGTCCAGGATCTTCGCTGCCTCCTCGACCTTGCGGCGACGCTCGTCGGCGCTCACACCGCGCATCTTCAGGGCGAATCCCATGTTCTCGGCAACCGTCTTGTTCGGGTACAGCGCGTAGTTCTGGAAGACCATCGCGATGTCGCGGTCCTTCGACGGCACACCGGTCATGTCCTTGCCCCCGATGGAGATCGACCCCTCGTCGATGTCCTCGAGTCCGGCGAGCATGCGCAGCGCGGTGCTCTTGCCGGATCCGGACGGTCCGACGAGGACCACGAACTCGCCGTCCTCGATGTCGAGGTTCAGCGAATCGACCGCGAAGGTGTCGGAGTTCTCGTAGATGCACGAGGCGTTGCGGTAGGTGATGTCGGCCATGGTGGAAGTCCTTGCTGGTAAGGGGAATCGGGTCTACTTGATGGCGCCGAACGACAGGCCGCGCACGAGCTTGTTCTGGGCGAGCCAGCCCGCGAGCACGACGGGCAGCGCCGCCATCGTCGCGGCGGCGGAGAGCCGGGCCCAGTACAGGCCCTCACCGGTGATGAAACCGACGAGGAAGACGGGGATCGTCTGCGCCTGGACGGCGGTCAGGTTGACCGCGAAGAAGAACTCGTTCCACGAGAAGATCACGCAGATCAGGGCGGTGGCGGCGATGCCGGGGGAGACGAGCGGCAGGATCAGCTCGCGCACCGCCGTCCACAGGCTCGCGCCGTCCATGCTCGCCGCCTCGAGAAGCTCGCCCGGGACCTCGAGGAAGAACGACCGCATCATCCACACCGCGATGGGCAGGTTCATCGCCGTGTACAGGATGATCAGGGCCCAGATGTTGTCGAGCAGGCCGACGTTCGCGACGATCACGTACAGCGGGATGATCGCGGCGACGATGGGCAGCATCTTCGTGCTGATGAAGAAGAACAGCACGTCCTTGGTCTTCTTCACCGGACGCAGCGACAGAGCGAAGGCCGCCGGCACGCCGAGCAACAGGACCAGCACCGTCGAGACGATCGTGGCGAAGGCCGAGTTGAGCAGGGCCGTGCCCACTCCGGTCTCGAACACCGCCCGGAACTGGTCGAGGGTGGGGGTGAAGAAGAACTTCGGTGGGTCGGAGTAGGCGTCGGCCTCCTGCTTGAAGGCGGTGAGCACCATCCAGAAGACCGGGAAGAAGAATCCGATGGCGGCGATCCACGCGACCACACCCCAGGGATTGAACTTGCGGTTCTTGCGTTTCCGGGCCGTGCGCATGACACGGCCGGTGGGTTCCGTGGTGTCCGAAGCCTGCGGCTCCGTGGCCGTGGTGCTCATGCCGCTTCCTCCTTGCCGGTGAACGATGTGAAGATCAGGCGCAGTGCGAAGGTGGCGATGACGATCGTGCCGATGACGACCACGACACCCATTGCCGCGGCCTGGCCGATGTCGAAGCCGAGGAACGCGCGCTGGTAGATGTAGAACGGCAGGTTGGAGCTGGCCGTGCCGGGTCCGCCCTGGGTCATCATGTAGATCGCGTCGAACGTGTTCACCAGGTAGATCGCGCCGAGAACGGTGCCGAGTTCGATGAACCGGCGCAGGTGCGGCAGCGTCAGTTCGCGGAACAGTGCGAACGCTCCGGCGCCGTCGACGCGGCCGGCCTCGAGGATGTCGCGGGGCATCGACTGCAGGCCGGCGAGGATGAGCAGCATCATGAACGGCGTCCACTGCCACACCAGCGCGACCATCACGGCCGGGAGCGGGAATCGGCTGATCCAGTCCACCTCGCCCACTCCGAAGGGGGAGAGCACGAAGTTGACGATGCCAAAGACGGGATCGAACATCGATGTCTTCCAGATCAGCGCACTGGCGACCGGGGTGACGAGGAACGGCGTGATGAGCAGGGTCCGTGCGATACCGCGTCCGAGGAACGCCCGATCGAGCAGGAGCGCGAGGAGCAACCCGAGTATCACGGAGATCAGGACCGTGCCGACGATGAGGATCACCGTGTTCAGGGTGACCTGCCAGAACTGGCTGTCCTGGAAGACGTCGACGTAGTTCTGGAGCCCGACGAACCGGCGGGAGCCGGGGCTGACGAGGTTCCACGACTGGGTCGAGTAGTACAGCGTGAACAGGAACGGGATCTGCGTGACCACGATCGTGAAGATCAGGGCCGGGAGCAGGGGTCCGCGCCGGCGCCACCCTTCGGCCCGCGAGATCTGTTCCTCCTTCGCCTCCCGTACGGCGCGGATTCGCTCGTCGGCGTCCGGTGCGGGACGCTGCGCTGCAGGTGCGGTCATTGGTCCTTCTCCCGGTAGGTCGCGCCGACGGCCTCGGCGTACTTCTGTGCCTGGTCGAGGGCTTCCTCGACGCTCTGCCGTCCGGCGATGGCGGCGCTGATCTGCTGGCTGACCCGGGTGCCGAGATCCTGGAACTCGGGGATGGCCACGAACTGGATGCCCGTGTACGGGACGGGGTCGACCGTGGGGTTCTGCTGGTCGGCTCCTTCGATGGATTCGAGGGTGATCGGGCCGTAGGCCGCGGCGGCTTCGGCGTATTCGGGGATCTCGTAGGTCGACAGTCGGCTACCCGGCGGCACCCGCTCCCAGCCGAGTTGCTCGCCGACGGTGCGCAGGTACTGCTGGTCGGTCATCCACGAGATGAACTTCCACGCGTCCTCGGTGTGCTCGCTGCTCGCGGGGATACCGAGCGACCACGTGTAGAGCCAGCCCGAGGGATCCTTCTCCTGGACGGGCGCGGCCGCGTAGCCGATCTTGCCGACGACGTTGCTCGACGCGGGATCCTCGAGAGTCGAGACGGCCGAGGTGGAGTCGTACCACATGGCGACCCGACCCTGCGCGAGTTGCGTTGCGCACTCGCTGAATCCGCTCGTCGCGGCACCGGGCTGACCGTACTCGCGGACGAGGTCGACGTAGAACTGCACCGCTTCGCGTACCTCGGGGCTGTTCAGCTGCGCATTCCAGTTCTCGTCGAACCACCGTCCGCCGAAGGTGTTGATGACGGTGTCGAGCGGTGCGAGCAGTTCACCCCAGCCGGGCTTGCCGCGCAGGCAGATCCCGTTGATGTCGGGGCCGTCGAGTTGCGCTGCGGCCTCGGCGACCTCGGTCCAGGTCGGTGGATCGGACAGCGTGATGCCGGCCTGCTCGAGCAGGTCCTTGCGGTACATCAGGAACGACGATTCGCCGTAGAAGGGCACCGAGTACAGATCGCCCTCGTACGAGAGTGCCTCGCGCAGTGAGGGAATGATGTCGTCGGCGTCGTAGCCGTCGGTCTGCTCGATGTACGGCGACAGGTTCGTGAGCCAGCCGTACTCCGCCCACTGGGGCGTCTCGTAGTTGCTGATCATCACGACGTCGAACTCGCCGCCGCCCATCGCTGTGGATGCGGTGATCTTGGCGCGGGCCTGGTTCTCGGAGAGCGTGACGAACTTCAGGTCGATCTCCGGGTTCTCGGCCTCGAACTGCGACGCGAGTTGCTGTGCGTCCTGCATCTGGGAGTTCGACACCATCGCGATGGTGACGGTGCGGCCGGACGTACCGATCGATCCTGCACCGGCACAACCGGTCAGTGCGACGCTCAGGGCCACGGCTCCTGCCGCGGCCGTGCGGATGGATCTTCTTGCTGTAGGCACGATGGTCTACCTCATTTCGGTGGTGCCTCGTCCTTCGGGGTGCCGTTCTCGAGGGCGTGGTCGGGATGGTCGAGCAGGTACTGGGCGCACGCGATGTCGCAGACGAGCATGTTCGCGAGACCGCCTCGGAGAGCACCGAGTACAGCGCGGTGCTTGGACTGTCCGCCGGTGACGAGAATGGTGGCGGGGCAGTCGCGGACGTCGTCGAGGGGGACCGACATGGTGCGGGTCTCGAGTTCGCCGTGCACGGCGGTGCCGTCGGCGCGGAAGAACCGGCCGCCGATCTCGCCGACCGCACCGAGGCCGTCGAGTTCGTGGAGCATCGCGGTGTCGAGGAAACTACCCTCGAACAGAGTGGTCGAGGTCGACACCGCGCCCACACCGAAGATCATCACCTCGGCGCGGCGTCCGACCTCGAGTGTGCGGGAGATCAGTGAGTCGGTGCGCATCGACGCGACCGTGGACGGATCGGCGTACAGCGGTGTGGGAAGCCGGAGCGGTTGTGCCCGAAGTTGTTCGGCGCAGCGGCCGAGGACGAACTCGGTGCCGGTCTGGTAGGCGCTCGTGGAGATGGATCCGTCGAGCTGGACGATCGTCGCGCAACTGGCGACACCGGACGGGAGGGCCTGCGCCACGGCGACCGTTTCCGGACCCCACGTGAATCCGAGGGTGTCGGAGGGGCGGAGGCGGCGGGTGAGCAGGCCGGCGGCGGCGCGTCCGAGGGCAGCGAAGCTCGCGGAGTCCTCGATCGGGCCGGCGTCGTCGACGCGGCGCCCGACCACGACGGCCTCGACGAGTCCGTAGCGCTCCTCGAGTGCCCGTTCGGTCTCGGCGTGCAGGTCGTCGCGCCAGGTGGGTGGCACGGTGACCTCGATGCGCACCAGACCCTGGGCGCGAGCGCGCGCGACGAGCCTGCCGGCGGTGGGGCGGGAGACGCCGAGGCGTTGCGCCACCTCCGCCTGCGTGAGGCCGTCGAGGTAGTAGAGCGTCGCGGCCCGCACGGCGAGACGGAGATCCTCGGTGGATACCGGGCTCTCCGTGTCCGGGATGTTGGCGGGGCCGGGGGCGGTCACGAGCTCTCCTTGGTGCGAGCAGTCTTCGTCGCGCTCCGTGAGCATCTGCTCAGGGGTGCGTGCATCTGCTCAGTACGTTAGCATCGGAGTGTGACCCACACAACAGTTCGCCCGACGCTCCCGGACACGATGCGTGCTGCCGTGCTTCTCGAACCGGGCCGCATCGAGATGCAGGAACGGCCTCTACCTGTACCGGAGCCCGGCGACGTCCTCGTCCGGGTGACCACCGTGGGGGTGTGCGGCTCGGACGCGCACTACTACCGCGAAGGGCGGATCGGCGAGTTCGTCGTGACCGATCCGATCGTGCTCGGCCACGAGGCGTCCGGGGTCGTGGTCGCGGTCGGGGACGGTGTTCCGCAGAGCCGGATCGGCGAGCGGGTCTCGATCGAACCGCAACGTCCCGACCCACTCACCGAGGAGACGCGCCGCGGCGACTACAACCTGTGCCCGCACATGCGCTTCTACGCCACGCCGCCCGTCGACGGCGCGCTGTGCGAGTACGTCACCATCGGGGCGGCCTTCGCCCATCCCGTTCCGGACACCGTGTCCGACGACGCCGCCGCGCTGTGCGAGCCGCTGTCGGTCGGCATCGCGGCTGTCCGCAAGGCCCGCGTCACTGCCGGCTCCCGTGTCCTCGTCACCGGCGCCGGGCCCGTCGGCATCGTCGTCACCCAGGTCGCGCGCGCCTTCGGTGCGGTCGAGGTCGTCGTCACCGACCTCGACGAACGACGACGCGAGACCGCACTGTCGTTCGGGGCGAGCGCTGCGCTCGATCCCCGCCTCGACGATCCGTCGGCCCTGCGCGTGGACGCCTACATCGACGCGTCCGGTGCCCCCGCCGCCGTCGACTCGGGTATCCGCGCGGTCCGTCCCGGCGGCACCGTCGTCCTCGTCGGATCCGGCGCGGAGACGATGACCCTGCCGGTGCAGCTCGTCCAGAACCGCGAACTGATCCTGACCGGTGTGTTCCGCTACGCGAACACGTGGCCGACCGCGCTCGCACTCGTCGAGGCGGGCCGGGTCGATCTCGACTCGATGGTCACCGCCCGGTTCCCCCTCGACAAGACCGCCGACGCGCTCGAATCCGACCGGACACCCGGAAACATCAAGGCCGTCGTGGACGTGACCGATCCGGCGGGAAAGGACTGAAGATCCATGCAGGTGAACGAGCAGACCCTGCCCGAGCTGGGCGTGCCCGTCCCGAGCTACCGGCGCGACGACGTCTCCGTCGGCATCGTGCACTTCGGTGTGGGCGGATTCCACCGCGCGCACCAGGCGATGTACGTCGACCGGCTCCTCGAACAGGGGAAGGCGAAGGAATGGGGTATCTGCGGTGTCGGGGTGCTCCCCGGTGATCGCCGTATGCAGGAGGCGCTCGCCGCGCAGGACCACCTGTACACACTGGTGCTCACCCACCCCGACGGCACGTGGGAGCCGCGGGTGATCGGCTCCATCGTCGACTACCGTTACGCCCCCGACGATCCCGAGGCGGTCATCGAGCTCCTCGCGGCCCCGACCACCCGGATCATCTCGCTGACCGTCACCGAGGGCGGTTACAACATCCGTCACGACACCGGCGAGTTCGACGTCGACGATCCGGCCGTGCAACACGATCTGCGGTCCGGCGAACCCCCGGCCACCGTATTCGGTCTCGTCACCGAGGGTCTCGCCCGGCGACGGGAGCGGGGACTGCGCGCTCCGACGGTGATGTCGTGCGACAACATCGAGGGCAACGGAAGTGTCGCGCGCCGCGTCTTCACCGAATACGCGCGCCTCCTGAATCCGGATCTCGCGGAATGGATCACCGAGCACGTCCGTTTCCCCAACTCGATGGTCGACCGGATCACCCCGGTGACCACCGACGAGGTGGTCTCGGCGCTGTCCGAACGCTTCGGCGTGCAGGACCGCTGGCCGGTCGCCGCCGAGCCCTTCACCTCGTGGGTCCTCGAGGAGGCCTTCGCCGACGGGCGACCGCCCTTCGAGGATGCGGGAGTGCAGATCGTCGAGGACGTCGCTCCCTACGAGCTGATGAAGTTGCGCCTGCTCAACGCCGGTCACCAGGGGCTCTGCTATTTCGCGTATCTCATGGGCTACCGGCTCGTCCACGAGGCCGCGCAGGATCCGCTCCTCGCCGGATTCGTCCGTGCGTACATGGACACCGAAGCGACACCTACCCTGAAACCGGTGCCGGGCATCGATCTCGACGAGTACAAGACCACCCTCATCGAGAGGTTCGCGAACCCCGAGATCCGGGACACGATCGCCCGCTTGTGCGCCGAGTCGTCCGATCGCATCCCGAAGTGGCTGGTGCCGGTGATCCGGGAGAACCTGGCCACCGGTGGTCACGTGCAGTCGTCCGCGGCGATCGTCGCCTCGTGGGCGCGCTACGCCGAAGGCGTCGACGAACAGGGGCAACCGATCGAGGTGGTCGACCGGCTCGCCGACACGCTCGTCCCGATCGCGCGACGACAACTCACGCATCCCACCGCTTTCATCGAGAACACCGAGGTCTTCGGCGATCTCGCGCAGAACCACCGCTTCGTCGACGCCTACACCTGGGCGCTCAACGCCCTGCACAACGACGGCGCCCGCGCCACCCTGAAGGAACTTCCGGGAGAGCCGGAATGAACGGCCACGCTCTCGTCGTCGGAGAAGCCCTCGTCGACATCGTCCACCGCGGCGATGCCGAACCCGTCGAGCATGTGGGCGGGAGCCCGCTCAACGTCGCGCTGGGTCTGGGGCGGCTCGACCGGCCCGTGCAGTTCACGACACGCGTCGGTACCGACGCCCGCGGACGGCGGATCGTCGACCATCTCGCGGCCTCCGGTGTGTCTCTGACACCGGGCAGCGTTGCAGCCGAGCGCACAGCGACCGCGCAGGCGGAGATCGACGAGAAGGGTTCCGCGAAGTACGAATTCGATATCGTCTGGGATCCGGTCGAGCCACCACCGTCGGTGGACGCCGTGCTCGTGCACACCGGATCCATCGCTACGGTGCTCGAACCCGGTTGTGAACTCGTCGCCGAACTCGTCGCGCAGCAGGCGGGAACGTCCACGGTGAGCTTCGACCCGAACGTCCGCCCGGCGCTGATCGACGACCCGGCACGTGGGCGGGAACGGATCGAACGCCTCGTCTCGCTCGCCGATGTGGTCAAGGCCAGCGACGAGGACCTGACGTGGTTCGCGCCCGACCGCGATCCCCTCGACACCGCACGGGACTGGCTCTCGCGAGGGCCGGCGATCGTCGCGGTGACCCGCGGAGAACGCGGTGCGGTGGCGCTGTGTGCGGCCGGAACCGTCGAGGTGCCCGCCGTGCGGGTCGAGGTTGTCGACACGGTCGGCGCCGGCGACGCCTTCACCACCGGTCTGCTCGACGGATTGTGGACCTGCGGACTCCTCGGTGCCGACCATCGGGAACGGCTGCGCGGCATCGGGATCGACGACCTGCGCGACGTACTCGACACCGCCGCGTGGACGTCCGGTCTGACCGTCGCGCGCGCCGGCGCCGACCTGCCCACGCTGGCCGACCGCACCGCGGCCCGGGAGGCGGGACGATGACGCTCGTCGCCGGGATCGATTCGTCCACCCAGTCGTGCAAGGTCGTCGTGTGCGACGCCGACACCGGAGCCGTCGTGCGCGAAGGTCGCGCTCCGCATCCACCCGGCACCGCGGTGGACCCGCTGGAGTGGCGCGCCGCCTTCGATCGGGCGTGTTCCGAAGCGGGCGGGCTCGACGACGTCGCGGCGATCTCGGTGGGAGCGCAGCAGCACGGCATGGTGTGCCTCGACGATCGCGGCGACGTGGTCCGTGACGCGCTGCTGTGGAACGACACGAGATCCGCCGCGGCAGCAGCCGATCTCGTCGACGAGGCCGGTGGCTCGGCCGCATGGGCCGAGGCCGCGGGGGTGGTCCCGCTCGCCGCGATCACCGTCGCGAAGGCCCGCTGGCTCGCCGACCACGAACCCGGCAACGCCGACCGCACCGCGGCGCTGTGCCTGCCGCACGACTGGCTGACGTGGACGATGCGCACCGACCGCGACCTCGACCGGCTCGCCACCGATCGCAGCGACGCGAGCGGCACCGGCTACTTCGACGCATCCACGGACACCTACCGCCGGGATCTGCTCGAACTGGCCCTGCGCCGGCCGAGCCCGATCCTTCCGCGGGTCGCCGGGCCGGCCGAGAGCGTCGGTGAGACGGTCGCCGGTGCCCTGCTCGGTCCGGGGGCCGGCGACAATGCGGCGAGCGCGCTGGCCCTCGACGTCCGCGAAGGCGATGTGGTCGTCTCGATCGGCACGTCGGGCGTGGTGTGCGCGGTGTCCACGACACCGGCCCGCGATGCGGACGGTTACGTCGCGGGATTCGCCGACGCGACCGGCCGGCATCTGCCACTGGTGTGCACGCTCAACGGGGCCCGGGTACTGGACGCCACCGCGACGATGCTCGGCGTCGACCACACCGAGCTCACGCGGCTCGCACTCTCGGCGCCGGCCGGCAGCGACGGACTCGTGCTGGTCCCGTATCTGGAAGGGGAACGCACCCCGAACCGTCCCGGCGCGACCGGCGCCCTGCACGGGTTGCGGCTCGGAACGGCGACGCCCGCACATCTCGCCCGCGCGGCGTTCGAGGGCCTGCTGTGCTCGCTGGCCGACGGCATCGACCACATCCGGGCGCAGGGCACCGAGGTCCGGCGGGTGCTGCTCGTCGGCGGTGGGGCGCGCTCGCAGGCGGTGTGCGAGCTGGCGCCGGCGGTGCTGGGCATGCCCGTCGACGTTCCCGAACCGGGGGAGTACGTGGCGCGAGGCGCGGCGCGGCAGGCGGCGTGGGTGCTGCGCGGAGGCGACGAGCCCCCCACTTGGGAACCCGAACCGAGCCGGCACTACGAGGCCGACCCGACCCCGCACGTGCGGGAGCGTTACGCGGAGGTGCGGGATCTGACCGACCGCTGAGGCGCAGCGTTCAGGGAAGGTCCTCGATACGCAGGCCCAGATGGGCGGCGAACTGCCCTGCCAGGGCGACGGCCTGGTGGGCGTCGATCGTCGCGCCCTTCATCCCGCCCATGTTGCGGATCGTGTCGATGCGCAGGCCGCGCAGGTCGACCTGGTCGAGGGTTGCGCGGTCGAGGTCGAGGACGCCGACGGAACAGTCCTCGAAGGCGACGCGGGTGAAGGTGCCTCCGCCCAGATCCAGTTCGTCGAGGATGCAACCGCGGAAGAGCACGTCGCGTCCCGTGGCGGCCCTCAGATTGACCAGGCCGAGTTTCGAATCCGCGATCGTGACACTGCGCAGATCCGCATCGAAGAGGTCCAGCGCACCGATGCGGCTGTCGCGGATGTGCACGCGGTGCAGGCTGCTGCGCGGCGCGAACAGATTCGGTGCCTGCATGCGCTCGACCAGGGTGTCGCGCAGGCGTGCGTTCGTGAGGTCGCTGTCGGCGACGATCGATGCGACGAGCGAACATTCGGACAGGACGATCCCTGTCAGATCACGGCCCGTCAGGTCCGTGCCGGTGTAGCGCACGCTCTCGAAGATCCCGTGTGCGTGCAGTTCGTCGCCGTCCGTGTCGGTGAGGACACCGAGGTCCGGAGCGTCGATCCTCGGCGGGCGGGTGGTGGAACGAGCAGCCATGGTTCTCGGAGCCTCCGGATCGGTCGGGTGTCTGCCGTTCAGCTTCCCAACTCGTCGGGTTCGGGGGAACGTGGGGGACAGGCCCGTCCCCGGTTGCGATGTGCTACTCGGCTACGCGGAGCGACGCTGCTGGGCCGCCCGCGCTCGGTGCCGGCGCACCGCGGCGCGGTTCGCGCAACGCACGGAGCAGTACTGCTGGCGGCCGTTGCGGGTGATGTCCACGACCACGGCCGAGCACGGGTTGGTCGGGATGCTCGCTGCGGCGCACCGATGGAGGCGGTGCATTCCGCGAGTGGTGAGGTGCAGTGCCGTGCCGACACTGATCACCGCGCGGAGTACGTCGGGGAGCGGCTGGACCTCGTCGCGGTAGTGCAGGTGCCATCCCTCGCCGTCGTGGTCGGTCAGCCGGGGATAGGCCGCTGCGGTGGCCATCTGTTCGTTGAGCAGGCGCGCACGTTCCCGGGGGTCGGACGCGTCGACGACGGCGAGCCAGTCGTCGATGACCTCGCGGGTGCGCTGATGGTCGTCGGGCGCGGTCGGGAAGTCCATGGTCATGCCCACCTCGCGGGTACGCGCCATGATGCCGGCCCGATCGTCGGGCCAGTCGTCGGCCAGCGACGCCGCGAGGAGGACCGCATACTCGCCGTAAGGGTTGAGATGCATAAGGACATTACATCATGGTGGTGGACATGACCGCCATCGAAGCTCGGAACCCACAGGAATGCCCCGCCCGGACTCCCGCTCACGAACACGCGTGGAGCGTGGAGTCGAGTCACGCCACGTCGATCGGGCAGGTGCTGTACGTGCGCTGCGTCGGATGCGGGACCCGGCGCGTCGATCTCGGCGGGGCGCCCTTCGTTCCGCCGACCGCGCTGAGTACCGAAGTGTCCCTGAATGATTGAGTCACCGTCCGAGAACCGGACGTGTGCAGATTTCCGTCAGAAATCACCCTCGGCGACCTGGAAACACACCAGTCCCATCCGCCGCCACATGCGCACCACCTGATCGCGATCGTCGAGCACCGCGATGATGCGGTAGCGGTGCCGGATGTGACGGTCGAACAATTCGGCCTTGACGATCGAATCCTTCCGATTATCGCCTGCCGGACGCATGTACAGCTCGTCGTAGGGGATGTCGTGCCGGGCGAGCCACTCCTCGGTCTCCGGTCGGCACACGCCGTCGCGTCCCGAGAGCAACACGATCGCGGCCCGGTCGGGGGCGGCGGCGAACGCCCGCACCGCGGCCTCGACCGCCGGGGAGACGGTGTCCTCGCCCACCCTGTGCCAGTGGAAGGGACTCCGGTCGCTCATGTGCGCGAGCGTTCCGTCGATGTCGACGAGCCAGGCCGCCGGCAACGTCGGATCCTCGACATATCGCGCCGGTGGTGCGGGTGCGGTGCTCGGCGGCCGATGCCGTTGCCTCCCCGGTTTCCTGCGATCGCGCGTCTTCTTCGTCACGGACGACGTATACCCACTCCGGCGACTACGTGTGCATGCGCCCGGTCTGCGGAAGGGGCGAAGGTCGTGCCGCCGGACCGGCGGGTCCCGGAGACGACCGGCGAGGCGGCATCGCGGATCCGTCGGTTCGGCGCCATGGCCACACAACCGAATGTGAAATGTTCTGCCGGACAACACGTGCCACGATTCCGGGGTGCATCAATGCCGATGGGGGATCCAGCAGTCCCGACACTCGGGCGAACGCTGTGCCCACCTTCGTGTCGTATGCGGCTGCCGCGTGCACCATCGGTACGTATGCATTGCCGATCCTCGTCTTCGGATCCCGCCGGCCCTCGACACCGGGGAACGCGAGATCGCCACCGGTGGACATCGCCCAGGCATCGTCGACGACACGCGCGAGCTTCCGCTGAACGGCAGCGGACGGCCCGTGGTCGTCGAGGAGACGACCCATTGCGGTGGCTTCGAGGGCGGCGACCGTCATCCCCTGGGCATAGATCGGATCGAAACTGCAGAACGCGTCGCCGAGGACGAGGAATCCGTCGGGAGATCGGGCGAGAAGATCGTAGCGATGCCACGTGCTCGCCCGGAAGCGATACCGGACGACGTCCTCGACCCATTCGGCATCCGCGATCGCGTCGTACAGGTCCCGGTATCTCAGGGACCGCGCGAATTCGAGATAGTCCCTCCGGGTCGCCGGCACGGTTTCGCCGCGGACCCCGATCAGGGCCACCACGCACCGATCCGATTCGACGGTGAGCAGGGCAGCGCCCCGTGGATGTTCGGGGGTGGGCGCCATGACGATGCCCCGGTCGCTGCCGAGCGCAACCGAAGAAGTACGGAACACCGCGGTGGCGTAGCCGACATCGAGCTCGACGGTGTCGACCCGGGGCCGCGGACAGCCCTGTCTTCCGAGCCATTCGGAGGCGCGGGATCCGCGTCCGGTCGCATCGACGACGAGGTCGGCATCGAGTATCTGTTCGGCGCTTCCGTCGGTGTGACGGATGATCCGCGCACCGACCACCCGGCTGCGGTCCGCGGTCGTGACGAGACCCGCTGCATCACACCGTTCGACGATCTCGACGTTCGTCAACGCCGCCACACGGTCACGAATGCGGCGCTCCAGCAGTGGCCGGCCGGCCGCCAGTACTCGAAGTCCACTCCGCCCCTGACGAATCCGGTGGCCACTGAGAATCCAGCGTACGTCGCCCAGATGGTCGAGGGTGGGAACGCCTGCAGCGGTCAGCTCCTGCGACAACCCGGGGAACATCTCCTCGACGAGCTGCTGTCCCCGTGAGATCAGCACGTGGATGTGCCGTCCCTGGGGCACGCCACGGCGTGGTTCGTCCGTGGACGGCAGCCGGTCGCGATCGATCACCGTCACCTCGGCGAACCTGTCCGACAGGACACGTGCAGCCGACAATCCGCTCATGCTCGCGCCGAGAACCACGGCGCGCTCTCCGATCGACATGATCACACCTCCTCCGCGGAATCGATCGTCGCTGCGGAAGGTGCTCGCTCGACAGGCCGGAACCTGCTCACCTGTGCTCACGGGCGGACGGCGCCTCGCCGTACACCTCCAGATCCCACAACCACCCGACGACGCGGGTGACGCCGCGTGTCAGATGCCGGCGGTACGTACTGAACGGCAGCCCGAGTCTGGCCGCCGCGGCTTCCTGGGTTGCAGCGCCGCGCACGTACGTGCGGTCCACCGCACGGAAGAGCTTGTCGTCCCGAGGGTCGCTCGCCAAGGAATCGATCGCCTCACGAAGGAGCGCGCGCAGCACCGCTGGATCGGGATCGTCGGGAGAGGACCGTTTGCGGAGGGCCCTCGTGTGCAACAGGGGATTACGAGAGAGGAGATCGGATCGATGGAGGTCGTGCAGCGCACTTCGGACCGCCTCCGCAAATTCTCTCTCCGACAGTGCGAGAGGTGGGGACACCGTGGGCTCGGGACCGCTGTGCCCCTGAGTCAGAGCACGATCGGTGACGACGGTGAGCCACTCGTCGACATCCCGTCGACGGAAGTCGTGGGCGAACAGTCCGTAGCGGCGATCACCGACCGCGAAATCCGCCCCTTCGGCGCGGGGGAGGTCTGCGACCGCGAAGTACTCGTTCCACCGGTCGGGCTCCGCCAGCGCCAGGAAGTCCCACGACAGATGCGGAAGGGTGAGATAGCGCTGGAAGGTGAGTACCGGAACCGAGTTCATTGTGGGAGAGGGATTCTGGTACTCCGCGCGATCGATGACGATGCGTGTGATCGTGACGCACTCGCCGGGACGGGGAGGCGCTGTCCGCCGGGCGAGATCCCATGCGGCGCGCGTCGCCGGGTCGGCACGGACATCCTCGGGTGACGCTCGCGAGAGTTCCAGGAGACCGATCACACCACGTATCGATCCGTCGGTGTCGCGCAGCACGAAGAGCCCCTCGGGTTGTCGCTCGAGCCAGCGTCGCGCGTGCACCGCGGATTCGTCTCCCTCCGACGTCTGCACGAGTTCGACGATCGCGGAGTGATCGGCCTGCTCCGCACGTTCGGGTTGCGCGCTTCCCCACGACTGCCAATCCACGGGCGACAGCACACCGGGAAGATTGCGGAACACGAACTTCAGGTCCACGATGGCCTGCTGCTTTTCGTGTTCTCCTGCAGAATCGAGACTGCGGCGAATGCCCTTCCACACGCGGTGGAAGGTGTACCGGTAGGCCTCGGGATCCCGCCAGCGCAGATCGGCGTCGAGGACGTCGCGTGCCAGATCGTGGGGAAACAATCCCTCCGGACCCGCTTCGACGAACGACAGCTCACGTAGCCATTCGAACTCGGCGTGCGCATCGGTGAGCTCGAGGGTGTCGCGCAGCAGGGCTTCGCTGGTCACCCGGGCGAGCGCACACACTTCCAGGGCGTGGCGATGCTCGATCCTCGGCTCGGTGTCGAGAAACCGTCGGAGCAACATCCCGACGAGATCCGGTGGCCACGGCGCACGTACGTCGCCTCCTCGGACGAAGACGTCCGTGAGCAGACCGAGCCCGAGCGGATGCCCGTGCGTTGCCTCGATGATCTCGTCGTGCAGTTCCTCGGGAACATGCACAGCGGTGAGGTAGGCAGCGCTCGTAGCGGGGTCGAAATTCCTCAGAGACACGATCCGGAGCAGATCACCCCAACCCGGATCGGTGCGCCATCCTGCGGAGGGCGGTGACCTGTCGGCGATCACCGTCAGCGTCGTCGCAGGAAGACCGGGAAGAAAGTCGGTTCGGATCCAGTCGTCGAGCACACGTAGCCGCTCGTACGAGTCCAGGAGAAGCACCCTCGGCCGGTCGCCGATGAGGCGATCGACCGACGCGAGGACCGAACCGGGCGACGCATCCGTGTTGCGCCCGTCGATCACCGTCACCACGCGACGGCTCCGTTCCGCAAGATCGGAGATCGCGCCGAGCAGACAGGTCTTGCCGATGCCTCCGGGACCGTACAGGTACAGCACGGCGATCGAGGGTTCGGGGGAGTCCAGTGCGGAGCGAACGAGCTCGAGCTCGGCATCGCGACCGACGAACACGCGTCGCGCCCGTGCGGCGAGACGATCGCTGAGAGGCCGTGAGGACCGCGAGGCGCTCCCCATGCCACCCGATGCTACGCCCGGGGACCTAGCGGTCGGGCAGTCCGACGAGCCGTGCGCTCTCGCGCCACAACCGCTCGGCTTGTTCGTCGTTGCGAGCGAGCACCGACGGTTCCGCCCACCACGGCTCGCCGCGGCGCAGTGCGAAACAACCCCGCTCGTCCGGAACGTCGATGTCACCGAGAACGAGGTCTGCGAGCGTGTTCCCGGCTTCGGTCTGCGTGTTGAAGGTGTCCTGCACAATGTCGAGGCGGTAGAGGCATGCTGTCCCGCTTTGCGGCGATGAGAATCCGGGCCGGACAGGGTCTGCCTTCGTGACAGTGGAACACATTCGACGACACGAGGAGTCACGATGCCCAGGATCACCCCGTGGTTGTGGTTCGACATGAACGCCGAGGAGGCCGCGAACTTCTACATCGGTGTCTTCCCCAACTCCGAGATCGGTGAGATCACCCGCTACACCGAGGAGTCCACCGGAGGCGACATCCCGGTCCCACCGGGAACTCCGATGACGGTCGAGTTCTTCCTCGACGGTCAGGTCTTCTACGGACTCAACGGGGGACCGCAGTTCCGGTTCTCGGAAGCGGTGTCCTTCCAGATCGACTGCGCCGACCAGGAGGAGGCCGACCACTACTGGTACGCGCTGACCGCCGACGGCGGCGAGGAATCCGCCTGCGGATGGTTGAAGGACAAGTACGGCCTGTCGTGGCAGGTGGTACCGAAACGGCTGAACGAACTGCTCGCCGACCCCGATCCGGAGGTCGCGAAGCGCGTGACCGCCGCGATGATGAAGATGCGCCGGATCGACGTGTCGGCGCTCGAGGCCGCCGCGCGCGGCTGATCGGCGCCCGAGCGCTGCGGTACGTTTCGGTGCATGACCACTCGCACCCAGCGGCTCGACGACCTGCCGTTCACCGGCAGACATCGCCGCCTGCTGACCGGCTCCGGCGTGGGCTGGGCCCTCGACGCCATGGACGTCGGGCTGATCTCGTTCGTCATGGCGGCCCTGGCGGTGCAGTGGGATCTGTCGTCGACGCAGCTCTCGTGGATCGGATCCATCGGCTTCGTCGGCATGGCGATCGGTGCGTCCCTCGGTGGTCTGCTCGCCGACCGCATCGGACGCCGGCAGGTCTTCGCCGCGACGCTGCTCGTCTACGGTCTCGCGACCGGTGCGGCGGCGCTGTCGACGTCGGTGGCGATGCTCATCGCCCTGCGGTTCGTCGTCGGACTCGGACTCGGTGCAGAACTGCCGGTCGCGTCGACGCTGGTCAGTGAATTCGCGCCCCGCAAGGTGCGAGGACGCGTGGTCGTCGCCCTCGAGGCGTTCTGGGCGGTCGGCTGGCTGCTGGCCGCTCTCATCGGCTATTTCGTTGTTCCCACCAGCGACAACGGATGGCGGTGGGCGCTCGCCGTCGGGCTCGTCCCGGCCGCCTACGCCCTCGTCGTGCGGTTCGGCCTACCCGAATCGGTGCGTTATCTCGAGAGTCGCGGTCGGCACGCGGAAGCCGAGGAGATCGTGCGCGACTACGAGCGCTCGGCGGGGGTCACCTCCGTTCCGGAGGACAGCGACGATACGGACGACAGCGAACAGTCCGTCGCAGAAGTCGAGCGTCCACCCCGCGGATCGGTGTGGGCGCCGAGCCTGCGCCGCCGCACCGCGGCGCTGTGGATCGTGTGGTTCGGGATCAACTTCTCGTACTACGGCGCGTTCATCTGGCTGCCGAGCCTGCTCGTCGCGCAGGGCTTCGACCTGGTCACCTCGTTCGGCTACACGTTGCTCATCACGCTCGCCCAGCTACCGGGCTACGGCGTCGCGGCGTGGCTGATCGAGGTGTGGGGACGCCGCCTGACGCTGGGGGTCTTCCTCGCCGGGTCGGCAGTCTCGGCAGGGTTGTTCGGACTCGCCGAGACTCCAGGAACGATCGTCGCGGCGGGCATGGCGCTGTCGTTCTTCAACCTCGGAGCCTGGGGTGCGCTGTACGCGATCGGACCCGAGCTGTATCCCACGCCGGTGCGGGGCGCCGGCACCGGTTCGGCGGCGGCCTTCGGGCGGCTCGCGTCGATCATCGCGCCGCTGCTGGTGCCGGTGCTGCTGGGCGCCGGCGGCAACGGTCTCGTCTTCGGTGCGTTCGCGGCATCGTTCGTCGTCGCCGCGCTCGCGGCGTTCACGCTGCCCGAGCGGGCCGGGACGGTTCTCGACGAGAGGTGACGTCGGGAACCGCCCCGGCCGGTGCTCAGAGACGCTCGCGCAGTTCGACCTTGCGGATCTTGCCCGAGGCGGTCTTCGGCAGGGCGCCGAAGACGATGCTGTCGGGAACCTTGAAACCGGCGAGCTGCGAACGCACGTGCGCGCGCAGTTCCGCCTCGTCGGCGCTCGCGCCGCTGCGCAGTGCCACGTAGGCGACGGGACGTTCGCCCCACTTCTCGCTCGGCGCCGCGACGACGGCGGCCTCGAGAACGGCCGGGTGGCTGATGAGGGCCGCCTCGACCTCGACGGACGAGATGTTCTCGCCACCGGAGATGATGACGTCCTTCGCGCGGTCGCGGATCTCGATGTAGCCGTCCGGATGCACGACGCCGATGTCGCCGGTGCGGAACCAGCCGTCCGGCACGGCGCGGGCGGTCGCGTCCGGGTTGTTGTAGTAACCGAGCATCACATTGTTGCCGCGCAGCGCGATCTCACCGGTCGTCTCGCCGTCGGCGGGAACGTCGGAGCCCATCGGGTCGACGATGCGGAGTTCACCGGCCACGACGTTGCCCACGCCCTGCCGGGAGCGCAGCCGTGCCTTCTCGTCCTCGGGGAGGACGTCCCATTCCGAACGCCACTCGCAGATCGCCGCCGGGCCGTACGTCTCGGTGAGCCCGTACAGGTGGGTGATGTCGAGTCCGAGCGCGGTGCAGCGCTCGATGAGGGCGGGTGCCGGCGGTGCGCCACCGATCGCCGCGACGACACGGTGGTCGATGCCGCCCGCATTCGGGGCGTCGACCAGCGACGCGAGAACGGTCGGCGCACCGCACAGGTGCGTGACGTTCTCGGTGCGCACGAGATCCCAGATCCGCTCGGGGTCGACCTTGGGCAGGCACACGTGCGTGCCACCGGCTGCGGTGACGGCCCAGGTGAACGTCCAGCCGTTGCAGTGGAACATCGGCAGCGTCCACAGGTAGGTGGATCCGCTGTCGAGCCCGAAGTGCGCGACCATCGCCAGGGCCTGCAGGTAGGCGCCGCGCGCGTGGTACATCACGCCCTTCGGATCACCCGTCGTGCCGGACGTGTAGTTCAGGGCGATCATGGTGCGCTCGTCGGCGAGCGGCACGTACCGGTGGCGGGCGGCGGCGAGCTTGTCCTCGTAGTCGTCGCCGACGACCGTGATCGACGGCAGATCGGCCGTCGCCTCGCGTGCCAGATCGGCCAGCGACTCCTCGACGAGCAGGACCCGGCTGCCGGAGTGCTCGAGAATGAACCGCAGCTCCGGCGCGGTGAGGCGCGTGTTGAGCGAGACGAGCACGGCGCCCGCGTAGAGCACGCCGTAGTGCGCCTCGAGCATCAGCGAGGTGTTCGGCGCGAGTACTGCGACACGGTCGCCGGGTTCGACGCCGAGAGCGTGCAGCATGCCCGACTGTCGCAGGCACCGATCGCGCAATTCGGCGTAGGTGCGACGGACATCGCCGTCCACCATCGCGAGGTCGTCACGGAAGACCCGGGCGGAACGGTCGAGAAATGCCGTGGGCGTGAGTGTTTCGAAACTGAATTGCTCGGTCACGTCTGTCGGTGCTCCTTCGGATTACGTCGCGCGCGCACTCCCCATCGCGAACGATGATGCGCACACCTCCCCGTGTGCTGTGAGGGCATTGCTCATTCTTCCAAGAGCCGTTACCGATCTTGAACAGGGTCCATCCCTTTTCCGTACCGGCTGAACGCTCCGTCTGCCGTTGACCGGACCCGGAATCCGGCGTTCACTGAGAGGCACCGTGCCCGTCCACGAGAGAAGGCGAGCGGTATGAGTGCTCGGCAGAACGAAGCCCGCCGAACCTCCCGTCCGGTGCGGCGGCCGACCGCGACGCACGCGAGGACCCCGGGGACGGAGACCCCCGCCGAGCCTGCGCGGACGCGCAGCCGTCGACCGCGCGAGCCCGAGCCCACCGAGCGGCGTCGCACCCGCGAACCCGAGACCACCCCCCAGCGGCGCACCCGCGAGCCCGAACCCGCTGCACGGCGTCGGGACCGCGACCCCGGGACCGGCTCGCGGCGCACCTCGACCCGAACCTCATCCCGATCGACCACTCGGACATCGACCCGTTCGGACACCACGCCCCGCTCTCGTGCGAAGCCGGCGCCTCCGAAGGAGAGACGACCGCGTCCGCCGGCGAACGACGCCCGGGCAGGGAAACCGACCCGCCCCGCACGTGAGCGGGCACGAACCGAGCAGCCACAACAGAAGCCCACATCGCTCCTCGAGAGGCTGAAGGATGCGCTGCGGACCGGTGTCCGTACCGCGCTGGACGGGTTCCGGGGACTCGGGGCGGGACTGACCCGGAAGATCCGCGGATGGGTGGACTCGCTCCTCGGCGAGGTCACCAGCGGCGGCGTGGGACTGCAGGCGGTCCTCGCCGGGATCCGGGCCGCGCTGGAAGGCCGCAATCCCGCCCTCGCCGCACTGGGCGGGCTGATCTCCGGACTCAGCACCAAGGCGAAGATCGGACTGGCCGTCCTGATCGTGCTGGTGCTGCTGCTCGGACCGGTCCTGCTCGTGATCCTGTTGCTGGCCGTCCTCGTCGCGGCGGTGATCAGCGCCGTCCGGTCCGCAGAGGACTGATCTGCCGGAACGACCGGTCCGTCTGCCGTGAGCAGACGAACCGCCGGTTCGCGCCCATCGGGGGTCAGGCTGGCTGCATGACGACCACCGAACCATCCTCGTACCGGGACCAACTGGCCGACAGACTCTTCCGTCAGCGCATCCTGCGACTGACCGGGGAGGTGGACGACGAGATGGCCGAGCGCGTCTGCTCGGAACTCGTCCTGCTCGCCTCCGCCGACGACCGGCGCGACATCGTCCTGCACATCAACTCACCCGGCGGATCGGTCTTCGCCGGCCTCGCGATCTACGACACGATGCAACTCGTTCCCAACGACATCGTCACCGTGGCAGCGGGATTCGCCGCCAGCATGGGGCAGGTCCTGCTCGCGGCGGGCACCAAGGGCAAACGCGCGAGCCTCGCCCACAGCCGGATCATGATGCACCAACCCTCGGCCGGATTCTCGGGGACGGCCGTCGACATCGCGATCCAGGCCGAGAATCTCGAATACATGAAACTGCAGTCGCAGCAGATCCTCTCGGACGCCACCGGACATTCGCTCGAGGAGATCGAACGCGACAGCGACCGCGACCGGTGGTTCACCGCCGAACAGGCACGCGAGTACGGCATCGTCGACACCGTCGTCGGGTCGCTCGCCGAACTGGCACCGTTCGCCACGGGACGGCAGATGGGACTGGGACGATGAGCACCTACACGATCCCGAACGTCATCGAACGCACACCGGCGGGGGAGCGGTCGTTCGACGTCTTCAGCCGGTTGCTCAACGAACGCATCGTCTTCCTCGGTACCGAGATCGACGACGGGGTCGCCAACGTCATCATGGCGCAGATGTTGCATCTCGAGGCCGAATCCCCCGATCGGGAGATCGGCCTCTACATCAACTCACCCGGCGGATCGTCCACCGCGATGCGCGCGATCTACGACACCATGCAGTTCCTGCGCCCGAAGGTCGCGACCTACTGCATGGGACAGGCCGCGTCGGCGGCCGCCGTGCTGCTCGCGGCCGGAGCGCGCGGCCGTCGGCACGTGCTCGCTCATTCGCGGGTGCTGCTGCACCAGCCGTCGGCGCAGGGGCAGGGCACCATCTCCGATCTGGCCCTGCAGGCAGCGGAGGTGATGAGGGTGCGGGCCCAGACCGAGGAGATCCTGGCCGCGCACACCGGACGAGATATCGACCAACTGCGCCGCGACACCGACCGGGACCGGATCTTCTCACCGACGGAGGCGGTCGCCTACGGCCTGGCCGATCACGTCATCGTCGACCGGGACGGATGACCGTCACGTGGTCACATGTGACGTAGTTGCACTGTCACGCCGCGCACAACTCGACGCCGGCGTGACCCGTGGTCCGGAGTGTGCGGTGCGCGGTCATCCGGCGGATCCCGCGCGCGAGCAGTTGCTCCATCGGAAGATCCAGCGCACCACACACGGACCGCAGCATCTCGGAGGATGCCTCCTTGCGCCCACGTTCGACCTCCGACAGGTACTGCTTCGACATCCCGACCGTGCGGGCGACGTCCTCGAGGCTGCGGTCCTGATCGCGACGCTCGTCGCGCAGGATCTCGCCGTAGATTTGACGGAGCAGACGGGGTTCGGTGCTGTCGGCTCCCCGCACGGGAGTCCGTGCCGCCTTCGCGGCGGTTGCACGTGCCGCCTTCGCGGCGGTGGCGAAGTCGATCACACGACCCTGCTCCGGCTCCATGCCGACCATTGTGCCGTCGATCCGGCGGCATCGGACCGGGTTCAGCCGAGGACGAACACCGCCCCGGCAGATGTGTAACGGGCCCGTAACCGCAGTTAACCGAACACATGACCTGGCGCCGATAACGTCGGCGCACCACGACGTATACAGCCGTGGATACAGGACAGGAGTTCGGGTGCCGACAGGATTGCACAGGCTTGCGGCTGCGCTCGACGCGCAGCTCGCGGACACCGACGCGGCATACGCCGCGACCTATCCCGGGACCGACGGTGCCCGCCAACCGATACACACCGTCTACGTCCCGGCCGACCGCTACGACGCCGGGATCGTGGCACGGTGGGGGGCCGACGCGCTCGACGTCCTCGACACCCACATCGACGGTCCCGCGGACCTCGCCACGGTCACCGGCATCGAACCCGAACTCGCCGAAGCCGTCCTCCCGCTCGTGGAGGCCAAACTGCGCTCCGAACCGATCGAGGATCTGCGCATCGACTTCGAGGACGGGTTCACCCGCCCCGGCATTCCCGAGCACGAACGCGACGCCGACGAGGACGCCCACGTCGCCCGCGCCGCCGCCACGCTGGCGACCGATCCCACCGCGACACCCTTCGTCGGCATCCGGTTCAAGTCCTTCGAAGCCGCCACCCGGCGCCGCGGGCTCCGCACACTCGACGCCTTCGTCGCCGAGCTGACCGGAAAGTGCGCTCTCCCGGACGGATTCGTCGTCACACTGCCCAAGGTCACCGCGCCCGAGCAGGTCGCCGCCATGGTGACGGTCTGCGAACATCTCGAAGCCACCCACTCGCTCGCCGCGTCCCTGCGGTTCGAGATCCAGATCGAGACGCCGCAGGCGATCTGCGGCCCCGACGGCACCGCTGCCGTCGCCACGATGATCCGAGCGGCCCACGGGCGCTGTTCGGGGTTGCACTACGGCACCTACGACTACTCGGCCGCATGCGACATCGCCGCCGAATACCAAGCGATGGACCACCCCGTCGCCGACCACGCCAAGGCCACGATGCAGGTCGCGGCAGCGGGTACCGGGGTGCGGTTGTCCGATGGGTCCACCAATCGCCTTCCCGTCGGCACCCGCGACGAGATCCGCGCGGCATGGGCGCTGCACGCCCGCCTGATCGACCGGTCGCTGCGCCGCGGCTTCTACCAGGGCTGGGACCTGCATCCGGCGCAGTTGCCCACCCGCTACGCCGCGACCTTCGCGTTCTACCGCCGGTCGCTGTCCACCGCCGCGGGACGCGTCGCGGCCTACATCGACCCGGCCCTGTCGTCGGGGTATCTCGACGAACCCGCCACCGCCCGTGCTCTCGCCGCATTCCTCCTGCGGGGAACGAGCTGCGGAGCCCTCACCGAGAAGGAAGTATGCGATCGCACCGGCACGAATCTCGACCACCTGGCCCGGCTCGCGGGTCGACCGACGGCGGTGACGCGATGACCACCGTGATCCGCGCGCGACGCGCTGTGGTGGGGGACGAGGAACGCAGCTGCGCCGTCCACGTGCGCGACGGCCGCATCGTCGCGATCGAGGAATACGACGGTGCCGCTCCGGCCGGTGCGCGGGAGATCGTCCTCGCCGACGACGAGGTGCTGCTCCCCGGCCTGGTGGACACGCACGTCCACGTCAACGAACCCGGCCGCACCGAATGGGAGGGCTTCGCGACGGCGACACGTGCCGCCGCGGCCGGGGGTGTGACAACAATCGTCGACATGCCCCTCAACTCCATCCCGTCCACCGTCGACGTGGCGGCCCTCGAGGTGAAGCAGAAGGTCGCGGACGGGCAGGTCACCGTCGACGTCGGATTCTGGGGCGGTGCGATTCCCGGTAACCTCGCCGATCTCGAACCGCTCTGGGACACAGGGGTGTACGGATTCAAGTGCTTCCTCGCGTATTCGGGTCTCGACGAGTACCCGCCGCTGGACCGCGAGCAGATGATCGAGGCGATGCGCGTGATCGCCGGCTTCGGTGGTCTGCTCATCGTGCATGCCGAGGACGGACCGACCCTCGACGCGCAGGACCCACCGGCCGGACCGCGCTACGACGACTTCCTGTACTCGCGACCACCGGTCGCCGAGTCCCGTGCCGTGGCCCAGGTGATCGACGGCGCGCGGCAGACCGGGTGCCGCGTGCACATCCTGCATCTGTCGGATGCGGGAAGCCTTCCGCTCGTGGCCGCGGCGAAGGCCGAGGGCCTGCCCGTCACCGCGGAGACCTGCCCGCACTACCTGTCGCTGTTCAGCGAGGAGATCCTCGACGGCTCCACACATTTCAAGTGCTGCCCGCCGATCCGTGAGGCCCGCAACCGGGAAGCGCTGTGGCGCGGCCTGGCCGACGGCACGCTCGACTGCATCGTCTCCGATCATTCGCCGTGCCTGCCGGAGCTGAAGAAGTTCGTCACCGGCGACTTCGGCGAGGCCTGGGGCGGAATCTCGTCGCTGCAACTCGGACTGCCCATCGTGTGGTCGGAGGCCCGCAAGCGCGGGCACACCCTCGTCGACGTGGTGCGCTGGATGGCCGGTCGCACCGCCGACCTCGTGGGACTGGCCGACCGCGGTGCCATCGCCGTGGGCAACAGTGCCGACCTGTGTGTCTTCGCGCCCGACGACGCCTTCGTCGTCTTCCCGGAGCGGCTGCACCACCGCAACGCCGTGACGCCCTACGCCGAACGCGCGCTGGCCGGGGTCGTGCGGCAGACCTGGCTCGCCGGTGAACCGCTCACCGTCACCCTCGACGCCACCGACCCCGCACCGCGTGGTGCGCTGCTCTCCCGAAAGGAAAACCGTTGACCGAAGCAGATTTCCTGCAACTACCCGATCTCGCCGCGCGATCGCTGGGCGGGGCCGTCGTGTTCGCGAACGACGAGTTCTTCGCGAGTCGCGAGAACCTGATCTCACCGGGTGCACCCGATTTCGATCCGTCCGAGTTCGGGCACAAGGGAAAGGTCTACGACGGGTGGGAGACCCGGCGTCGCCGCGAAGCCGGGCACGACTTCGCGGTGGTCCGGCTCGGCGTTCCCGGCGTCGTCGAGGGCGTCGTGATCGACACCGCCTGGTTCACCGGTAACTACCCGCCCTTCGCATCCGTCGACGGGGTGAACCTCGACGGATACCCGACCGATCAGGAGTTGCTGAACGCGCCGTGGGAACCGGTCCTCGATCGCGTGGCCCTGAAGGGCGACACCGCGAACGCCTTCGCGGTGGACGACGACCGGCGCTGGACGCACCTGCGCCTGAACATCTTTCCCGACGGCGGTGTGGCCCGATTCCGCGTGCACGGACATGCCCGTCCGGACCCGGCCTTTCTCACGGGCACGATCGATCTCGCAGCCCTCGAGAACGGTGGCGACGTCGTCGCCTGCTCGAACCGTTTCTATTCGTCGCCGCGCAACATCATCGGCCTCGGCCGCTCGCGGCACATGGGGGAGGGCTGGGAGAACGCGCGTCGCCGCGACGACGGCAACGACTACGTCGTGATCCGCCTCGCGGGGCAGGGCTGCGTCGACCACGTCGAGATCGACACCTCCTATTTCGTCGGCAACGCACCGGGAGCGGCGCGCCTGAGCGGAATTCCCAGCGGGGACGCGATGTCCGACGAATCGTCCTGGGTCGAACTCGTGCCGCGCACCGCGCTGCTCCCGGACTGCCGGCACCGTTTCCGCGTCGATTCGCCGACGCCGGTGGAATTCGTGCGGCTCGACGTCTATCCCGACGGCGGCATCGCCCGCTTGCGCGTGAACGGACGACTGACCTAACTCCGACGCGGGTGCGGTGAGCGGTTCCTTACCCGCACGAAACACGATGACTCGAGCCCGAAAACTTCGGCCCCCAAGCTGTATCCGGCACCGTATACAGCACTGCATCCGAAATGGGAGCGATCACATGACCTCACCGCACCCCGTCGACGCGCGACTGCCGTTCCTCCGGCAGTTCGCGTTCGGCCTCCAGCATGTCCTGATCATGTACACCGGATGCATCACCGTCCCGTTGGTCTTCGGCGCGGCCGTCGGACTCGACCGCGACACCATCGCGATGCTCATCAGCGCCGACCTGCTGATCGCCGGTCTGATCACCATCGTCCAGAGTCTCGGTGTCGGCAAGCTCGTCGGCGTCCGCCTGCCCATCGTCTGCGGTGCGACCTTCGCCGGCCTGACGCCGATGATCCTCATCGCGAAGGAATACGGCCTGCAGGCCGTCTACGGATCCATGCTGATCGGCGGCATCGTCGGTCTCGCCCTGGCCTGGCCGTTCGCCAGGATCATCCGGTTCTTCCCGCCGCTCGTCACCGGTGCCGTGCTCACCGTCGTCGGTATCTCGCTCATCGGTGTGGCGGGCGGCCTGATCGTCGGCACCGACCCGTCGTCGCCCACCTTCGCCTCGCCCACCAACATCGCCCTGGCCGTGCTGGTGATCGTCGTCGCCGTTGCCTTCCTCTGCCTCGGGCGCGGCATCTGGGCACAGCTCGGGGTGTTGATCGCCCTCGCCGTCGGCACCGTCGTCGCGGTTCCGCTCGGCCTGATCGACCTCGGCGGCGTGGCCGGCTCGGCGTGGGTGGGTCTGCCCGCGCCCTTCCACTTCGGCGCACCGGAATTCCCGATCACCGCGGTCGTCGCCATGAGCATCGTCATGGCCGTGGTCTTCGCCGAATCCACCGCGAGCATGCTCGCCGTCGCCGAGATCACCGGCAAGCGCGTCAGCAAGGGCGACATCGCCCGTGGACTCGCCGGCGACGGAGCGTCCGCCGTGCTCGCCGGTGTCTTCAACGCCTTCGTCGACACCGTCTTCACCCAGAACGTCGGTGCGGTCGCCACCACCCGGGTCTACAGCCGTTACGTCACCGCCACGTCGGGTGCGATCCTCGTCGTCCTCGGTGCCCTGCCGAAGGTGAGCTCGGTGGTCGCGGCGCTGCCGAAGCCGGTGGTCGGCGGTGTCGGCCTGATCCTGTTCGCCACCGTCGCCCTGGTGGGCATCAACACGCTGCGCTCGGTGGACCTGTCCGACCGCATCAACTCCACGATCGCCGCCGTCGCGGTGGGTGTGGGTCTGCTGCCCGAACTCGCCGAGGGCATGTTCGAGCGCTTCCCGTCCGCCGCGCAGATCCTGCTCGGCAGCGGTATCACGCTCGCCGCGATCGCGGCGTTCTCGTTGAACCTGCTGTTCAACCACACTCGTCTCGGGACACTGGCTCGCGCGTCCCGGTCCGGCACACCGGCCCCCGTCACCTCGGCCGGCACCACCTCTCCCCACGGAGTTGCCCATGAACCAGTCGCCGTCTGACGCCTTCGTCGTTCCCGCCGTCGATATCGGCCCGTACGTCCGGGCCGGCGACGAGGCCGAACGCGCTCGTGTCGCCCGTGAGATCGACGAAGCCTGCAGCCGTGTGGGATTCGTCCAGATCCTCGGACACGGCATCCCCGATCCGGTGGTCGACGGCCTCGCCGGCGCCCTCGACGACTTCTTCGGTCTGCCGATGGACGTCAAGCAGCAGTACCGGGTGGTCGGCGCGAACCGCGGGTACAGCCCGCCGAAGAGCGAGTCGCTGAGCCTGAGCCTCGGCGTCGAATCCGCCAGCCGTATGAACGATTTCTTCGAGGCATACAACGTCGGCGTGGAGGCCCGGTCGTTCCCCCACCTGGACCTGTCGGAGAACGACTACGGACTCAACGTCTGGCCCGACGTCCCCGGCTTCGAGGACCGCGTCCAGACCTACTTCGCCGAGGCCTCGCGGGTCGCGCGGACCCTCACCCGGATCTTCGCCGACGCGCTCGGGCAGGCCCCCGACTACTTCGAACGGCTCACCGACCACTCGATCGACGTGCTGCGCATGAACAACTACGCGCTGCCCGAAGGCACTGTCGACCTCGACGGCGACCTCACCGGCATGGGCGAGCACACCGACTTCGGGATCGTCACCGTGCTGTGGGCCGACCGGGTCGCAGGGCTGCAGGTGCTCGGATCCGACGGCATCTGGCACGACGTCGAACCGCTGCCCGGCGCCCTGCTCGTCAACCTGGGGGATCTCACCGCCCGCATCACCGACGACCGGTGGATGTCGACGCTGCACCGCGTCAAGCCGCCGATCGTCGACGGGAGGATCCGGCGCCGTCGTTCGGTGGCGTTCTTCCACGACGGCAACGTCGACGCGGTGGTCTCCACGCTGCCCGAGTATGCGGGCCCGGAGCCCTACGAACCCATCCTGATCCGCGATCACATCAAGGCGAAGCTCGCCGGGTCGCGGCACGGCAAGGCCAACACCGCTGCTGTGCGGGAAGCCGCCCGTGTGCTGGCGGCGACGGGGGAGAACCGCGCGTGAGTCATGTCGTGCTCGTGCACGGCGCGTGGGCCGGAAGCTGGGTGTGGGACACGCTGCTCGAACCGCTCCGCCGGGCCGGGCACGTCCCGCACCCGCTCTCGCTTCCGGGTGTCGGATCGTGGGGCGCCGACGACGTGACGCTCGACGACGTCGCCGCGGTCGTGGCCGATCATGTTGCCGGACTCGACGGTCGGGTGATCCTCGTCGGCCATTCCGGTGGCGGCATCGTCGTCACGCAGGTCGCGGAGATGCTACCCGAGCGCGTCGCCGGGGTCGCTTACGTGGCGGGGATGATGCTCCCGTCCGGGGTCGACTTCGGGATGCTCTGCGACGGCCTCGGTCTCGAAGCGCCGGTGGGTATCTCACGCTGGCTCGAACCCACCGAGGACTGTCGCGGCACGATTGTGCCACCCGAGGCCGGCGCCGCGGTGTTCTTCCATGAGGCGGACGCGGCCGACGCGATCGGTGCCGCACGCCGACTCGTGCCGCAACTCGAAACCGCCCGGCTCATGGCGCCCACTTGGACACCGGAACGGTTCGGCGGCCTGCCTCGCCTGTACATCGAAGCGACACTGGATCGTTCGGTTCCGATCGTCACCCAGCGGGAGATGCAACGCCTCACCCCGGGTGCGCAGGTCGTGTCGCTCGAGTCCGACCACGCACCCCAGCTGTCCGCGCGCGACGACCTCGCGGCGGCGCTGGTGGAGTGGTGCGACTCCCTCAGGTAGACGGGCCGAGCAGGCGATCGACGATCGATCGCGCGGTCGGGATCGCGCTGTCGTCGCCCATGCGGGCTCCGGTGTTGGCTGCGGCGACGAGCGCGTCGAGTTCGAACGCGAGGGCGTGGGCATCGTGCCCGTCGAGATACCCGTCTGCCTGCGCCCTCGCGATCTCCGTCTCGAGGAGGGCGAACCACTCGGTGCGCTCGTCGCGCAGTGCGTCGTGGACCGGGCCGACTCGGCTGTCGAACTCGGTCGCGGTGGCGACGCGGAAGCATCCGCCGGGCAGGACCGGCCTGTCGATGTAGTCGAACCAGTGGTCGACGAGCGTCCGCAGACGCGGCATGCCCTCGGGTGCGGTCAGCGCCGGCCGGACGACATGTTCGACGAACACCTCGCGGGCGGACTGGACGGCGGCGAGCTGCAGATTCTCCTTCGTGCCGAAGAGGGTGGCGACGCCGCTCTTGCTCAGCCCCAGGTCGGTGGCGAGCCTTCCGATGCTCAGCCCGGTGAGGCCTTCGACGGAGGCCACGTCGGTGGCGTGACGCGCGATGGTCGCCCTGGCCCGCGCGCCCTTGAGCAGTCGCTGGTCGGAGATGTTCGGGTCGGTCACCCCACCATGGTGGCACTCGGGTCTTGCAATGTCGAACGTACGGTCGTACGGTCAGTTGTACGCACGATCGTTCGTGTTGTTTTGGGCGGCGTGCGGCGATCTCCCTCGATATTCAGGAGGAACCGAGATGAATCGCACGGCCTCACTCAGTGACACTGCTTCACCGAATGGGGAGTTCCGATCGGAACTCGACGACCCGATGGTGCTGACCCCGCAGGCGGCGCGCGAGATGATGACCGGGATGCCGTGGTCCCGCTTCGCGGTGATCGGTGATTCGATCGCGGCGGGGATCGGTGATCCGTGGCCCGGATACGCCGAGGTGCCGTGGGCGGACAGGGTGGCATCGACCATGAGATCCGTGCGGCCCGAGGTCGCCTATCTCAACACCGGCGCAGTCGGGGCCACCATCGGTGAAGTCCTGTCCGGGCAGATGGGTGCCGTCCTCGACTTCGGCCCGGATCTGGTGCACGTCAACTGTGGTGGCAACGACCTCTTCCTGCATAACGCGGGAATCGGGTCGGTGGAACGCGACCTCGACGAACTCTGCGCCGCGGTGACGGCCGGCGGGGCACGGCTGTCGATGTTCACGCTGGCGGATGCGTTCACCGGTCCGATGCTGCCGCTGCGGCCCCGATTCGTCGAGTTCGCCGACGTCGTTCGTCGGGTGGCCCGCCGGCACGACGCGATCCTCACCGAGTTCTGGGACCATCCGGCACGGCTGCGGCGGAACTGGCTGAGCGCGGACCGGATCCATCTCACGATGGCCGGACATGCGGTGGTGGCCTCCGAGGTCACCAGATCGTTGGCGCGCTTCGGCGACGGTGCGGCGTGAACTGCGGCGAACGACCGAGACCGACGTCGTGTGCGAAATCCGTCGGGAAATCGCACACGACGCCGGTCTCGTTCGTCCTACCGGGTGGTCTCGGGGTCAGTCGCCACCCTTGTACTCGACCTCGAACTCACCGGCCATGATCTTCTCGCGGTACTCCTCGAACAGTGCCATCGCCTCGGGCGAGATCTTGTCGACGAAGGCCGGATTGATGACCACGTCCAGACCGCCCTCGGTGATGTCCACCTCGTAGTACTTCGCCGGGTCGACGTTGCCGGCCTCGACGTCGGCGATCATCGCGCGGAGGACCTCGTCGAGATTCCACACGACGGATGAGACGACGTTCTCGGGGGCCAGCGGGGTCTGATCCATCGTGTAACCGGCGACGCCGACGCCGCGCTGCTTGGCGCCCTCGATGGTGGCCGCGTCGACACCACACGTGGAGAACTGATCGGCACCCTGGTCGACGAGGGCGTTGACGGCCTCGAGGGTCTGGGCCGCCGCGTCGGACCATCCGCCGATGTAGGACGGGCGCAACTGGATCTCGCCGGGGCCCTTGTAGGTCAGGCGGGCACCGTCGGCGAACGCCTCGATCTGGGCCTTGCACACCGGGATCTCGAAACCGGCGGTGCCGGCGAGGATTCCGGTCTCCGTCAGGTCGCCGGCGAGGATGCCGGTGAGGAACGAACCCTGGTAGAACGGCTGACTGTAGTCGGCGAGGTTGGCGGTGATGTCGCCGAAGCCGCCGGGATAGGCGAACAGCACGTCGGGGTAGTCGGCGATGATGCCCTTGATGGGTTCGCCGTAGTTGAACGAGTGGCCGACGATGAGCTGGTTGCCGTCCTCCGCGAGGTCGGTGACGATCTGGGCGATCTGCTCCGAGGTCGCGCCCGAATCCTGCTGCACGACGGTCAGATCGATGAGACCTTCCGCCTCGAGCTTCTCGGCACCCTCGACCATGCCCTGGTTCCAGCCGACGTCGTTGACCGGACCCGAGGTGATGATCGCGGCCTTGACGACCCCGTCGGCCGAGCCGCTCCCACCGGAGTCGGAACTCGAACACCCGGTCACGGCGGCTCCGACGACGGCGGCGGCCGCCACAGCGGTACCCAATTTCTTCACGTGGTTCTCCTCGGGGAAGGGAGGGCTCGCGACTACGAGTCCCATGACTGACGGGAAAGCTGACGGAAAGCTATTTCGCGGGGACGAACGGGACGCCGAGCGCCTTCGGGGAATTGCTGCGCGAGAACCACACGGTGGTGGCGATGACCGCGAGCAGCGTCACCGCGTACGGCATGGCCTGGAACAGTTCGTACGGCACCGACGTGGCCTGCCCACCGGATGCGGCCTGCACGCGCAGCTGGAAGGCGTCGACGAGACCGAACATGAAGCCACCGGCGATGGCGCCGAGCGGATTCCACCGGGCGAGGATGACGACACCGAGCGCGATCCAGCCGCGACCACCGGTGATGCCGTCCTGGAAGAAGCCCAGACCGTCGATGACGAGCGCGCCGGCAATACCTGCTGCGGCGCCGGAGATCAGCAGCGTGCTCCACCGGGTACGGGGGACGGAGACGCCCACCGAGTCGGCGGCCTCGGGGCTCTCCCCGGCCGCGCGGATCGACAGGCCGAAGGCTGTGCGGGTGAGCACCCACCACAGGGCGACGACGATCGCGAGCGCGAGGTAGACGAGCGGGGATTGCGAGAACACGATCGGGCCGAGCACCGGCAGGTCGGACAGCACCGGAAGGTCGAGGGGCGTGGTGCCCTGGATGCGCGGCGGTGTGCCGGTCACGCCGAACACCTGCAGGTACAGGAAGGACGCAAGGCCGGTCCCGAGGATCACCACCGAGATGCCCGTGATGATCTGGTCGACGGCCATCGTGATCGTCAGATAGCCGACGATCGCGGCGATCACCAGGCCCGCGGCGGCACCGGTGGCGGCGCCGAGCATCGGTTGCCCGGTGTAGTACACCGTCACGAACGCGATGATCGCGCCGACCATCATCTGTCCCTCGATACCGAGGTTCATCAGCCCCGAGCGCTCGGCGAGGCACGCGCCGGCGGCGGCGAGGATGATCGGCACCGCCAGACGCAGCGCCGCGGTGAACAGCGGGACGAGCGCACCGGCGCCCAGGACGTCGGACCAGTTCATCGGGCACGCTCCACGATTCGGTTGGCGAGCAGCACCGTCAGGATCATCACTGCCTGGACGACGGTGCCGATGGACGCGGGGATCTCCTGGGTGCGCTGCACCGCCTGACTGCCGAGGGTGAGCCCCGAGACCAGCGCCGCGGCGAGGACGATGCCGAAGGGATTGCGACGCCCGAGCAGCGCCACCACGATCGCGGTGAACCCGATCCCGGACGAGATCGCCAGGGACAGGCGGAACTCGCTGCCCAGCAACATGATCGCTCCGGCGATACCGCCGAGGGCGCCGCTGATCAGAGCGGAGGTGACCACGGTGCGGGCGACGGAGATGCCGTTGGCCTCGGCGACGCTCGGGCTCTCACCGACGATCTGCGACGCGAAGCCGAACCGGGTCGAACGCATGAGCCACCACGCCAGCGGCACCGCCGCGATCGCGACGAACACACCGATGTGGATGCGCGTGCCGGGGATCGTCGCGAGCGCCGCCCAGTCGGGGATGCGCTCGGACTCGGGGGTGAAACCGTTGGGGTTGGCGAGGGGTTTGCGCACCGCCCACGCCAGTGTGTAGAAGACGAGGTAGTTGAGCATGAGCGACGAGATGATCTCGTTGACCCCGAGCCGCGCCTTCAGCACGCCCGCGATGCCGCCGATGCACGCACCTGCGGCCGCGGAGGTGACGGCGACGATCGGGATCGCGATCCAGCTCGTCCCCAGCGGCATGCTCAGCACCACGGCCGTCGCGGTGATCGCGCCGATGTCGTAGTGGCCCTGCGCGCCGATGGTGATGAAGCCGGTGCGGTACGCGATCGCGTAGCCGAGTCCCATGAGCACGAGCGGCGTCATGCCCGTGAGCAGGCGACCGAGCTGCGTGTCGCCACCGAGCGCGGCGTCGAGCATCGTCGCGTAGGCCTGCCCGGGATTGCCGCCCGCGAGGACGATGAGGATCCCACCCGCCGCGAGACCGACGGCGACGGCGAGCAGCGGCACGCCGATGGTGGTCGCGAGGCCCCGGATCCGCGACGCAGTGGGCGGCTCGGGCGGTGTCGTCACCGGTGGACTGAGCGTGGCGGTCATGCTGCGGCCTCCTGGAATCCGCCCATGGCCGAGCCGAGGGCTTCGCGGTCGAACGGGCCTTCGTCGAACTCGGCGACGATCCGTCCGCGGTAGAGCACGACGATCCGGTCGGCGAGGCTGCAGATCTCGTCGAGATCGGACGAGATGAGCAGGATCGCAGCGCCCCGGGAGCGATGGTCGACGAGGGTGTCCCACACGAACTCGGTGGCACCGATGTCGAGACCGCGGGTGGGCTGGGCGACGACGAGGACGTCGGGCTCACCGTCGAGGACCCGACCGAGCACCACGCGCTGCGCGTGCCCACCGGACAGGGTGCCGGCGAGCGTGCGCGGGCTCTGGGCCTTGACCGACAGTGCGGCGATGATGCGCTCGGCGCGTTCACGAACGGCGGCCCGCGACAGGCGTCCCCAGCGACGCGCGAGCGGGGGATCGGTGTAGCTGTCGATCGCGAGATTGGTATCGATTCCCAGCGACTTGATCAGTCCTCGGGTGTAGCGGTCGGCGGGGACGACGCCGACACCGGCCTCGCGCATCGCGCGCGGCGACGAGGCGTCGATCTCCCGTTCGGCGACGACCACCGCGCCGGTGGAGTCGGGGGCGAGCCCGGACAGGACGTCCTCGAGGGCGGACTGACCGTTGCCCTCGACTCCGGCGACGGCGACGAGCTGCCCGGATGCGACCCGCAGGGTCACATCGTGCAACTGGCCGGGGACGGACACGCCGACCAGTTCGAGCATCCGGCTCCCGGCCGGTTCGGTGGCCGCACGACGGATACCGAGTCCGACCTCGCGGCCGACCATGTCGCGGGCGAGTTCGGCGGTGGTGACGCTCTCGGCGCCCTCCCCGCGGATGGGGCGTTCGGCGACGAGTTGCCCTCCTCGCAGCACACCGACCCGGTCGGCGGCCTCGAGGACCTCCTCCAGATGGTGGGTGATGAGCACGATCCCGACGCCTCGCTCGGTGGCGAGTCGGCGGACCTGTGCGAGCAGAGAATGCACCTCGGCCGGCGCAAGATTGGCGGTCGGTTCGTCGAGAAGCAGGTAGCCGGCGCCCAGGTGCAGGGCGCGCAGGATCTCGACGCGCTGTTGCTCGCCGACCGACAGGTTCTCCACACGTGCGGTGGGGTCGCACGCGAGGCCGGTGTCCTCCGCGAGGGCGGCGATCTCGGCCTCGGTGCGCCGCAGGCGTTTCCGGCGGACCACTCCGCGGGAGCGGCCGAGCAGGAAGTTCTCGGCGACCGTCATGCTCGGCACGAGCATGAAGTGCTGGTGGACCATGGCGATCCGCTCCCGGCCTCCGTCGGCGAGCGACTTTCCGTCCACCGCAATGGAACCGGAGTCCGGCGGGAGCAATCCGGTGAGGATGCGCATCAGGGTCGACTTGCCGGCGCCGTTCTCGCCGAGCAGCGCGTACACCTCGCCGGGCCGCACATGCAACGACACGTCGCGCAGGACGGTGTTCTCACCGAAGGACCGGTGGATACCGCGCATCACGACGCCCTCGGCGGGAACCGATTCCGTCGCTCCCGCAGCGGTGGTGATGCTCGCGGGCGAAGTTGCTGTCACCATACGGTGGGACCTTCCGAGTAATCGCTATGTGTTAAGTCGAGACGATCCAGGGTTGTAATTGAGCCGCCGTGTCCGATTCATGACGATTGTGTTTCGGGCGGCGGGAGGGGATGAAATTCGTGATGCCGACGGAGAGTGCAGTGCCGGAACAGGATCGCGTCGCCCGGGTGGGCAGCGTCATCCGCGCCGTTCGCAGACAGGAGGGACTCACCGCGCGGGCGCTGGCCTCGCGCGCCGGGGTCAGCCAGGCGTTCCTCAGTCAGGTCGAACGGGGCCTCAACGCGCCCTCGCTCGCGACGCTGTACAGGATCGCCGACGCGCTCGGACGGTCGCCGTCGGACTTCCTCGATCCGGCGCCTGCCGACGACGTACTGGTGGTGCGTGCCGGGGGGCGCCTCGCGCGGGCGGTGACGGGAACCCCTGCGGCACCGGTGACCTGGATGGCCCGCGGCAACGGAGCGATCGCCGAGGTGTACCAGTACGAGATCGGGCCGGACGGCGACATCGCCGGCTGGTTCCGCCGCTCGGACGATCTCGTGCTGGTGATGACCGGTGGACGGCTCGAGGTGGAGGTACGCGGGCGCCCGGCGGTCGAGCTCGCGGAGGGGGACTGCCTGTTCGCCGCGGCGGGGACCGAGATGCAGTGGCGCCATCGGGGTTCGGTGCCGGCTCGCCTGGTGCTCTGCGTCGGAGCGCGTTCCCAGGATCCGTAACACGGTCCTCACCGCAGCGAGACGGACCCGCAGCATCGCAGGAATTAACTCAGAGCGATCATCGGTCCGTTCCTGCCAGGAGTCACCCATGGAATCCCTGCCTCTCATCGATCTGCGTCCGCTGCGCGACGGGAGCGACCCGTATGCCGTCGCCGACGCGCTCGACGCCGCGTGTACCGACCTCGGCTTCTTCGTCGTCACCGGTCACGGACTCGACCCCGACCTCCGCGCGGCGACGATGGAGCAGGCGCGGCACTTCTTCGCGCTGCCCTTCGAGGAGAAGATGGACATCGCCATCGCGAAATCCACCTGCCACAGCGGATACGTGCCGCCGAAGACCGAGACACTCGACCCCACCGTCGGAGCCGACGGCAAGGAGGCCTTCGACATCACCACCGACCGTGCGGACGATCATCCGGAGGTGATAGCGGGCACGCCGCTGCACGGTCCGGCACAGTGGCCGGCCTCGCTGATGCCCGGCTTCAAGAGCGTCGCCGACGAGTACGCGAAGGCGTGCCTGGACATCAACGCTCACCTCATGCGCGGTCTCGCACTCGCTCTCGGCCTCGACGCCGACGCCTTCGTGCCGATGTTCACCGACCCGCTCGCGTCGCTCCGTATGCTGCACTACCCACCGGTTCCCGTCGGCGACACCGCACTCGGCATCGCACCTCACACCGACTACGGCTCGTTGACGCTGCTCGCCCAGGACGACATCGGCGGGCTGCAGGTCGCCGCGCGGGGCGGCGGGTGGATCGACGTCGTGACCCCGCCCGACGCGTTGATCGTCAACCTCGGCGACATGATCGCCCGATGGACCAACCACCGCTACGTCTCCACCCGTCATCGCGTGCTCAATCCCACGCACGGACACCGCTATTCGCTGCCCTATTTCGTCACTCCGGACTACCACGCCGTGATCGAGGCGATCCCGACCTGTGTCGAACCGGGTGCGGAGCCGATCCATCCGCCGATCGGGGCCGGCGAGTACCTGCAATCGCGGTTCGAAGCGACACACGCCTACCTCGGGGCCCCGACCGACGGTCAGATCGACAAGCACACCGTCTTGGTCTCCAAGTAGTTCTCCAGCCCGGCGGCGCCGTTCTCGTAACCCCAGCCGGACTGCTTGTGGCCGCCCTTGACCAGTTCGGGGGAGAAGTAGGAGTGGCAGTTGATCCACACGGTGCCGGCGCGGATCGCGTCGGCCACCCTGTGGGCCCGCGACAGATCCGATGTCCACACGCTCGCCGCGAGACCGTAGTCGGTGTCGTTGGCCCAGGCGATCACTTCGTCGGGATCGTCGAAGGGGGTCACCGTCACGACCGGGCCGAAGATCTCCTCGCGCATCATCGGCAGATCCGGGGCCGCGTCGACCACCACGGTGGGCTCGTAGAAGCTGCCCGTCTCGCCCACCATGCGACCACCCGTCACGACCGTGGCTCCCGCGCGGGCTCCGTCGTCGACGTAGGACGCCACCGTCTCGCGGTGCCGCAGGCTCACCAGCGGACCCAGGTCGGTGTCGTCGTCGAGTCCGTGGCCGAGCCGCAGGGTGTCCGCAGCAGCGGCGAGACCGTCGACGACCTGCTCGTAGACGCGCCGTTCGGCGTAGATCCGGGAACCGGCGACACAGACCTGCCCGCAGTTGGCGAAGATGCCGCGCGCGAGACCGGGGATCGTCAGCGGCAGGTCGGTGTCGCCGAAGACGACCGCCGGGGACTTGCCGCCGAGTTCGAGGGTGAGCCGCGAGAGATTGCGGGCCCCGGCCGAGGCGACGAGTTTCTTCCCGACCTCCGTGGACCCGGTGAACGTCACCTTGTCCACCCCCGAGTGTTCGGCCAGCATGCGCCCGACCTCGCCGCCACCGGTGAGGATGTTGACGACGCCATCGGGAATTCCGCTCTGCGCGAGCAGTTCCCCGAACCGCAGGGCGGTCAGCGAGGTGTCCTCGGCCGGCTTGAGCACGACGGTGCATCCCGCGGCGAGCGCCGGCGCCAGCTTCATCGCCGCCATGAGCAGCGGTGAGTTCCACGGCACGATCGCAGCCACCACACCGACCGGTTCGCGCACGGTGTGCGCGACGACCTTCCGTCCCGGAGGTGCGTAGGTGATCGAGGGCGTGACGGTGGTCCCCGTGATCTTCGTGGCCCAACCCGCGTAGTAGCGGAACTGCTCGGCTGCGGAGGGGATCTCCGCGAAACGGGAGGTCGCCCAGGCTTTCCCCTGGTCGAGGGTCTCGAGTTCGGCGAGTTCGTCGGCGTGGGCGTCGATGGTCTCGGCGATCCGCCACAACACGCGAGCGCGGGCCGCGGGGGTGCACGACGCCCACTCGTTCTGCAGGGCGCGGCGCGCGGCGGCGACCGCGGTGTCCACCTCGTCGGCTCCCGCCGACGCGAGTGTCGCGAGCGGCACGCCGGTGGCCGGGTCGATGGTCTCGAAGGGTTCGCCGGAACCGGGGATCCACCGGCCGTCGACGAGCAGCGATTTCGTGCCGTCGCGGAGGAAGTCGGCGCAGTACCGGGGGAGGGCGGAGGTGATCACGTGTCTGCTCCTCGGGGATGGACGGGACGGAACGGCAGGGCACCCCAACGCAGTCCCTTGGCCTTGAGCCAGCGCCGGTAGGTGACCGACGAGGCGTCGGCGCGGGTGGGGATCTCGTCGCGCGGATCGAGCGGCAGCAGCAGCGGACGCTGGTTCTCGACGATGATGCGGTCCTGCAGGAAGATCACCTGCTCGAACTGCACCAGTTCGGTGTGCGTGGAATCCGGGTCGACGAGGTACATCACCGGTTGTGCGCGGCACAGGGTTTCGTCGATCGGCTGGATGAACAGGGCGATCGCGTCGAGACGGGTGGGATCGGAGGGCGAGACCCGGTAGAGCATCACCTGATACGGATTCGGGACGCGGTAGGTCAGTTGCGCGAACGTGCCTTCGGAGGCCGCGGAGATCTGCGGCTGGAAGAACGTGCAGTCGGTGGCCCACACCTCGTCGGTCTCCCGGCGGATCTCCCACTTGTAGCGTGCGACCTCCGTGGCGGCCTCACCTCCGAGGATGCCGGTGTGCACGAACGGGAAGTGCGCCATGTCGAGGAAGTTCTCGACCACCCGGCCGGGCGACGACCGCAGCGTGACCCACCCGCACGGCACGTAGCGCCGGTCGGGTTCGTCGGCCTCGTCGATGGGGAAGACGTCCTTGTCGGGGGTGCCGAGCGTGGTCCACACGAACCCGTATCGGCGTTGCACCGGAAGCACGGCGTCGCCGTCGCGCACCGTCGGTTCGCCGTCGGCGTCGACGCTGCACTCGATGTCGGCGCCGAGCAGGCGGGTGCGCACGACGCCCTCGGCGACCTCCTGTTCGGAACAGACCGGATACCACTGGTTCAGCACGACCGGGTCGTCGCAGCGTGTGGTGATGCTGGTCGTCACGACAGTCTCCTCTCGGTTCCGGTGATCAGCGCGGCCGCGCGCTCGGCGAGGGCGATCACGGGGGCGTTCGTGTTGCACGACGGGAGCACCGGGATGACGGAGGCGTCGACGACGCGCAGTCCGTCCACGCCGTGGACACGCAGGTCCGGGTCGACGACGGCGTCGGGTCCCACGCCCATCGCGCACGTGCCACCCGTGTGGAAGAAGGTCGCGCAACTCGCGCGGACGAAAGCCTCGGCGTCGGCGCGGCCGAGACGACGGTCCGGTGCAACGGGTGCCTCGACCAGATCCTGCAAGGCGGAGGTCTCGGCGAGGTCGAAGATGCGGTCGAGGCCGGCGACGAGGGCGTCGAGGTCGCGGGGATCGGACAGATAGCGCGGGTCGATGATCGGTGCTGTGCCCGGATCCGCGGACCGCAGGCTCAGCTGTCCGACGCTGTAGGAGCGCATGAGACCCGGGGAGATCGCGAAGACGTCGCCGGTGACGTCGTAGCGTGCGGCCACCTCCGGGGTGGCGTGCGCACCCTGGACGACGAAGGCGTGCAGGTCGGGCAGGTCCAGCGAGGGGTCCGAGCGCCAGTTCAGGATTGCCCCGCCGCCGTTGTCGCGGACCGGCCCGAGCGGGTTGCGGGCCCGGAAGTTCACACCCATGAGCAGGGGATGGTCCTGAAGGTTGCGTCCGACACCGGGAAGTGCGGTGTGGACAGGGATTCCGTGTTCCTGCAGGTGCGCGGGATCGCCGATCCCGGAGAGCAGCAGCAGGTGCGGGCTCGAGATCGCACCGGCACAGAGCAGGACCTCGGCGTCGGCACGGACGACGGTGTCCGTGCTTCCACTGCCGTACCGCACACCGACGCACCGGTCGCCGTCGAACACCAACCCCGACACCGTGACGTCGGTGCGCACGGTGAGATTGGGCCGGGTCCGCGCCGGATCGAGATAGGCACGAGCAGTGCTGACGCGATGGCCGTCGTCGATCGTGAGGTTCGCCAGGGAGGCGCCTTCGATGTCCGGTCCGTTGCAGTCGTCGAGCACGGCCATGCCGAGTTCGGCTGCGGCGTTCAGCAATCCGGTGGCGATGGGATGCGGGTCGGCGGGCCGGGTGATGCGCACCGGGCCTCCGGCGCCGCGGAAGGCGGTGGCGCCGCCCTCCCAGTCCTCGGCACGGCGGAACCAGGGGAGCAGCGACGCGAAGTTCCAGCCCTTCGCGCCGGCGGTCTCCCACGCGTCGTAGTCCGAGGGGTGCCCGCGATACCAGAGCATCGCGTTGAGGCTGCTCGATCCGCCGAGAACCCGGCCGCGGGGGATGGGCACGGCGCGACCGTCGAGCAACGGGTTGGGCGCGTAGCTGTGCCCCCAGTCGTAGTCGCCGCCGAGCAGTCCCGCCCAGGTCACCGGCGCGTCGATCGAGGCGAGACCGGCGTGGTCCGGTCCGGCCTCGAGGAGCAGCACGGTGGTGTCGGGATCCTCGGTGAGACGGGCGGCGAGGACGCACCCCGCCGACCCGCCGCCGACGACGACGTAGTCGAATCCGTCGGTTGTGTTCACTTCAGTTGTGTTCACTGGGACCCATGATGGTGATGCCTTCCGTCGCCTCCACGTGGCGAACGAAGATGTACTTGTCCTCCCGGCCGTCGCTGTGCTTGCGCTTGATGCCCGGCTGCACGACGCTCGAGACCTTCGCGACGAGCACGTACGGTTCGTCCGCGGACAACCCTGCGACGCAGTGCTTGTCGAACTCTTCGAGGGTCTCCGCGGTGTAGGCCTTCTCGATTCCCGCTCCGCGGGCGATCGCGGCGATGTCGACCTTGCCCTTCGCCGTATGGGTCGGCGGCCCACCGATGGACTGGTAGCACTCGTTGTCCCACACCACCGTGAACAGGTTGCGGGGCTGCTCGTTGGCGAGGGTAGCGAGGATGCCGAGGTTGAACAGCATGCCGCCGTCGGTGTCGAGCGAGACGATGCGTCGGTGCGGCAGGCCCACCGCGAGACCGAACGCCTGCGGGGTCACGCAGCCGAGCTGCTGCTGGAACAGGCTGGCCTCGCGCATGTGCGGGGCGGCGTTGTACCACTCGTCGACGCTCGCGCCGAGGGAGAGGATGACGAGTTCGTTCTCGAGCCGGGCGGCGAGTGCCTGCATGCACTCGAATCGGGTCATGCGCATGGTGGTCATCGGACGAGTCCTCCTCCGAGGGCGATGGCGGAATGGTGGTAGGCGGAGTAGGACCACTCGAACGCGTCGTGGATGGCGCGTTCGATCGCGTCCTCCTCCCGCACGATGCGGTACGGGATGCGCAGGGCATCGAGGATCGGCTCCATCGTGATGCCGTGCGGCACGGCCCACCAGTTGTTCTCGCCGAGTTCGCCGCGGTAGCTCATGAGCATGATCACCGGGATGCCGGCACCGAGGCCCATGCGGGCGAGGGGTTCGACGGACGCACGCAGGCCGGAGTTCTCCATGATGAGCGCGGCACGCTTGCCGGACAGGAAGATTCCGCCGCAGATCGCGGCGCCCTCACCCTCGTTGGTGACCTGGATGGTGCGGATCGTGGGGTGCGCGTCGAGGGCGGGGTAGAGCTCCTTGAACAAGGAGTCGGGCAGGTAGCACACGGTGGTGACGCCGGCCTTCTCCAGGCCGCGGATCACCGCGTCGACGGTGGACTGTTGCATGTGGCGTCCTTTCGGAATGTGGGCGGTCGGAAAGATCAGGGGAAGACGGGGATTCCGGGCATCTCCACGAAGCCGGGAAGTTGCTTGATGCGCCGGATCCAGCTGCGCAGGGCGGGGTAGCGGTCGTGGTCGATTGCGATGTCCCGGCTCAGGGCAGCGGCGGGGAACAGGGCGATGTCGGCGACGGTCGGCCGGTCGGCGGCCACCCACGCGTCGTCCGTCGTGCGGGACGCGAGCAGGTCGTCGAGCGACTGCACCACCGCGCGAGCGGCCGTGGTGTCGACGGGATCCGTCGTGTACAGCGATCGTTCCCGGCAGGAGTAGAACTGTTCGAGCGGTCCGGTCGCGAAGTCGATCCAGTCGTCGGACGGTGCGGCCCAGGTGGTTCCGTCGGCGAGGTGGACGAGGACGTCGATCGATCCGACGAGCGTCGTCGTTCCGGTCTCGAACACCGGAAGTTCGCCGGTGGGGGTGAGCTCGCGGTAGGGCGATTCGAGGTGGGCGCCACCGGGGAACACGTCGACCGGTTGCACCCGATGTTCGACGCCGAGCAGTGTCAGTGCCAGTCGCACCGAGTAGCACCGCGGGTCGAGCGGGAAGTCGTGCAGGACAGGGATGCTCACGAGACCACTACCTCTCGCGCGGACGACACGGAGTCGCGGAGTTCGTGCAGTCGGTGGACGAGGGCGTTCACGGTGTCGGCCGGGACGACGCCGGCGGCGACGACGTGCACGGCCGTGGTGTGCGCGTCGATCGTCTGGATGCCGGCGATCACGTCGGTTCCGTCGATCGTGCCGGTGGCGACGGCACCGGTTCCGTCCAGGCCGAGGAGGGTGAGGGCGGTGTCCCGGTCACCGTCGATCCATACCGATCGCACCGGGGTGATCGCCGTGTCGGGAACGTCGGGTGTGCCGTCGGCATCGGTGGGTGCGACCCACACGAGACCGGCGCTCTCGACGGTCCGATACTGCTGCGGTTTCACGGTTTTCGGCGGTTCCATCCGCGGGTGGGCAGGGACGTTTCTGCACGCGCCGGCGCCGTCGAACTGCCACCCGTGGTAGAGACAGACGAGGCGGTCCTCGCGGACGAAACCGAAGGACAGGCGCATGCCGCGGTGCGGGCAACGATCGGCCCACGCGTGCACGGCGCCGTCGGTGCCGCGCCACAGCGCCACGGAGTCCCCGTCGACGGTGGTGCCGGTCGCGGTGCCGGGCTCGATGTCGCGGGCGAGAGCGACGGGAGTCCAGACGGTCATGGGGTCGGGTTCCTCTCGGTCGAAGTGAGATCGAGGACGACATTGGTGCCGGGGGCGAGAGCGCAGGCCGTTTCGAGGGCGTCGACGAGGTCGGGTTCGCCCTCGGTGCGCAGCTCGATGCGATGCCGGGTCGCAGTGACGACGGTGGCACGTACCTGCAGCAGGTCGGCGCGGGCGGCGACGAAGTGCGCCATGGCACCCGGATCGAATCGTCCTACCAGCGTGAGGGTGGACGAGATCGTGCCGCACATGTCAGCAGTGGGTGCGCCGGCCGTGGAAGGGGCTCGGTGTCGGGGAACATCGCATGGAAACCTCCGGGGACGTGGGGTGCTTCGTCTGCGACGGCCCTCGCGCCCGTCACCGGAGAGTCCTCCTCCGGAGGGGAGCTCCGGATCGTTCACCGGCCCTGGGCCGGACGGACATCATCGGTTCGATTCCCGATGTGGTTCAGTACTTTACACAGCGCGATGGGTCGAATCGACCCCGCTGCATCAACTTCGTGTTACGGCTGCGTTGCGTCTCCGGCCGTACAACGAACGAGACCGATGTTGTGTGCGAAATCCGGCCGGAAATCGCACACAACACCGGTCTCGACGGATCGGTCTCACTGCATGAGTCGCCAGATGCGGTCGCGGGACAGGGGCAGCTCGTGCGGCCGCACCCCGATGGCGTTGCGCACGGCGTTCGCCAACGCCGGGGCCACCGGGTTGAACGGGGCCTCGCTCATCGACTTCGCGCCCATGGGGCCGAGTTCGTCGTAGGTGTCGGCGAAGTAGACCTCGGTGCGTGGGACGTCCGCGAACTGCGGAATGTGGTAATTGCGCAACACATCCGTCGTCACACGACCCGCGTCGTCGGTGATGATCTCCTCGTACATCGACGCACCGAGCGCCTGCGCCGCGCCGCCTTCGATCTGCCCGCGGCACTGCTCGGGGTTGAGGACGGTGCCCGCATCGGCGGCCTGGATCGAGCGGAGGATCCGCACCTCACCGGTGCGGGTGTCCACGGCGACGCGGAAGGCCTGCACGTTGAACGACAGCGACCGTGGCAGCCCGCCGTGCCGGCCCTCGGCGCGCAACCGCCCACCCGCGACCTCGAGCAGTTCACCGGAGGTGACGAGACGATCGCCGCACTGCACGCCGCCGGCCTGCAGTTCGGCCTGCTCCGGGTCGGTGCCGGTCAGCTCCGCGGCGGCCTTGGTCATCCGCCGTCGCAGCTCGTGGGAAGCTGCCAGCAGCGCCTTCGACGCGACGACCGTGCCCGACGATCCGAACGCGCCGGTGTCGTGGGTGGTGACGTCGGTGTCGGACTGCTGGACGACGATCCGGTCGGGGGTGGTGCCGAGCGCGGTGGCCGCGATCTGGGTGTGGACGGTGGTGGTGCCGTTGCCGAACTCCGCGGTGCCCACCCGGGCGAGATACCGGCCGTCGGGCAGAAGTTCGATCGACGCCTCGGAGATGTGCCCGTTGGGCGGGTTGGTCGCGATCATCGCGAGCGCCATACCCTCGCCGACCCGCCAATGATCACCGGTCGGCGCGGGCCGGCCACCCGTGCGCGCCATCGCCCGTTCGGTGAGATCGAGACACTGGTCGAGTCCGTAGCTGCCGTACGTCAGGTCGGCGCCCTCGGGATGTGCCGCGACCAGCGGATCTCCCGGCACGATGATGTTGCGGCGCCGGAACTCGTACGGGTCGATGCCGAGCTTGCCGGCGAGTTCGTCCATGGCCGACTCCACCGCGAAGATCACCTGGCCGAGACCGTAACCGCGGAAGGCACCCGACGGCCGGTTGTTCGTGTACACGGATTCGGCGTCGACGCGCTTGTTCGGGCACCGGTACACCGCGATCGACTCCGTGCAGCCGTGGAACATCACCCCGGGGCTGTGGTTGCCGTAGGCGCCGGCGTCGGCCAGCACGTCGATCGCGAGGGCGGTGAGGACACCGTCGGTATCGGCGGCGAGGGTGACATCGACCCGCATGGGATGCCGGCACGGAGCGACGGTGAGCTGATCGGAGCGGGTGAACTCCCACTGCACCGGACGGCCCGTCCTCAGGACCGCCGCCGCGACGACATCTTCGACCAGCATCTCCTGCTTGGCGCCGAAACCCCCGCCCACCCGGGCGGTGTGCACGCGCACCCGGTCCCGTTCGAGTCCGAAGATGTGGCACAGCTCGTCGCGCACCAGGAACGGAACCTGGGTGGAACTGCGGATGACGAGCCGTCCCGTCTCGTCGAGATGTCCGATGGCTCCGTGTGTTTCGAGGTGGGTGTGCTGAACACGGTGGGTCTGCCAGCGTCCCCGCACCACCGCCGCAGCGGAGGCGACCGCCGCGTCGACGTCCCCGCTGCTGCCGTGGATCGCGGCGACGACGTTGCGTCCGGGATCGGCGATGCGTGCGTCGGGGGACTTGTCGGCGTGCAGCAGGGGAGCCCCCGGCTGCCGGGCCTCGTCGGGATCGAGGACGAAGGGCAGCTCCTCGTACTCCACGTGGATCGACGCGAGCGCCTGGTGCGCGATCGCCGGGCTCTCGGCGACCACCGCGGCGACCCGCTGTCCCCGGAAGCGCACGACCCGGTCGAACAGATAGGTGTCGTCGGGATCGTCGTTGCGGTTCTCATGACGGGCCGTCGAGTAGGCGGTGGCGGGGGCGTCGCGGTGGTACAGCACCGCGTGGACACCGGGGAGTGTCTCGGCGGCCGAGGCGTCGACGGAGACGATCCGCGCATGGGTGTGCGGGCTGCCGAGGACGGCGATGTGCAGCAGACCCTCGACGGTGGTGTCGAGGGTGTACGGCTCGGTGCCGGTGACGACGCGCGTCGCGGCGGGTGCGCGCTGCGAGCGGCCGCACGACGGGCCGTCGACCTGTTCGACGTTGGTGCGCGACCGCAGGGCGTCCTCGATCGACCGGTAGCCGGTGCACCGGCACAGGTTGCCCTTCAAGCGTTTCGGCAGGTCGTCGAGATCCTCGTCGGTGAAGGTGGATGCGGTGACGATCATGCCGGCGGTGCAGAAGCCGCACTGGAAACCGGCGGCGTCGGCGAACTGCTGCTGGACGGGATGCAGGTCGTCGGGGGTGCCGAGACCCGCGACCGTGGTGACCTCACGACCCTCGACCCGCACGGCCGGGACCACGCAGGAGTGGACAGGTTCGCCGTCGAGCAGGACCGAGCACGCGCCGCAGTCGCCGGCGTCGCAGCCCTTCTTGACCTCGAAGTGCTCGGTCTCGCGCAGCAGGGTGCGCAGGCACTGGCCGGGCCGGGGGTCGACGTCGCGTTCACGGCCGTTGACGGTGAGTTTCACGGCTGAACCTCCGTTTTCGGCAGTGCAGTGTTCGACAATTCGGCGCGGATCTCTTCGGCGAGAACCGCGGTGACGGCACGTCGCCAGTCGGCTGCGCCGTGCGCATCGGTGTAGTAGCTGGTCGTCGGGACGAGACGGGCCAGTGCGTCGGACAACGCCTGTGCCGACGGGACTTCCGTGAACCGCAGGAGACAGGGACGCACCGTCGACGCGGTGATCGACAGCGTGACAGTGCCGTCGTCGTCGCGGCGCCCGATCACGACCGCCCCCGATCGCCCCAGCGGCGACAGGGCGATCTTGCGGAAGGCCGTGCGGGAGTTCAGAGCGTGCAACGGGATCCGGATGCTCCGCAGGATCTCGCCGGGTGCGAGGGCGTTGGAGGCGACTCCGAGAACGAAGTCGGTTACCGGGATCCGCCGTTCGCCGCCGTCGGTCGTCCAGATCACCGCGTCCGCGTCGAGTGCTGTCGCCAGCGAGATCATGGCGCCGGCGGGGAAGGACAGGCAGATGTTGCCGCCGACCGTGGCGCGCTTCCAGATCTTCCACGACGCCAGCAGTGCCTCGGCGCACTGCCGGAACAGCGGTGCCGCAGGATGCTCCGCTTCGTCCGAGAGTGCGGCCAACTGTTCGACCGTGCAGGTCGCGGCGATCTCCAGAGCGTCGGGATGCCGGGTCACCGCGGGCCAGTCGAGACCGGACAGATCCACGAGCCGGTGCAGGTGCGGTTGCGGTTCGGAGAACAGCCACGTGCCACCGCCGAGCGGGGCGGCGCCGTCCTCGAAGGTCAGATCGGCGCGGTCGCGGGCGATGTCATAGGCGGTGATGTTGTGCAGATCCATCGCTTTCACCCCGCCTTGGCGACCAGCGCGGCGTGTTCCGCCGCGACCTGCCGTGCCACGACGTCCTCGTCGACGGTGCGGACCTCGTCGCGGACGACCACTTCACGACCGTTGATCAGGAGCAGTTCGAGAGGCGGTGTGCTGCCGAGGACGAGGGCCGCGACCGGGTCGGCGATGCCGGAGTGGGCGAGGCCGTCGATGCGCCACAGCGCCAGGTCGGCGAGCTTGCCGGGTTCGATCGATCCGATCTCGTTCTCGCGTCCGAGGACCCGGGCGCCGCCGATGGTGGCGAGTTCGAGGCTCTGGCGCACGGTCATGGCGCGGGGGCCGCTGCGGGCACGGGCGAACAGTGCGGCGTGGTGGGCCTCTTCGAGCATGCAGCACGACTCGTTGCTCGCGGCACCGTCGACACCGAGGCCGAGCGGTACGCCCGCGGCGTAGAGGTCGGCGGCGCGGGCGATGCCGGCACCGAGCCGGGCGTTCGAGGTGGGGCAGTGGGCCGCACCCGTACCCGACGCGGCGAGCACACCGATGTCGCGGTCGTCGAGGTGCACGGCGTGCGCGTACCAGACGTCGGGGCCGGTCCAGCCCAGCGACTCCATGTACTGCACGGGCTTGCATCCGAACTTCTCGAGGCAGAAGTCCTCCTCGTCGAGGGTCTCGGCGAGATGGGTGTGCAGCCGCACCCCGAGATCGCGGGCGAGCAGCGCCGACTGCTTCAGGAGCTCGCCGGTCACCGAAAAGGGCGAGCACGGCGCGAGCGCGACCCGCAGCATCGAATCGAACGACGGATCGTGCCAGCGGTCGACGGCCTCGCGGCTGCCCTCGAGGATCGCGTCGATGTCCTCGACGATGTGATCGGGCGGCAGACCCCCGGCGCTCGCACCGAGGTCCATCGACCCGCGGCAGGGATGGAAGCGGATACCGACCTCGGCCGCTGCGGCGATCTCCGCGCCGAAGACGTCCCCGCCCTCGCGGGGCACGACGTAGTGGTGGTCGGTGCTGGTCGTGCATCCGGTGCGCACCAGATGCGCGAGCGCGCCCTTGGCCGCGACGTGCACGGCGTCGGCGTCGATGCCGGCCCAGACGGGATAGAGGGTGGTGAGCCATTCGAACAGGGTGTGGTCGGCAGCGAGCCCACGCGTGATCCATTGGTACAGGTGGTGGTGGGTGTTGATCAGGCCGGGGGTGAGCACGCACCCGGTGCCGTCGACGATCTGCGCGTCGTCGTATCCGGTCGGTTCGCCCGACCCGACCGCGACGATCCGGTTGCCGGAGATGACGACATATCCGTCGCGGTGTTCGGCGCGGGCGGCGTCCATGCTCACCACGTGTGCACCGCGGATGACGAGCGGCCGGGTGGTGGGATGCGCGTGCATAGTCGACTCCTCGATCGTCGGAGTCTCCAGTCAACTGCGCCGGGCAGATGTACCTCTGCGGCAGCACGCACGAAACACCTCGGAAATCCGCGGCTCGTACTGTGCGATCGTCCAAGACCGTCACCAGGAGGTGAACATCGTGCTTCTTCGAGATGTGGTGGAGGCGCCGGGGCTCGGAATCGGTGTACTGCACGGCGATGCGGAGGCCCTGAGCCGTCCGGTGCTGCGCGCGTGCACTACCGACATGCCCGACCCCACGCGCTACGTCAGCGCAGGCTCGCTCGTGTTCACCGGCCTGGTGTGGCGGCGCTCCGCCGAGGACTCCGATCTGTTCGTCAAACGGCTCGTCGGAGCGGGGGTGACGGCGATGGCCGCGGGCGAGGCCCTGCACGGCCGGGTACCCGACGACGTGGTCGAGGCGTGCGCGCGGCACCGTATGCCGCTGCTGGTCGTGCCCGACGAGGTGCCGTTCAGCCGGGTCATCGAATACATGACCGGGCAGATGGCCGGGGCGAGGATGGATCGCCTGCAGACGGGTCTGGCGCGGCAGCGGCAATGGCTCGCCGCCGTCGCCGACGGCCGGAGCGTGGGGGAGCTGCTCGACGGACTCGCGCAGCAACTCGGGGTGGAATCGGCACTGATCACCTCCACGGGAGTGACGGTCGCGGGAGGCGCCGAGCTCGACGAGACCGAGCTCGACCGGATCACCGCAGCCGCGCTGATCGCCGACCGCTTTCCGCTGCGGCTCGTGGGCGATCTCACCGTCCTGCCGGTGGGACGCGGACTGACGGACCGGATCGACGCGTGGTTCCTGGTGATCCGGCACGATGAGAGCGGACCGGAGTGCGTCGAGGCGTTCTCCGAGCTCGCCGCGGTGGTCGCTCTCGATCGGATCCGGCGCGACGAACGGCGCCGGGTGGCATGGGAGATCACCGACCGGACCCCGACCGTGCGCGCTGCGGATTCGCGGGTCGCGGTGGTGGCCGAAGTCGAGGGCCGGATCTCGCCGGACGTCCTGCGCGGTCTCGTCGAGGACGTCCTGGACGGAGCGGTCACGTCGATCGACGCGGCGAACAGGGTGGTCGCCCCGGCGATCGGCAGCGACGTCGATGTGGCACGGCTGTTGAGCCGACGCCTCGGGCGTCTCGCGCCGGCGTTGCGCGGCGACCGGATGTTCGTCGGTGTCGGCGGACAGAGTTCCGACGACGACCCGGCCGGCGCGGTCCGTGCGGCGGCGTCGGCATGCGCTGCCGCACACAACGATCCGGGTCCGGTGTCGGTGCGACGCGCCGAACTCGATTCGGCGCTCGACCTGTTGTCGACCCTGCCCGACGAACTGCGGCGTGCCTACGCCGACCGGTTGCTCGGGGACGTCGTCGAGCACGACCGGCGCACCGATGCGGGTCTGCTCGCGACCCTCGAGGCATTCCTCGACTGCGACGGATCGTGGCGGCGCACGGCCGATCGACTGCACGTGCACCTGAACACGGTGCGCTACCGCATTGGACGGGTCGAAGCGCTCACCGGGCGTTCCCTCGCGCGCACCGGTGACCGCTTCGATCTGTATCTCGCGCTGCGTTCGCTGGAACCCGCTCTCGCGTGAGCGACATCCGTCGTGACTGCGTGAGCGATTACATGGCGCCGGTGTAGGGCTCCCAGGCGATGCCGGCATCGGGGGCGTCCTCGCGCAGCACGCTCGCCTGGATCAGTCCGTAGGGCCGGTCGTCGGCGTGGAAGACCTCACCGGCGTTCTCCACTCCGAAACGTGCCAGGTCGTAGAGGAAGTGGTGCTTGTTCGGTGCGGACAGGCGGATCTCGGCGATCGACGGGTACCGTTCGAGCACGGCGCGGCCCATCTCGTACAGGCTCTGCTGCAGGGCCTTCGAATGGAGGTTCGCGAACACCTCGAGCAGGGTGGCGCGCACGCCCGCGTACACGGTGTCCCACTCGACGTCGGTCGACGCGAACCGCCAGCGCGCCTGGAGGCTCGTCGCCATGATGCGATCCTCCGCCGGTTCGAGAACCGTGTAGGGGTCGGTGAGGAAGCCCTGGAACTCCGAGCCGGTGGACTTGAGGACGACGAGGTCCTTCAGGCCGCCGACCACCCATTCGCGTCGGTCGGTCCCGGTGCCCTCGACGGTGATCGCCGCGGTGCGGACCTCGGATCCCTTGCGTGTCCAGGTGTGGTCGTGCTCGGTGCCGTCGACGACGACCCGCTCCCAGGCGTACTCCTCGATCTCGATGCGCGCCGAGCGGACGGGTTCGACGTCGTCGACGAAGTGCCGTGCGAGCGCGAGGCCGTACTCCTCGACGAACTCGACGCCCTTCTCCTTGGCGTAGGAGTAGATGGTCTGCTTCTGGCTGTCGGTGGGCAGCACCGTGCCCTGATCTCCTTCGAGATGCGCGGCGTCGAAATCGCCGTGCAGGCAGGAGGAGACGTTCAGGTCGCGGATCTCGTGCCGGTCGGTGTCGCGCACGATGCGCACCACCCGGTTCTCGGCCTTGCCGTAGCGGTGCGGTCCGAGGACGATCTTGCCGGTCAGTTCGGTCATGGTGGTCAGCTCCCGCGGTAGGTGGAATACGAATAGGGCGACAGGAGGAGCGGCACGTGGAAGTGGCTGCTGCCCTCCGGGATACGGAAGGTGACGGTCACCTCCGGATAGAAGGACGCGACTCCGTGGCCCGAGAACCACTCGCCGGTGGCGAAGGTCAGGTGGTAGGTACCCTCAGGCAGTGCGTCGGTGAAACCGGTGAGGCGCCCGTCGTCGTCGGTGACACCGGCGCCCAACGAGGTTCCGTGCATGTCGGTGAGGGTGACGCGCAATCCCACTGCGGGCGTACCGGCTGTCGCGTCGAGGACGTGGGTACTCAGGGTGTTCATGTGCGGCTCCCTGCGGTCTCGGTGACGATCCGCTCGAGGCGGAGTCGGGTGATCTCGGCGAGCGCGGCTCGCATCTCGGCCTTCTCGGTCTCCGGGTCGTTGCCGAGGCGCCGCTCGAGGATCTCCAGCAGTTCCGGCGCCGTGCGGCCTGCGGCGCGAACGAGGTAGACGTGCCCGAACCGTTCCTCGTATTCGCGGTTGCCGGCGGCGAGCCGGTCGAGGATGTCGGCGTCGGCCGTGGTGACGGCGGACTGCTCGCGGCGGGACGCGGCATGTTCGCTGCGTTCGCCGATGCGCGGGTGGCCGGAGAGGGCGTCGGCGAGGTCGTCACCGTCGAGGTTCTCGGCCGCGGCAGCGGCGGTGGTGAGCAGGACGGTGCGCGAACGGAACGGGCGCGCCGCGACGACGGAGTGCGCCCATGTCCGGCTCGAGCAGCAATCGAGCAACAGTGCGACGGCGTCGTCCTCGGGCATCGCATCGAACCGGACCGTTGTGAGCTGCACGGACCCTCCTTTCGTCGGTGCATTCGATACTGTCCGGTGGACGTGCGGCGGGGGAGGTGCAAGCGCTACAGAGTTCGGTCCGCCGCGGGTGCGCCGGTTGGATGATCGGCCAACGAGGTGGTTGCGTCTGGAACGTTTTTCTGGAATAGTTCCAGTTATTGGATTTATTCCAGAAAAAGTGGGCGACCCGGATGGGGTCGCAGGGGTTGAAGGAGTGATCACATGTTCACCGCCGACCGTCCTCGAGCAGTGACGCTTCCGCCGGTCGTGCTCGGCGGACTGCGGCCTCTCTACCGGCAGATGGTCCGCAACAACGTTCCGGCCGCGTCGTTCGAGCACACCGCCGGACGGGCCGTCTTCGAGATCTGCCTGATCGCGGGGGAGCACGGTCCGCAGCTGCAGGTCCGCGCCCGCGACTTCGGAATCGACTTCACGCTCGCGATGACCACGCATTTCCGTATCGCGCCCGTGATGAGCGACGACCAGTACCACGCACTGTGCTCGGTGCTGGCACCCGGCGCCGAACCGGCCCCGGGCATCGTCCTCGACTTCCTGCAGCAGGTGGTCGTGCAGTCGCCCGCGGTGCTCGCGCGGACGCACACCTGCGCTGCCTGACGAGCACACGACGGGTCGAGCCCGGTGGGATCACTCCCGCCGGGCTCGAACCGTATCGGAGCAGGCGTCAGAGCAGAGCCGTGTCGAGCGTGGTGATCGCCTCGGGATCCGCGATCACCTCGAGCGCCACGATGCGACCGTCCTCGACGGTGAAGCGGAACACCGACCGCACGAGCCCGCCCGGCGCCCACGCCGCCCCGGGTACACCGTCGATCGTCGCGGGCACCGCACCGCGTGCGCGGCCGTGGAAGGCGTGTGCCACCGCCTCGGCGCCGCGCAGTTCCGGTTCGAGTGCGGGGCCACCGTGCAGCCGACCCGTCTCGGCATTCGCTGCCGCCACGGTGTCGGCGCGGAGCACCACGTCGGGATCGAGCACCGCGAGCAGATCCTCGAAACGACCCTCGCGGGCCGCGACGAGGAAGGCGTCGACCACCCGACGCGGATCCCGGGCACCCGGCGACGCCGTACGTGCACCGCGCACCCGCCGCCGGGCACGGCTGGCGAGCTGACGCGTCGCGGCAGGGGATCGGCCCACGACGGGCGCGATCTCGTCGAACGGCATGCCGAACATGTCGTGCAGCACGAAGGCGAGACGTTCGGCGGGTCCGAGCGCGTCGAGGACCACCATCATCGCGATACCGATCGAATCTGCAAGCACGGCTTCGTCTTCCGGCACCTCGGAGCTGTCGTTCCGTCGAGGTGGTTCGACGGGTTCGCCGACGACGACCTCGTGACGCGCCGAACGTGCCCGCAGCATGTCGAGGCACACGCGGCTCATCACGGTGGTGAGCCAGCCGCCGAGGTTGTCCACGGAATCGGTGTCGGCGCGGGCTACCTTCAACCACGTCTCCTGCACCGCATCGTCCGCCTCCGCCGCCGATCCCAGCATCCGGAAACCGACCGCGCGCAAGCGCTCGCGGTGTGCGTCGAACTCCCTGGCCAGAAATTCCTCGTCCATCGTCGTCACATTCTTCCGTCGGGATCCGTCAAGGAAGTGACGGATCCCGAAGAACCGATGTGACAGGAGCAGACGATGGAAGCACGAATGAACAATCCCGTGATGGTGCTGCCCGGCACCCTCGATGCGTTGCAGGCCGCGGGCCGGACCTACGAGAACACCGGGCTTCCGGCCCTCACGGTCCACCTGGTGCACCTGCGGGCCAGCCAGATCAACGGGTGCAGCTTCTGCGTGGAGATGCACACGCGTGAAGCACTGGACGACGGGGAGAGCGTCGAGCGGCTCACGGCGGTCGCGGCCTGGCGCGAATCGCGACGGTTCACCGAGGCCGAGCGCGCCGCCCTCGCGCTCACCGAGGCTGTCACGCGGATCGCCGACCGACCCGAGTCCGTCTCCGACGAGGTATGGGACGCCGCGGCCGACATCTACGACGAGAAGCAACTGGCCGCGCTGGTCATGCAGATCGCGACGATCAACATGTGGAACCGGGTCAACGCCACGATCCGGCAACCGGCCGGAGCCGCACCCCGGAGCTGACACCACGAACGGCCCGGCAGGAATCCTGCCGGGCCGTTCGTGGTAGCGCGTCTACAGCGAGCCGGGTCTACAGACCGGGGCGCTTGCCGACCGTGAGCGTGACCTCGCCGGTGTGCGCGAAGAAGTCGTTGCCCTTGTCGTCGACGACGATGAAGGCGGGGAAGTCCTCGACCTCGATCTTCCAGACCGCTTCCATGCCGAGCTCTTCGTACTCGACGACCTCGACGTTCTTGATGCAGTCGAGCGCCAGGCGCGCGGCCGGGCCGCCGATGGAGCCGAGGTAGAAGCCGCCGTACTTGTGGCATGCGTCGGTGACCTGCTTGGAGCGGTTGCCCTTCGCGAGCATCACCATCGAGCCGCCGGCGGCCTGGAACTGGTCGACGTAGGAGTCCATGCGACCGGCAGTGGTGGGCCCGAACGAACCCGACGCGAGACCTTCGGGGGTCTTTGCCGGACCGGCGTAGTAGACCGGGTGATCCTTCAGGTACTGCGGCATCTCCTCGCCGCGGTCGAGGCGCTCCTTGATCTTCGCGTGCGCGATGTCGCGCGCGACGACCAGCGGACCGGTGAGCGACAGGCGCGTCTTGACCGGGTGCTTGGACAGCTCGGCGAGGATCTCCGGCATCGGCCGGGTGAGGTCGATCCTGACCGCTGCGCCCTTGCCCGTGCCCGAGACGCCCGACGTCTCGGAGTCGAGCTGGCTGTCGGTGACCTCGGGCAGGAACTGGCCGGGGTTGAATTCGAGCTGCTCGAGGAAGACACCCTCGGGCGTGATCTTGGCCTTGGCCTGGCGGTCGGCCGAGCAGGAGACGGCGATCGCGACGGGCAGCGACGCGCCGTGGCGCGGCAGGCGGACGACGCGGACGTCGTGGCAGAAGTACTTGCCGCCGAACTGCGCGCCGATGCCGATCTTCTGGGTGAGCTCGAAGACCTTCTTCTCGAGTTCGAGATCGCGGAAGCCGCGGCCGGTGATGGCACCCTCGGTGGGCAGCTCGTCGAGGTAGTGCGCCGAGGCGTATTTGGCCGTCTTGAGCGCGAACTCGGCGGAGGTGCCGCCGACGACGATCGCGAGGTGGTAGGGCGGGCACGCCGCGGTGCCGAGCGAGCGGATCTTGGCCTCGAGGAACTGCATCATCGAGTCCGGGTTCAGGATGGCCTTCGTCTCCTGGTACAGGTACGACTTGTTGGCCGATCCGCCGCCCTTGGCCATGAACAGGAACTTGTAGGCGTTCTCGTGGCCCTTCGCGGTGTCCGCGTACAGCTCGATCTGCGCCGGCAGGTTGTTGCCCGTGTTCTTCTCGTCCCACATGGTCAGCGGGGCGTTCTGCGAGTACCGCAGGTTCAGCTTCGTGTACGCGTCGTACACACCGCGCGCGATGGACTCCTCGTCGTCGCCCGGGGTGAGCACCTGCTGGCCGCGCTTGCCCATGACGATGGCGGTGCCGGTGTCCTGGCACATGGGCAGCACGCCGCCGGCGGCGATGTTCGCGTTCTTCAGGAGGTCGAGCGCAACGAACTTGTCGTTGTTCGACGCCTCGGGGTCCTCGAGGATGCTCGCCAGCTGCGTCAGGTGATCCGTGCGCAGGTAATGGGAGATGTCGTGCAGCGCGGTCTCGGTGAGCAGGCGCAGGGCCTCGGGCTCCACCTTCAGGAAGGTGCGGCCGTCGGGTCCTTCGACGGTGGACACCCCCTCGGTGGTCAGCAACCGATACTCGGTGGGGTCTTCCCCGATCGGCAGCAGGTCCTCGTAGAGGAAGTCGGCCATTGTTTCTCCTGGAAGAGGGCTGATGATCGCCGTACACGTTAGCGGCGCCGACGCAAGGCCTTGACAACGGGGCATGTGACGGACTCGACCTGCAGAGTGAATGTGACCGGCGTCTCGCGACTTTCGGTGGCGTGTTTATGTCGCCGACGACCGGAAATCCCGGAAAGAAGTCGAGGCCGGAGTGTTCGCCGTCACGGCGGCCGGCAGGCCCCGACCGTACACTTGACCGGATGTTCGAGAGTTTCCGGAGGGATCGCACGTGACCGTAGAAATCGAACGGTTGCCCTCGCCCGAGACCGGACGCGTGCCGTCGCTGGCCTGGCTTCCCCGTTTCCACGCCTGGATCGATCTCGCCGTCGTGATCGCGGTGCTCATCACCACCAACCTGATCGCCCACTTCACCACGGCGTGGGCGTCGATCGCGACCGTGCCGATCGCAGCATGCGTGCTGGTCGCGATGATGCGCCGACGCGGCATGCGCTGGTCGGAACTCGGACTTTCACCCCGGCACTGGAAGAGGGGGACGCTCTACTCGGTAGCGGCCGTCGGCCTCGTCCTGGCGGTGGTCGCGATCGGCATCGCGTTGCCGTTCACCAGGCAGTTCTTCCTCTCCGAGCGCTACGCCACGATCTCCGGCGCCCTCCTCGCCTCGATGATCATCATCCCGCTCCAGACCGTCATCCCCGAGGAACTGGCCTTCCGCGGGGTGCTCCACGGAACCCTCGAGCGGGTGTGGGGCGCACGCGGGGTCTTCGCCGCGGGATCTCTGCTGTTCGGCCTGTGGCACGTCGCCTCGTCGTTCGGTCTCACGGCGGGTAACGCCGGCCTCAGCGCCTTCCTCGGAGCCGGGTTGCTCGCGCAGATCGCCGGCATCGTCGGTGCGGTGATCGCGACCGCCGCCGCGGGCTTCGTGTTCACGTGGCTGCGTCGCCGCAGCGGCAGCATCCTCGCGCCCATCGCCCTGCACTGGTCGCTCAACGGCGCCGGTGCCCTCGCCGCCGCGCTCGTCTGGCACGCCACACTCAACTGATGGCGCTGGCGGTCTGTCTCCTGTTCGACACCGAGACCGACCGCGCGATCCGGCGCCTGTGGGGCCGGCTCGAGGAGAGCGGCATCCCCACCCTGCTCACCCACACGCACCGCAAGCACGTGCCGCACCTGTCGTACGCGGTGCTGCGGACCTACGACCGGGCCGCCGTCGTCTCGGCCCTCGAGGACATACCCGACGGGGGACCGGTCCCGGTCTACATCGACACTCTCGGATTGTTCCGGCGCGGCCGGGCGTCACTCGTGCCCGCGCCCTCGGCCGAACTCGTGCAGCGGCAGGATCGCGTCGTGCGGGTCGTGGAGACGACGGGGGCGGACCTGCACCGCTACTACGTCCCGGGGCGCTGGACACCGCACTGTTCGCTGAGTCCCCGAACGCGGCGCGAGGAACTCGACCGTCTGGGTGCGGTCGTCTACGACGTGCTGCCGATCGAAGCGACACTCGATCGCGCGGTGCTGATCGACACCGCCACCGGCGAGCACACGCCGCTACGGATGATCCCGTGAGGGAAACTCACTCCTCGGGGTTCTCCACCCACGGTCCGTACGGGGGTGGGCCCTCGCTCTGGATCTGCAGACCGAAGTGCGGACAGTGCTTCCACACGTAGCCGTGCAGGACGTGTTCTTCCGACGTCGCGGTGTTCATCAGTACGAGGTCGCCGCTGGGGCGGTGTTCGAGGGCGAAGCCGGACTCCCGCTGATCGAGAACCCACCATTTCGCAGTGCTCATGTCGGTGTCCTCCGCATGATCCGCTCGGCAGAAGCGCACCTCCCACGTTAGCGCGGAAACCGTTCGTGATCGGCCGATTCGGCGATCACGCTCCGCTCAGCGCCCGGGCCGTCGCCTCGTCGGCGGGATAGAACGCCTCGATCGCCAGTTCCGACACCGTCACGTCGAGCGGGGTCCCGAAGAGGGTGGTCGTGCTGAAGAACGACAACTCGCCGGCCTCGGTCCGCAACCGCATCGGCACGACCAGCGAATGCGGTTCGACCTCGTCGACCGGATCGTCGCAGGGATAACCGGCGAGTTCGTCGTACAGGCGCAGCAGGACGGGGTCGGCGGTCGCACCGATCTGGTGCTGCAGCCGGGCGAGCAGATGACCGCGCCACTGCCCGAGATCGACGATGCGCGGCGCCAGTCCCCGCGGGTGCAGAGTCAGTCGCAGCACGTTGATCGGCGGTTCCAGCAGTTCCGGAGCGCATCCCTCGACGAACACCCCGACGGCGTCGTTGGAATCGACCATCGTCCAGTGCCGGTCGACGACGAGTGCGGGAAAGGGGTGGTGCGACGACAGGATTCGCGTGATCGCGTCGGAGATCGCCGCCATCGGCAGGTCGCCGAGGTGATGCTCGGGGTAGACGGGCGCGTGTCCCGCCGCGACCAGGATGGTGTTGCGTTCGCGCAGCGGGATGTCCAGCCGGTCGCTCAACTTCAGCACGGTCGCGCGTGACGGGCGGGACCGGCCGGTCTCGACGAAGCTGAGATGCCGCGACGAGATGCCGGCGGTATGGGCCAGGGCGAGCTGGCTCAGGCCGCGGCGCTCGCGCCATGCCCGCAGCAGGGCGCCGGCGTGGGGAGTGTCGACCGTGGTCATGCACCCGACAGTAGAGCCGGCGGGGAACGGTCACCATTACTTCCGGGGTAATCGATTCCGTGCACGACGAGGCGCAGGGTGGTCCCCATGAACGCATACGCAGTGGCTCATCTCCGCAACGTCGACCTCAACGACGACATCGTCCGGTACATCGAGACCATCGACGACACCCTCGCCCCGTACGACGGACGCTTCCTCGTCCACGGCGTCGACCCCGAAGGAATGGAAGGACCCTTCGAGGGGAACCTCGTGATCATCGAATTCCCCGACGTCGACCGTGCCCGGTCCTGGTACGAATCCCCGGAGTACCAGGCGATCCTCCCGCTCCGCACCGAGAACTCCGAGGGATGGGCGGTCGTCGTGCAGGGCACACCGCCCGGCTACCGCGCCACCCACTTCCTCGACAAGGTGTTCGGCGCTCAGCGGTAGTTCAGGACAGGATGCCGGCCGCCCGGGCCGGTTCGGCGTAGGCCCGCGCCAGCGACTCCACCGTCTCGTGGGCGTTCAACCCGCTCGGATTGGGCACCACCCACAACGGGACGTCGCCGATCGTGTCGTCCTGCCGCCCGGCCTTCGCCTTGCGCCGGCCGAAGGCCGCGCGGTAGGCGGTGATGCCCGCGACCGCCACGGCACGAGGGCGGAACTCCGCCACCACGTTCGCCAGATGACGTCCGCCCTCACGCAGTTCTTCGTCGGTGAGTTCGTCGGCTCGGGCAGTCGCGCGCGGCGCCAGGTTCGTGATGCCGACACCCCGCTCGAGCAGGTGATCGCGGTCGGCGTCGCTCATACCGGACGACGCGTCGATCAGCCGGTCGACGATGCCGGCGCGGAACAGGGCGGGGTAGAAGCGATTTCCGGGCCGCGCGAAGTGGGCTCCCGTCGCCGCGGTCCACAATCCCGGATTGATGCCGACGAACAACAGGCGGCAGCCGGGCGCGACGAGATCGGGGATCACCGCATCGCGGAAGGACTCGAGTTCGGCTCGTGTGAAACCCATCCACCCAAACTAGCCGGAGCGACGCTCAGTCCGGCGGGAGCCAGGCTCCGTGCAGGCCGGCCGGGACACGGATCGGCAGACGGACCCGCGCGATCGGGCCCGACGCCGGGTCGGTCTCGGGGAAGACGAGGAACCAACTCGTCATGTCCGCCCGGTCGGTCGCGATCGCGCCCCAGTAGCCGCCCGAATCACCCGAGAGATAGGCCGGTTCGCCAGGGGAGAGGGTCTCGTGTGCCCAGACCGATTCGGTTCCGGACGCCACATCGAACCAGAAGAGCGAATCGGCCGCTCCCGCAGGGAGTTTCTGCGACCTGCTGCGTCCGATGGTCGCGACGACGGAGTGGCCGAGGGTCATCGACCGGTCGTCGATGCGGGGGAACTCGATGTCTCGTTCGTGCAGGGTCGTGCGGGTCACCCCGTTGCGGCCGATCACGGCGCGTCGCAGGACGGACCGGTTCGGACCTGCCTTCTCGGTCAACGCGCCCGGATACGCCCATTCCACGTAGTCGAGTGCGACGTCGCCGTCGGGCAGGTCGAACGCGTTGGCGGTGTGCCACATCCAGAATGTGTCGGTCGAGAACCACCGCACCGCCCCACCGTCGCGGGGGAGGAGCGCGACCCGCGTTCCGAGATCCGGCTTCCAGTCGAGCGGCGACCCGCCGGAGAAGATCTGCGAGAGGTCGAACACGAGCGGGGCCAGGACCAGAACGACGTAGGTCGGTGTCAACGCCATGTCGTGGATCATCAACGGCCGGTCGACGCCGTCGATCGGGGTCGGCGCGCGCGTCACCGTCCCGTCCGGTGCGACCACCGACCAGGTCAGATACGGCGGGTCGAGCATGTAGCAGAAGGCGACCATCTCGCCGGTGTGCGGATCGATCTTCGGGTGCGCCGTCAGCCCGACCGGCAGGGTTCCGTCGAAGGTCTCGCGTCCGAGCGTCTCGAGGTCGGAACCCAGGGTGTACGGCGGCGCTGCCTCGGCCATCGCCATGAGCCGCCCGCCGTGCCGGACGATGTTGATGTCCGGCAGTTCGCGCATGGTGTTCGCCAGGTCGGGCCCGACCTCCTCCTCTGGAGGGAAGTACGGATCGGTGATGCCGGCCCACAGTGCGCGACCGGCCTTCTCCTCCGCGACGACCTGCGGGGTGCGCACGAACCGGTTCGTGTAGCGCGCGGTGCCCTCGGCGATCTGCACGCGGTGGACCATGCCGTCACCGTCGATCGGATAGACGTAGTGGCCGATCGGGTCGAAGCGCGGATTGGGCCCGTTGCGGAGATAGCTTCCGTGCAGATCGGCGGGGAGTTCCCCGTCGACCTCGAGATCGCGGACGTCCACTTCCTCGCGTTGAGGCGCGAACAGGCCGCTGAGGTGCGGATGGTGTGCCAGGTCGACAGGCGCCGGACGTTGCATGGCGACTCGCTTCGGTGGAGGCGAAATTCTTCCGTGGGGAGATCGTAGGACCGGGGAGGGCGATCGGTTCGTGATTCGGCGCGCCCGATCCCGCACCCGCGGACAGGGGCCGTCCATCGGATAGGGTTGTTGCCTACGTGCAGGACCGATAGTGCGGCCGCACGGCCGCGACGTTAGGGGAAGGTGTGCAGCGCCGGAACGCGATCGGAAACTCCGTCCGGAACACCGGAGGTGGCGAGGCCACGTTGCCGCCGTACACGGATCTTCTCTGGCCGACCGTGCAGGCGGTGATCGAGCTCGGCGGATCCGGCGTCATCGAGGAGATCGACTCCGCTGTGATCGCCCGGACCGGACTGTCCGAGGAAGCGCAGGCGGTACTCCACGGCGACGGCCCCGGAACGGAGATCGAATACCGGCTGGCCTGGGCCCGGACGTACCTCAAGGGCATGGGTCTGCTGTCGAACACCCGCCGCGGCGTGTGGAGCGTGACCGACCGCGGCCGCGCCGTGCGCGAGTCGGAGATCAAGCCCATGCAGGTCGCGTACACGGCCGAGAAACGCCGCAAGCGCATGGTGCGGAACGTCTCGCAGGGCGCCCAGGTCGTGCCGCTCGCGGCCGCCCCCGAGGATCCCGAACTGTGGCGCGAACCGGTCCTCGGTGCCGTCGCCGACCTGTCGGAGGACGGATTCGAACGGCTCGCCACTGCGGTGCTGCGCGCGGCCGGATTCACCACCCTGACGATTCCGGCGCCGGGCGGATCCCATGAGCCCGAGGGCGCCGGCCACGTCGAGGGCACCGGTGTCCTGCGCGTGTCGCTGCTGAGCTTCTCCGTCTTCTTCCGTTTCCTGCGGGCACCGGAGAAGGCGGGTGCCGACGTGGTCCGCGAGTTCCGCGCCGCGATGGTCGGGCGGGGCGAGAAGGGCCTGCTCGTCACCACCGGATCGTTCACCGAGGACGCGCGCGCCGAAGCCCACCGGCACGGCGCGCCGCCGATCGATCTCGTCGACGGCGACGGGTTGTGCGATCTGCTCAAGGAGCACGGTCTCGGTGTCCGTTCCACGGTGCGGACGATCGAGGACGTCTCCTTGGTGCCGGCCTTCTTCGCCGAACTGTCCGGCCGCTGACCTCGTAGCGCCGTCGCGATATCGGCTGCCGCGACCTGTCGAATTCCCCGTGTGGCCGGTGGGACGCCTGTGATTGTGATGCAATACGGCGGACGTACAGACGGCAATACGAAGGACAGGTTGCGATGACCCTTTCGCGGCGGGACATGTTGCGGTACGCGACGCTCGGATCGGGCGTCGCGTTGATCTCTGCGCTCGGAGCACCGGGCCTGGCCCAGGGACGGCCGGTGCTCGGCACCATCGTCGACTACTCGGCCGCCGTGCCGTCGCCCTCGTCGATCCGCGCCGCCGGCCATATCGGCGCCATCCGGTACGTGTCCGATGCGCGACCAGACGCCGCGTGGATGCGCGCCAAGCCGCTCACCGGACGGGAAGCGGACGCGCTGCTCGACAGCGGACTCGAAGTGGTCTCCTGCTACCAGTACGGCAAGGCCGCGACCGCCGACTGGCACGGTGGTTACGAGGCGGGTCTGAAGCACGCCCGGCGCGGCCTCGACCTCCACTACGCGGCCGGTGGCCCGGAGAACCGGCCGATCTACGCCTCGATCGACGACAACCCGACCTTCGAGCAGTTCACGCTCCAGGTCGTGCCGTACCTGCTGGGCTGGCAGGAAGTGGTCGGCGCCGGAAATCTCGGTGTGTACGCCAACTCGCCGACCATCGACTGGGCGTCGGCGGTCTCCCTCGGGTCCTTCTACTGGCAGCACGACTGGGGCACGCCGAAGGGCTACGTGCATCCGCGGGCGAACCTGCACCAGATTCCGGGCGAGGTCCGGATCGACGGCATCAGCGTCGACATCAACCACGTGCTCACGCCCGACTACGGCCAGTGGTCGCTCGCAGGCAGCGCACCGAGCTCCGAGCCCGGACTGCTGGGTAGTTAGCGGTCGGGGTCGGTCTCGTCGACGGGTCGCACGGAGCGGCCCGGCGGCGGGATGAGGACCGTGAAGACGAGCGCCACCACTGCCGCGCCGACCGCCACCAGGAAGCTGGCGCGGAACCCTTCGAGGGCAGGCACCACGGAGTCGCCGATGCGCTGGGTCATCGCCGCCAGCATCACGCCGACCACCGCTGCGGCGCTCGTCGTACCGATCGACCGCATCAGGGTGTTGAGGCTGTTGGCCGCGGCGGACTCGCGCAGCGGCACGGCACCCATGATGAGCGCGGGCATCGCGGCGTAGGCGAGGCCCACACCGGCGCCGATGAGCATCGAGGCGCCGACGATGTGCCAGACCTCCTGGTACAGCACGTACGCCATCAGGTAACCGAGGCCCACCAGTACCGCGCCGCAGCCGAGGGTCACGCGGGCACCGAACCGCGTCGTGATGCGCGCCGAGACGGGGGACAACGCCATCATGACGAGCCCGGCGGGGGCGAGTGCGATCCCGGCGGTGACCATCGTCTGCCCGAAGCCGTAACCGGTTTCCGTCGGTGCCATCAGCAGCTGCGGGAACGCCAGGATGTTCGAGTACATCGAGAAGCCGAGTGCGACCGACGCGAGATTCGTCATGAGGATCGGCCGGCGGGCGGACAGCCGAAGGTCCACGAGCGGTCGCGGTACCCGCAGTTCGTACAGGCCCCAGCCGACGAACACCGCGAGCGCCCCGGCGAGCATCCCGAGGGTCGCCGGGGCGGTCCAGCCCCAGTCGTTGCCCTTGGTGACCGGCAGGAGCAACAACACGAGGGCGACCGAGAGCAGCAGTGCCCCGGCAATGTCGAAGCGTCCCGGATTGCGTTGCGACGACTCGGGCACGACGAACAGGATCGCGGTGATCCCCACGAGCCCGAGGACCAGGGACGCGACGAAGAGCATGTGCCAGTCGGTCGCCTGGGCGACGAAGGCCGCGGCGGGCAGGCCGATCGCGCCGCCCACACCCATCGTGGCGCTGATGGTGGCCATGGCGCCCGGGAGTCGGCGGGAGGGCAACTCGTCGCGCAGGATCGCGATACCGAGCGGGATCGCGCCCATCGCGGCGCCCTGGAGAGCCCGACCGACCACGAGCGGGACGAGGCTCGTCGCGAGCGCGCAGACCGCCGAACCGAGCACCATCAGCGAGAGCGAGGTCAGCAGCATCCGGCGTTTGCCGAACATGTCGCCGAGACGACCGCTGATCGGGGTGACCACCGCGCCGGCGAGCAGAGTCGCCGTCACGGCCCAGGACGTGTTCTCGGGTGACGCACCGACGAGCACCGGCAGCCGGGGAAGGATCGGGACGATCAGGGTCTGCATGAGCGCGACGCTGATACCGACGGTCGCGAGGACCGGCACGATGCCGCGCGGGGCAGGGACCTCCCTGGTGGAGAGCGGTGTCTCTACGGCCATGCGGCTCCTCGGTCCGGGGGCCGGGGGTGACGCGGCCTACGACGACAATTTGTGCGCAATACGAACGACGCTGACATCGTGTCTAACACGGCAGGGCCGTCGATCCCTAGTACCCTCCCGCACTCCGGACCTGTGTGGCCGTTCGAGCGGCCTCGAGGTGTCAGGACTGACAGTGCTTGTCGGGCTCGGATTCGTCGACGGTGATCGAGAGCGGCGGATGCTCGTCGGGTGCGGCATGGTCGCCGCGCCACGCCAGCAGCGACCAGCGCGACAGGCCGGACAGTGCCGAGCCGAGACTCGCGAACGACAGCGAGGACAACGCCGAACCGAACGATCCGACGGAGCCGATGGACAGGACCGACCCGCAGCTACCGATCGACAGGATCGAATACGAGGAACCGATCGAGAGGATCGACCGCTCCGAGGCGATCGACAGGATCGAGCGGTGGGAGAGGAGCGAGCGGCGGGAATTCACGGACGCGTGCTGCAGACGACGCTGCTTCGAGGGGATGCGCGACGCGGGGAAGGCCATGCACCGGTCTATCACGCCCGACGGCGACGGGGGAAGAGACGGTGGTGGAGGAACGGCGGTGGAGAACGGCGGTGGTGGAGGAAGAGCGAAGGCCGCCGGGAGGAGCTCCCGACGGCCTTCGGTGCGTTCGACGTGATCTGCGTTCGACCTGATCAGGGAACGGCGACGAGACCCACGGTGGGCAGGAAGGTGCACGAACGCGGATCGGCGCCCTCGTCCTGCGTGGTGATTCCACCGGAGATCACGGCGAGGACCTGACCCGAACCGGTGTCGGCGATCGCGCTCAGCGTGGTCGGGCCGTCGGGGTTGATCTTCGCGTCGTTGGTGAGCGGCTGCGTGCCCGTGCGTCCGTTGGAGACGTTGACCCAGCTCAGGGTGAGCGGCTGCTGCTGTTCGCCGGCGGCGGGGGCGGTGCCCAGCGCGGTGAAGACGAAGCCGGTCTGGCCTGCGGCCGGTCCGGGAGGGGGAAGGTGGGACGGACCCGCGACCGCGAGAGCGGTGCCCACGGAGTCCTGGCTGTCGCCGATGCAGCCCTTGCCGATCGTCGGGTAGAGGAACTGCGAAATCACCACGGCACCGGGCTCGGGGATCTCGGGTCCGCCGCCGCCGCTGCCGTCGAGGAAGGTGATGACGCGCTGGAGGGTGCTCTTCACCGCCTCGGGGAGCTCGGAGTTCGCGAGCAGTTCCTTGGCCTGCGCGAGCAGGTCGTTCTTGCCGTCGGCCGCGTCGGCGACATCGGCGGGGCCTGCGGCCGCACCGATGATCGCGGGCGCGAGGGAAGCCAGGGCCTCGACCTCTTCAGGGTTCGCCCGGACCCCGGCGAGCAGGTCGGTCAACGACTCGACGGAAAGATCGGCGGGAATCTCGAACCGGGGCAGTTCGACGAGCCCTGCCAGATCCGGCAGCGCGGGTGGCGCCGGTTGCGCGACGGCCTGCGTAGGCACGGCCAATCCCGCGGTGGCGGCGAGTGCGCACAGCGTGAGCGCCCGTCGCATTCCTCGAGTACGAAGCACTGTTCCCCATCCTTGTCGTTGAAGCATCCGGTTGTTCGGGACGAACGACCGGATGCTGACGGCTCGAGGGGACACTCTATGGACCCCCCGCACACGGGACAAGCCTGCCGTTTCGGAACGGCGCGCCCATCGCTGGTTCGGGATTCTAACCACGGGGTGTTCCGTCCCTCGGATCCTGTCGAACATAACGCGTCCGACCTGAGAAGATTGTGACTGTAGATGAAATCGTTACGGGAGTGAACTCCGGTTCGTTTGCATGCCTATCGGAACGGTAATCTCCTTCGCCGGGTCCGGTTCACCGGACGGACGTTCGACGGGAGAGGCCGCACCGCAGTGCCACGAGGGTTTCCTTCGCACCGGATGTGGTGGTGCGCGGCGTTACTGGCGCTGTCCGTCGTCGTCCGCGTGGCCTGGGGATTCATCACTCCCAACGGCATGAACCTCGTCGACCTGCACGTCTACGTCGACGGATCGGCCGCTCTGCTGCAGGGCGACCTCTACGGGTTCACCTATTCGGAGGACACCCCGGACTTCCCCCTGCCGTTCACCTATCCGCCCTTCGCCGCCCTCGTCTTCCTGCCCCTGCACCTGATCCCGTTCTCGGTCCTGGGGGTGGCCTGGCAGCTGCTGACGGTCGCGGCGCTGTTCGCCGTCGTGTGGATCTCCCTCGAACTCGTGGTGGGTGCGCGGGCGCGGAGCCGGTCGTGGATCGGTGTCGCGATGCTGTGGACGGCTGCGGGCATATGGACCGAGCCGGTACGCACGACCCTCGACTACGGCCAGATCAACGTCTTCCTCGTCCTCGGCGTGGTGCTCGCGGCCCGCAGTTCCCGGTGGTGGCTGTCGGGTGGACTCGTCGGCGTGCTCGCCGGGATCAAGCTCACGCCCGCGATCACCGGGCTGTACTTCCTCGCGCAGCGACGCTGGCGGGAGGCGGTGTTCTCCGCGGTCGTCTTCGTGGGGACCGTCCTGGTGAGCCTGCTCGTGCTCGGCTCCCAGGCCGCCACCTATTTCGGGTCCCTCTTCGGCGACGCGGATCGGATCGGCCCGGTCGTCTCGGTGTGGAACCAGTCGCTGCGCGGAGCTCTGGGTCGTCTCGCGGGTGAGGACGTCGGGCTCGGTCCCGTGTGGCTGGTCGGCGTCGTCGTCTGCGCGGTCCTGGCGTTCGCGGCGTGGCGGTCGCTGGGACCGCTGCCCGACGGAACACAGCCCGACGGAACACAGCCCGACGGAACACAGCCCGACGGAACACAGCCCGACGGAACACAGGATCGTCTCGGCACGCTGCTGATCGTGCAGCTGTTCGGTCTGCTCGTCTCGCCCATCTCATGGGTTCACCACTGGGTGTGGGTGGTCCCGTTGCTGCTGTGGCTGGTCTACGGGCCCCTGGCGCGATCGCTCGGTGCCCGCATCGTCGCCGCGTGCTGGGCCGTGGTCACGCTGATCGGTGTCCCGTGGGTGCTGAGTACGGCGCAGAACTCGATCTGGGACGTCGAACGTCCCGCCCCGCTCGCCTGGCTCGGCGCCGTCAACGTGGTCGGTGTCCTCGCCGTCTACGTCGTCGTGATCCTCGCCGCCCGGCGGCGCGGGACGCACGGCGAGCCGGTGACTACAGACCCGAGCGCCGTGCCTCCTCGTCGATCCGACGCGCAAGAGCCGGATCCGACTCCGTGATGCCACCGGCGGAATGCGTGCTCAACGCGAAGGTCACCTTCCGCCACCTGATGTCGATGTCCGGATGGTGATTCGCCTCCTCGGCGACGACGGCCACCCGGTCGACGAGCGCGATCGCATCGGGGAAGGTGGACGCTTCGATGGTGCGGACCAGCGACTGTCCCGCGCGGTGCCAGTGCGGCAACTCGGCCAGCGCGGCGTCGATCTCTCCGTCCGTCAGCAGCTGGGACATGACTCATTCTGGGACGATGCAGGTCATGTCTGCAAGCGCATCGTCTGCGAGTACACCGGCGCCCGACGGGCACGTCGTGGCCGGCGCCGTCATCCGGGACGGCCGCGTGCTGCTCGCCCAGCGCACGCGGCCCGTCGACCTCGCGGGCCTGTGGGAGTTGCCCGGCGGCAAGGCGGAACCGGGGGAGAGTGTGGAAGCGGCGCTCGTGCGGGAGCTGAGGGAAGAGCTCGGTGTCGAGGTGCGCGGTGCGGAGCGACTGGGTGTCGCGGTGCCGTTGGCGGGTGGTCGCGAGTTGTGTGCCTACAGGGTCGAACTCGTCTCGGGTGATCCCGAGCCGCTGGATCATGCGGCGTTGCGGTGGGTCGACGCGGACGAACTCGGGCAGGTCGATCTCGTCCCGGCCGATCGCGCGTGGATCCCCGATCTACGCGAACATCTGCGGCGTTGAGGTCATACGGCGCATGCCTTGTGGTCAGGCGGCGCGGGCCTTGTCGAGATATTTGCGCAGTTCCTTCTTGCTCAGGCCGTCGTTCTCGACCTTCTTCATGCGCATGACGACGACGGGGCATTTGAGGCACCGCGTCTTCTTGCGGCAGCACTTCTTCTTCGGCTTCAGGCCTGCGACCTTGCTCGCCTTCACCTTCCCCATACGTCCCGCCTGCCTTCCACGGTCCTGCGCGGCGAATCCACCGGCGGGCGAAGGTTAGCATCCCCTTACTTGTGAACCAAGGGGTGTATGTGGTGCCGGATTCGGCGGTTACGTCTCCTGTGGGAGTGTCGAGCGTCACCCCGATCGTCGCCGACCTGCAGGTATCGGATGAGGTAGAAGCGGCGACCGACAAGCGGCCTGTAAAGTGTATTGACGGCCGCAGTGCCTGCACGCCGAGAATCGGACGGGGCAGGTAGCTCGCAATCTCGCGTCGCGGCCATCGAGACGAACGCCGTACGGGCGAGGTGCCGACCGGGTCCAGTGCCGTGTGGCCGGACTACAGCCAGGAGAGCTATCGCGTGAGCACCGCTGATTTTCGGAACGTCGCCATCGTGGCGCACGTCGACCATGGAAAGACCACTCTCGTCGACGCCATGTTGCGCCAGTCGGGCGCGTTCGCCGAACGTGCGGAACTCGTCGACCGGGTCATGGACTCGGGCGACCTCGAGCGCGAGAAGGGCATCACCATTCTCGCGAAGAACACCGCGGTGCACCGTCACCACCCGGACGGCACCGTCACTGTCATCAACGTCATCGACACCCCCGGCCACGCCGACTTCGGCGGTGAGGTCGAGCGCGGCCTGTCCATGGTCGACGGCGTCGTCCTGCTGGTCGACTCCTCCGAGGGCCCGCTGCCGCAGACCCGCTTCGTGCTCCGCAAGGCGCTCGCCGCGTCGCTGCCGGTGATCCTCGTGGTCAACAAGACCGACCGACCGGACGCCCGCATCGCCGAGGTCGTCGAGGAGAGCCAGACCCTGCTGCTCGACCTCGCGTCCGACCTCGACGACGAGGCCGCCGAAGCCGCCGAGCTCGCCCTCGAGCTGCCCGTCCTCTACGCCTCCGGTCGTGAGGGCAAGGCCTCGAAGAAGCAGCCCGAGAACGGCCAGGTCCCCGACGCCGAGAACCTCGACGAGCTCTTCGAGGTCCTCATGGAGTGCATCCCCGCACCCAAGGGCGATCCGTCGGCGCCGCTGCAGGCCCACGTCACCAACCTCGACGCCTCCGAGTTCCTCGGTCGTCTCGCGCTGCTGCGCATCCACCAGGGTGAGCTGCGCAAGGGCCAGACCGTCGCGTGGATGCACGCCGACGGCGTCAAGAACGTCAAGATCACCGAGCTGCTCAAGACCGTCGGTGTCGAGCGGCAGCCCGGCGAGGTCGCGGTCGCCGGCGACATCGTCGCCGTGGCCGGTATCCCGGAGATCATGATCGGCGACACCCTCGCCGATCCGGAGAACCCGGTGGCGCTGCCGCGCATCACCGTCGACGAGCCGGCCATCTCGATGGTCATCGGCACCAACACCTCGCCGCTCGTCGGCCGGGTCAAGGGCCACAAGCTCACCGCCCGCATGGTCAAGACGCGGCTCGACTCCGAGCTCGTCGGCAACGTGTCGCTGCGCGTCCTCGACATCGGACGACCCGACGCGTGGGAGGTTCAGGGCCGAGGCGAACTCGCCCTCGCCATCCTCGTCGAGCAGATGCGCCGTGAAGGCTTCGAGCTGACCGTCGGCAAGCCGCAGGTGGTCACCCGCACCATCGACGGCAAGCTGCACGAGCCCTACGAGGAGCTGACCATCGACAGCCCCGAGGAGCACCTCGGTGCCATCACCCAGCTGCTCGCGAACCGCAAGGGCAAGATGGTCCAGATGACCAACCAGGGCACCGGTTGGGTCCGTATGGAGTTCATCATCCCGTCGCGCGGTCTGATCGGTTTCCGCACCGACTTCCTCACGGAGACCCGTGGCACCGGCATCTCGAACGCCATCTTCCACGGTTACGCGCCGTGGGCCGGCGAGATCCGCGCCCGCCACACCGGTTCGCTCGTCTCCGACCGTGCCGGCTCGGTCACCCCGTTCGCGATGATCCAGCTCGCCGACCGCGGCACGTTCTTCGTCGAACCGGGCAGCGACACCTACGAGGGCCACGTCGTGGGCATCAACCCGCGCGCCGAGGACCTCGACATCAACGTCACCCGCGAGAAGAAGCTCACCAATATGCGCTCTTCGACCGCCGACGTGATGGAGACCCTCGCCAAGCCGATCGAGCTGACCCTCGAGGCCGCGCTCGAGTTCTGTGCTGCGGACGAGTGCGTCGAGGTCACCCCGGAGGACGTGCGCGTGCGGAAGCTGCACCTCTCGCAGACCGACCGCGCGCGTGCGCGGTCGCGGGAGAAGGCCCGTAACAAGTAGTCCAGGTGTGGGGTGGCCCCGGCGAGCGCATGCTGGCCGGGGCCACCCATGTACCACCTGCCTCACGGAAGGAGCCCGAGTGTCGCGTACGCGCGCTCGTCGCCGACTGATCGGGGCGACGGCCGGCCTGGCCGTGGCTGCGCTGGTCCTCACCGGCTGCACCGCCGACCCGCCGCCTCCCATCGAGCAGACGGAGCCGACCACGACTCCCGCTCCAGCTCCGAAGCGCAGCACGGTGGTGGTCGCGATCGACGAGGTCGGCTCGGGATTCAACCCCCACCTGCTCGCAGACCAGTCGCCCGTCGCGAACGCCGTTGCCGAACTCGTGCTCCCGAGTGCTTTCCGGGCCGTGCCCGACCCGGAGAATCCCGCTGCCACACTGTGGGTTCCGGACGACTCGCTGCTGCTGTCCGCAGAGGTCACCGACGAGGCGCCGTTCACCATCAACTACCGCCTGCGCGACGAGGCCCAGTGGTCGGACGGAGCGCCGATCGCTGCCGAGGACTTCCGGTATCTGTGGCGGCAGATGGTCACCCAGCCCGGCGTGGTCGATCCCGCCGGCTACCGCCTGATCGACGACATCCGGTCGTCGGGCGGAGGCAAGACCGTCACCGTCACCCTGCGCGAGCCGTATCCGGCCTGGCGCGAACTGTTCACCAACCTGCTGCCCGCGCACCTGGTCAAGGACACTCCGGGCGGCTTCTCCACCGGCCTGTCCGAGACGATCCCCGTGTCGGGCGCGCGATTCCACGTCGACAACGTCGACCGCGGACGCGCCGAGGTACTGCTCGAACGCAACGACCGGTTCTGGGGCACCCCGGCCGGACCCGACGAACTGCTCATGCGCCGCGCCGGCACCGACGCCCAGGTGACCGAATCGGTGCGCAGCGACGACGCCCAGGTGGTCCAGAGCGCGGGCGGTGTCGCTCTCGAAGCGCAGCTCGCCGCCGTGCCGGGCGTGCGGACCGGCGTCCAGCTCCAGCCGCGCACCCTCGAGCTGACCCTCAACACACGTACCGCCGAGCTCGCCGACCCCGGCGTCCGACGAGGCGTGCTCGACCTGCTCGATCCCGAGCTGCTCGGACTCGTCGCGACCGCCGACAGCACCGAGGTCGTGCGGGCGCGGGCTCAGGTGCTCGCGCCGTCCGATCCGGGATACACCGACACGATGCCGCCGCGTCTGCCGCGGGAACAGGCCCTCGACCGTCTCGCCGCGGCCGGATACCTGCCCGTCCCGCCTGCCGTGCCCCCGGTGCCGGTAGACCCGGACGCGCCCGACCCCGGAACACCCGGGAACGATGCACCGGAGACCGAGGCATCCGAGACCGGTACATCCGGGACTGCGGCGCCGACGAGCGCGACTCCCGAACCGGGAACCCCGAGCGGACCGGCTCTGCCCGAGGGCACCCTGGCCCGGGCCGGCGTGCCGCTGACGCTGGTCGTGGGCGTGCCGGAGGGTGACGAGACCGCCCGCGCCGTCGCACGTACCGCCGTCGACCTGTGGCGCGGCGCAGGGATCGACGCGTCGGTCGACGAACTGCCCCCCGACGAGCTGTACGGCGAAGCCCTCGTCGAGGGCAGCGTGCACGCGGTCGTCGGCTGGATGCGTGCGGGTGGAGACCCCGCCACCGCCGCGCTGTCCCGATTCGGATGCGTCCCGGTGGCAGCAGCACCGACGGTGGCGGGGGAGGACCTGCCGACCGCGCCCGAGTCCGGCCTCCCGGCGCAGCCCGATACCCCCGGGACGACGGAGGCGGTACAGCCGTCGGACCCCGCGACCACCACGCTCGACGAGGACGACGTCGAGGAACGCGAGGATGCGCTCGCAGCGCAGCTCGAAGCTCCGAGCAATCTCTCGGGTGCCTGCGATCCGGGTCTCGAACCCGGTCTGCTCGCTGCGCTGAACGGCACCACCGACCCGGCGAAGGTCGTCGCCGACGCACAGACCGGACTGTGGGATCTCGCGGTGAACCTGCCGATCCTGCAGGACCGGGCCGTCGTCGCCGCCGGTCCCGGCGTCGAGAACGTCTCGCTGACAGCCGCTGTCGCCACCGGTATTCTCGGCGACGCCCATCTGTGGGGAAGGACCACACCGTGACCGATACTCCGGGGGCTCTCCCCGACGTTGCGGATCGACGACTCCTGCTCGTCCACGCCCATCCCGACGACGAAACCCTCACCACCGGCGGCACCATCGCCCGGTACGTCGCCGAAGGCGCCGAGGTCACCGTCGTGACCTGCACGCTCGGCGAGGAGGGCGAAGTGATCGGCGACGAGTGGGCCCAGCTCACCGCCGACCGCGCCGATCAGCTCGGCGGGTACCGCATCCTCGAACTCACCCGGGCGCTCGGAGCGCTCGGCGTCGACCGGCCGCGCTTCCTCGGCGGTGCCGGGCACTGGCGCGACTCGGGCATGGCGGGCACCCCGTCCGCCGCCAACCCCCGCGCCTGGGTCAACGCCGACCGCGAGGAAGCGGTCGAGGCGCTCGTCGCCGTGATCCGTGAGACGCGTCCGCACGTGGTCGTCACCTACGACCCGTTCGGTGGCTACGGGCACCCCGACCACATCGCGGTGCACGAGAGGGTGACCGCGGCCGTCGAAGCGGCCGGCACCGAGGACTATCCGTCCGCCGGGGCGGCGTGGACCCCCGCGAAGGTCTACTGGACCGTCGCCGAACGGTCCGCGCTCGAACGCGGCATCGCCGCCATGGGCGCGCTGCCCGAGGGCTGGCGCCGACCGGAGCCCGGCGAACTGCCGAGCGTGCCCGACGACGAGGTCACCACCGTCGTCGACGTCCGTTCGGTCCTCGACGCGAAGCGGACCGCGATGGGCGCGCACGCGACCCAGGTGCTGGTCGCGGAGGACGGCGAGCAGTTCGTGCTCTCCAACCTCGTCGCCCAGCCCGTCTTCGACCAGGAGCACTTCGTGCTCGTGCGCGGGCAGCTCGGCCTGACCGACTCCACGGGACGAGAGGACGACCTCTTCTCCGGCATCGGCTAGTGTGATCCGCGTCATCAACGAGGCTTCGAGTGGCTCGCGCCACCCGGACTCGTGCACTACGCAGACACACCGTGCAGGGGGTTGTCGATGTACAACTGGTCCGTCCAGAACCAGATCGTCGCGTTCGTGGATTCGTTGAGGCCGTACGCCGACGAGATCCGGGCCGACTACTGGCACGCCCTGTACTCCTTCGCCGACCAGCAGAGCGCGCTGCTCACCATGCTCGGATACCCGCCGGTTCCCTGACATCCGGTGCCTGGTCCGCGGATGGTTCCGCGGACCCCGGTTGCGCTCGCGCGCGTCCGGTAGCGCACCATCGAAGCATGACGGTCGATCCAGCAACCGCTGCACCCCTAGCGTCACCGGTGGACGTCCAGCCCCGCCGGGGACTCGTCGCGCTGCTCGTGCTCGACGGTGCGCTGTGCGCCCTGTTGTCGGTCTTCTACCTCGGCCTGTACATCGCCGGGGTGCCCTTCCCGATCACCATCCTGTTGGCCGGCGCCGCGAACCTGCTCCTCGTGATGGCGGTCCGCGCCGAGACCGGCTCCCTGCGCAGCGCGGCCCTGCCGCTGCTGGCCTGGGCCGTCGTCTTCCTCGTCTGCCTCGTGGGCGGGCCGGGCGGCGATCAGCTCGCGCTCGGCGACTGGCGGACCCTGCTGCTGCCCGTGGCTGCGCTCGCCCCCGCCGGCGGATACCTGTTCTCGGCCCGTATCAAGGAGATCACTCAGGCAGTGGGAGGGACGCAGCCCGCGCCGCGTCCCTGAGCACGTCGGTCACCATCTCCTTCGTCAACCGGCCGGTGAAGGTGTTCTGCTGGCTGACGTGATAGCAACCGAGCAGGTGCAGCGGGTGCTCCCGTGCCTCGGTGGGGGCCAGCAGCGCGTGCGCACCGTGTCCGAACTTCGGGCGGGGAACCGGGATCGTCCACCCCGCGGCCGACAGGACGGGCAGCAGCGCCTGCCACCCGAACCCGCCGAGGACGACGACCGACCGCAGTGTGGGAGCGAGCAGGTCGAGTTCCTGTTCGAGCCAGTGCCGGCAGGTGTCGCGTTCGACGACCGTGGGGCGATTGGCCGGTGGCGCGCAGTGCACCGGCGAGGTGATGCGGGTGCCGAACAGTTCGAGCCCGTCGTCGATGTGTGTCGCGGTCGGTTGCGATGCGAGTCCCGCGTCGTACAGGGCCGCATACAGCACGTCACCCGACCGGTCTCCCGTGAACATCCGTCCGGTGCGGTTCCCGCCGTGCGCGGCGGGCGCCAGCCCGACGATCAGCAGGGACGCATCGGCCGGACCGAAGCCCGGGACGGGCCGGCCCCAGTACTCCTCGTCGCGGAAGGCCGCTCGTTTCTCCCGGGCGACCTGCTCACGCCATGCGACCAGCCGCGGACACGCGTAGCAGTCGACGAGCGCGTCGTCGAGTTCGGTCAGCGTCGTCGGGGGAGTGCCGTGCAGGGGGCCTTTACCGGACGTGGGTTTCATCGGTCGATCCATGCTTCTCCCATACCCGGTGTGACCTCCTGGACAAGCGCCCACGCCTCGTCCACCGGGATGTCGATCACCTCGTAACGTCCCGCACCCGCCGGGGTCGCCGCGACGACGGTCGCGAGACCCGCACGGCGCTGGAAGAAGGTCTGCCGCACCGTCCAGCCGATCACACCGTCCGCGTCGAGGCAGATGCGCTGCCGGTCGATCGAGCCGCTGCGGGCGACGAGATGCCCGTCGACGACGGCGTGGCCGAGACCCCGGTAGCGGTCCTGCGCCAGCGCGCACGCCCCCGCGACCAGCACCACGACCACCGTGGCGATCACGGCGAACGGCACGCGCCGGTCGGTGACGGTCAGGGCGACGAGTCCGGCGACGACCACGACGGCCACCGGCGACAACGTCCGCGTGTAGCGGCGACGACGGGCACGGGGACCGTGGCTGCGCAGCGGAACCTCGAGCGGCAGCCGCCCGGTGAGCACCTCGGCCGCGACCCGCCGGACCTCCTCGTCGGGTGCGGACGGCAGGACCAGCGACGAACCGCCCTGCTGCGCGGTCCTGCCCGTCATGACGGCATCGAGCCGCGCGGCACCGACGAGCCGCAGCGCCAGGGGCTCGCGCAGCGCAACTCCACGCAGCCGCGCCCGGTCGAGGGTGGTGTGACGGGTCGTGAGCAGGCCGTGCGCGATGCGCAGGACCCGGTTGTCGTCGGTCACCTGCAGATCGCCGTAGAGCAGCAGGTACCGCACGCATGCGGCCGGGCTGGCGACGAGCACGACGACCAGCACGAGGATTACGAGCGCGACCACCAGGCCGAGGTCCTCTGCGGTCTCCACCGCGCGGCGGACGACCTGCGATTCTGCGATCCACCGGCCGAGCCCGAACTGGAAGGCGGCACCGGCGATGGCCGCGACGGCGAGCAGGCCCGTCGTGGAGAAGGGGGCGTAGCGCACCCAGGCCGGGTCGAAGCGCGCCAGCTGACGCTCGGTGACGGCAGGGGTCGGGGTCGCCTCGGCCGGCGCCTCGTCCTGCTGCCCGCCCCTCAGGAGAACGGCACGGAGCTCGGGGACGGCCGCGATCGGGATGCCGTTGAGTTCGAACCGGTTGCGATCGGCGCCCCCGCTCTGGCCCGTGCCGATCTTCACGAGCGCGAGGCCCAGCACGCGGTGCAGGAGGCGTTGCTCGACGTCCACCGACCGGATACGGCTACGGGGGATCGACAACTCGCGTCGTTGCAGCAGGCCGCGGCGGAGTTCGACGTGCTGCGGTCCCACGCGGTAGGTGGTGGTGAACCAGCGCAGCAGACCGACCAGCACGAGCACGCCCGTCGCTGCGAGGCCCCACACGGGATTGCCGCTGGTGGTCCCGATGACGAACGAGCCGGCGAGGACGGGCAGCAGGCGCAGGATCTCCTCGATCGGGTGGATCAGCAGCATCCGGCGATCGAGGCGCGACCACGGCACCTCCTCGTCCGTCCCGGCCACGGGCGCGACGGCCTCGTTCATGTCGCGTCCGCCTCCGAGCTCGCCGCGAGCGTGGTCAGACGGGCGACGGTCTCGTCGGCGACCCGGCTGTCGAGGCCGACGATCTCCACCGCACCCGCAGCGGAAGCAGTGGTGACGGTGACGGTGGTCAGATCGAGCCACCGGTCGAGCGGGCCTCGCTCGGTGTCGACGGTCTGGATCCGGGAGATCGGCGCGATGCGGTGTTCCTGCGTCCACCAGCCCGAACGCGTGTAGACCGCGGTCGCGTCCATCTCCCAGCGATGGACGCGGTAACGCCAGACCGGCACCACCGCGACGTGCAGCGCACCGAGGACGACGGTCGCGACCGCGGCGGCGATGTGCCATCCGGCGCCCACCGGTGCGACGAGCACCCACACGACCTGCGCGACGACCAGCGGCAACCACATCAGCGCTGCACTCACGGCCCACAGCACACGCGCCTTCGGGCTCGGCCGCCACGACGGTTCCCTCATCACCACGCTCGTCGCTGCCGTGTTGTCGGCCGACCCCGCCGGCGAACTCTCGTCGTCCTCCACCCGCACCTCCTGCTCCATCGGGCCCCGTGTCCGGTTCCACGCTAGGCTGGGATCCGTAGAACCGGCCGGACTCGCCCGATCCGATCTCACGATCGGGCCCTATCAGGAGGAGATCGCAATGACGGAGTCGAATGCGCTCGGCATCGAGATCCAGTCCGACAACGATTCCGAGGCCGACCGGCTCGAGCAGGCCATTCCCGTCTACGACGATCCTGTCGACGACCTGCCTTCGGACGTGCCCCTCGAAGCCGACCCGGCAGACACCTACGAGCAGTCCCGCGAAGTCCCGGCGGACGACGACTACCCGCGCGGATAGACCCCGAAGTGGCATGGGGGTGCTCGTAGGCGCATGATCGGGCCCATGACCGATTCCGCAGACGACACCCCGCAGTCCGCGATGCTCCCGACCCCCAGCGTGCGTCCCGGCGCCGCGTCCCGATCCACGGCTACTCCCTCGGGAATGCGTCGGGCGTTGCGCCGGGCGCGCGACGGGGTCGCGCTGAACGTCGACGAAGCGGCGGTCCTGCTGCAGGCCCGGGGCGCCGATCTCGAGGATCTCTGTGCGTCGGCGGCGCGGGTGCGCGATGCCGGCCTCCTCGCGGAGGGACGCCCCGGCACGGTCACCTATTCGCGCAAGGTCTTCGTCCCCATCACCCGGCTGTGCCGGGACCGATGCCACTACTGCACCTTCGTCACCGTCCCCGGCAAGCTCCGCGCCGAGGGTCACGGCATGTACCTCGAACCCGACGAGATCCTCGAGATCGCCCGTCAGGGAGCCGAACTGGGGTGCAAGGAAGCCCTGTTCACACTCGGCGACCGACCCGAGGACCGGTGGCCCGAAGCGAAGCAGTGGCTCGACGAACGCGGTTACGACTCCACCCTCGACTACGTGCGCGCGATGGCGATCCGCGTCCTCGAGGAGACCGGTCTGTTGCCGCACCTCAACCCCGGGGTGATGAGCTGGGCCGAGATCTCGCGGCTGAAGCCGGTCGCCCCGTCGATGGGCATGATGCTCGAGACCACCTCCGAACGGTTGTTCACCGAGAAGGGGCAGTGCCACTACGGCAGCCCCGACAAGGATCCTGCGGTGCGGCTGCGGGTGCTCACCGACGCGGGCCGACTCGCGGTGCCGTTCACCACCGGCATCCTCGTCGGCATCGGTGAGGACTTCACCGAGCGCGCCGAATCGATCCACGCGATCCGCAAGTCGCACAAGGCATTCGGTCACATCCAGGAAGTGATCGTCCAGAACTTCCGCGCCAAGGACGACACCGCGATGCGCGAGCACGACGACGCCGATCTCGACGAGTTCCTCGCCGCGATCGCCGTCGCGCGGCTCGTCCTCGGGCCGGGAATGCGCATCCAGGCCCCGCCGAATCTCGTCTCGCTCGACGAGTGCCGCGCGCTGCTCGGGGCGGGTGTCGACGACTGGGGTGGTGTCTCGCCGTTGACGCCCGATCACGTCAACCCCGAACGGCCCTGGCCGAATCTCGACACCCTGGCGCGCCTGAGCTCCGAGGCCGGCTTCGAGCTCACCGAGCGGATCGCCGCGCAGCCGAAGTACGTGCTCGCCGGGCAGCCGTGGATCGATCCGCGCATCACCGCGCACGTGCACGCCCTCGCCGATCCGGCCACGGGCCTCGCGCGCGAGGTGATCCCGTCCGGACTGCCCTGGCAGGAACCCGACATCGACTGGGAGTCGTCGGGTCGCGTCGATCTGAACTCCGAGATCGACGTGACCGGACGCAACACCGAGCACCGGTCCGATCTCGGGAGCGCTTTCGGCGACTGGGAGACCGTCCGCGAACAGGTGCTCGAGCTGGGCGCCTCCGCACCGGTGCGGCTCGACAGCGACGTGCTCTCGGCGCTGCGCTCCGCCGAACGGGATCCGGGCGGTTGCACCGAAGCGGAGTACATCGCCCTCGCCAACGCCGACGGCGCCGGTCTCGAAGCACTCGTGGCGCTCGCCGACCAGCTGCGCCGCGACACCGTCGGCGACGACGTCACCTATGTCGTCAACCGGAACATCAACTTCACCAACATCTGCTACACCGGCTGCCGGTTCTGCGCCTTCGCGCAGCGCAAGGGCGACGCCGACGCGTTCACCCTCTCGGCGAGCGAGGTCGCCGACCGGGCGTGGGAGGCGCACGTCGCCGGCGCCACCGAGGTGTGCATGCAGGGCGGTATCGATCCGGAACTGCCGGTGACCGGCTACGCCGATCTCGTCCGCGCCGTCAAGGCGCGGGTGCCGTCGATGCACGTCCACGCGTTCTCGCCGATGGAGATCGTCAACGGTGTCGCGCGCAGCGGCACGTCCATCCGGGACTGGCTCACCGAGCTGCGCGAGGCGGGGCTCGACACCATCCCGGGCACCGCTGCGGAGATCCTCGACGACGAGGTGCGGTGGGTGCTCACCAAGGGCAAGCTCCCGACCGCCGAGTGGATCGAGGTCGTGACCACCGCGCACGAGGTGGGACTGCGCTCGAGCTCGACGATGATGTACGGGCACGTCGACCAGCCGCACCACTGGGTCGGCCACCTCGAAGTGATCCGCGGGATCCAGGACCGCACGGGCGGATTCACCGAGTTCGTGCTGTTGCCCTTCGTGCACCAGTCGTCGCCGCTGTATCTGGCCGGCGCGTCGCGCCCCGGCCCGACCATGCGCGACAACCGTGCCGCGCACGCCCTCGCCCGGGTCATGCTGCACGGCCGGATCGGCAACATCCAGACCAGCTGGGTGAAGCTGGGTGTCGCCGGGACGCAGGCCATGCTCGAGGGCGGCGCCAACGACCTCGGCGGCACGCTCATGGAGGAGACGATCTCGCGCATGGCGGGCTCGCAGCACGGCTCGGAGAAGACCGTCGCCGAACTCGTCGCGATCGCCGAGGGCATCGGGCGGCCGGCGCGCCAGCGGACCACCGCGTACACGCCGATCGAGCTCCCGGTCACCTCGGGCTGACCCGCCGCGGCGGCCGGCACTCCGAAGTAGGGGACCCTTACTCCGGAGGGTCGCACGGGGACGGGGGATACTGGAGGACCGTGGGCGTCGAGGGCGCCCGCTCGGGCGAGACCGCGCAGGTCGGCGGGCTTACAGAGAGGCAGGGAGAACAGCAGTGACGTACACGATTGCGGAACCGTGCGTGGACGTGTTGGACAAGGCATGCATCGAGGAGTGCCCCGTCGACTGCATCTACGAGGGCGGTCGCATGCTGTACATCCACCCCGACGAGTGCGTCGACTGCGGTGCGTGCGAGCCCGTGTGCCCCGTCGAAGCGATCTTCTACGAGGACGACGTCCCGGACGAGTGGTCCGAGTACGTCAAGGCCAACGTCGACTTCTTCAACGATCTCGGCTCGCCCGGCGGCGCCGCGAAGCTCGGCAAGGTCGACTACGACCCGCCGTTCGTCAAGAACCTCCCTCCCATGGGCGAAGAGTGACGAACGGACCGGTGGAACTTTCGTGAGCACGCGTGTCCGCCGTTCGGTGGCGAAGAGCCTTCCGGACTTCCCCTGGGATTCCCTGACCGACGCGAAGGCGAAGGCAACGGCGCATCCCGACGGCATCGTCAACCTGTCGGTGGGCACACCGGTCGACCCGGTCGCCCCCGTGATCCGGGAGGCGCTCGTCTCCGTCGCGGAGGAGCCGGGTTATCCGACCACGCACGGCACCGCCGAACTGCGGCGGGCGGCCGTGGGTGCACTCGAACGGCGCTACGGCATCACCGGTCTCGACGACTCGGCGATCCTGCCGGCGATCGGCACCAAGGAGATGATCGCCTGGCTGCCGTCGCTGCTCGGCCTCGGCGCCGACGATCTCGTCGTGATCCCCGAACTGGCGTACCCGACCTACGAGGTGGGTGGCCTGCTCGCCGGTGCCCGCATCATCCGCGCCGACGGGCTGACCCGCCTCGGTCCCGAGGTCGCGTCGCTGGTCTTCGTGAACTCGCCGTCGAACCCCACCGGCAAGGTGCTCGGACCCGACCACCTGCGCAAGGTCGTCGACTGGGCGCGCAGCCGCAACGCGATCGTCGTCTCCGACGAGTGCTATCTCGGACTCACCTGGGAGGGTGAGGCCCTGTCGATTCTGCACCCGAGCGTGTGCGGGGGCGACCACACCAACCTCCTCGCGGTGCACTCGCTGTCGAAGACCTCGAATCTCGCGAGCTACCGGGCCGGTTTCGTCACCGGCGACGCCGACCTCGTCGCCGACCTGCTCGAGGTCCGCAAGCACTCCGGCATGATGCTGCCGCTGCCGATCCAGGCAGCGATGACCGCGGCACTGAACGACGACGAGCACGAGAACGCCCAGCGCGAGAAGTACCGCAAGCGTCGCGAGGTGCTCCTCGACGCCGTGCGCGGTGCCGGCTTCACCGTCGACCACTCGGAGGCCGGCCTGTACCTGTGGGCGACGCGCGGTGAGGAATGCCGCGCGACCGTCGACTGGTTCGCCGAACGCGGCATCCTCGTCGCACCCGGCGAGTTCTACGGTCCCGGTGGTGTCCTGCACGTCCGGATCGCACTCACCGCGACCGACGAGGCCATCGACGCCGCCGCTGCGCGACTGCGCGGATAGAGCGCAGCCTCCGGCTCCGCACGAAGTTCGCCCGCCCCACGTGAATGCGGATCGTGGGGGAGGTTGTGTGCGGAATTCCCGAGAAACGCGCACACAACCTCCCCGTCGATCGTCCCGTCGGTAGCTCTCCTGTGTCGGACGTCGCCGACGCACCGCCGGGCGAGCGGCTCGCCGGTAGATTGGCCCCGTGAGTTCGTCCGGTGAGGATCCGCTGCTGTGGGTGCTCTATGTCGCTGTGGTGGCGATCGCTGCGGCGAGCGCGTCACGCTCCCACTCGGGAAGTGCCGCCCGCGCGACGACGCGATCGTTCTGGTGGCCCCCGCCGGTCGCGGCGACGATCCTGTGGTCGGTGGTCGCCGTGGCCTCGCTCGCTCGGCTCGTCTTTCCCGGACTGCTCGACGTCTTCCGGCGGCAGCCGGTGCGCACCCGTGACTCGGGGGAGTGGTGGCGCGTCCTCACCGCCGGTCTGATCGAGGACGGCGGCGTGCTCCTCACCGTCGTGAACCTGCTGTTGCTCGCGGTGGTCGCCGTCGCGATCGTGCGGGTGTGGCGGTGGTACCGCGCCCTCGGCCTGTTCGTGATCGGCCAGGTGATGTGGGGGTTGTTCACCACCTTCGTCTTCCCGTCCGACGGCGCGGGAACGACCGGCGCGACCCTCGCGTCCGCCGCGACCCTGGCGGGACTGTGGCCGGTCGTCGGAGCGACCCGCCCGTTGCTCGTCGCCTCCGCGGCGACCTTCCTGCTCGGTGTGGTCCTCGTGATCGCGGGCGACGCGCACGGCGTGGCCGTCCTCATCGGAATGCTGCTGGGCGCGGTTCTGGCCACCGTGCTTCCCCCGGTGCACCTCGCGCGGGCATCGGTGTCCGCGGCACGCGGCGACATCCGTACCTGACCGCCTCTGCAGGAGTGCCGCAGCGATATGGAATCGTGGCTGCTGTGTCTGCACTGCTTCGTTCGCTGAACCCGCTGGCCGTCGCGCGCGGCGACGATCTCCCGGACGCCGTTCGCATCGACGGCCACACCTTCTCCCGCAGCGATCTGCTCGGCGCGGCGACCGCGGTCGCGGCACGGGTGGCCCGCGCCGATCGGGTGGCCGTGCTCGCCACCCCGAACGCGACCACCGTCGTCGCCGTGACCGGTGCCCTGCTCGCCGGGACGACCGTGGTGCCGGTGCCGCCGGATTCGGGGCCCGCCGAACTCGCCCACATCCTGAGGGACTCGGGTGCGCAGGCCTGGCTCGGTCCGGCGCCGGAGGTGCAGCATCCCGACGTTCCACAGTTGCCGAGCCTGCCGGTCCGGTTGCACGCCCGCGACTGGCACCACCTGCCCGAGCCGAACCCGGCGCGAATCGCGTTCGTGCTCTACACCTCCGGGACCACCGGCCTGCCCAAGGGTGTGCTGCTGAGCCGCCGGGCGATCGCCGCGGGCATCGACGCCCTCGCCGAGGCGTGGGCCTGGACCGAACGCGACACGCTCGTCCACGGACTGCCGCTGTTCCACGTGCACGGACTCGTGCTCGGTGTGGTCGGAGCCCTGCGGGTCGGCAGCCGGCTGATCCATACCGGCAAGCCCACCCCACAGGCCTACGCCGAAGCGCAGGGATCGCTCTACTTCGGGGTGCCGACGGTGTGGACACGCATCGTCGAGGACGAGGACTCCGCCCGCGTGCTCAGCGGTGCACGACTGCTCGTCTCCGGCAGTGCGCCGCTGCCGGTGCCGGTCTTCGAACGACTGCGTGAGCTCACGGGGCTGGTTCCGATCGAGCGCTACGGCATGAGCGAGACGATGCTGACCCTCAGCACACGGGTCGACGGCGAGCGCCGTCCCGGCTGGGTCGGCACGCCCGTGGCCGGGGTCGAGACGCGACTGCGCGACGAGCAGGGCCGCGACGTGCCCCACGACGGGGAGAGTATCGGTGTCCTGCAGGTGCGGGGACCGATGCTCTTCGACGGCTACCTGAACAGGCCGGAGGCCACCGCGGCCGCGTGGACCGAGGACGGATGGTTCGTCACCGGCGACGTGGCGGCCGTCGACGAGGGTGGATTCCACCGCATCGTGGGGCGCGAGTCGACCGATCTGATCAAGACCGGCGGGTTCCGGGTCGGTGCGGGTGAGATCGAGACCGTTCTGCTCGGCCATCCCGCTGTGCGGGAGGTGGCCGTGGTGGGCCTGCCCGACGACGACCTCGGTCAGCGGATCGTCGCGTTCGTGGTGCCCGCCGCCGACGACTCGGAGGTCGACGAATCGGAACTGATCGCCCTTGTCGCACAACAGCTCTCCGTGCACAAGCGGCCCCGGGAGGTGCGTGTGGTGAACGACCTTCCGCGCAATGCGATGGGCAAGGTGCAGAAGAAGAAACTGGGCTGACAGGGTCGGTGGGGGAGCGCCCGCGGGCAATTCCTGTTACCGGAACTTCGTGGAAAATCGGTCACAGGGGTTGCATGTGTCACACTGCGAGGCGGATTCTCTACTGCACCGTATGTAGGTCTACTCACTTCGATGGGGGTTCGAGGGATGTCTGTAACGGATCAGGTCCGGTTGCCCGGGCACGACCGTCGGGGGGACGGTGAGAACGCTCCGCTCTTCGTGGTGGACGGAAAGCCTGCGTCCGTTCCCCTGCGCGATCTGCCGGCCGTGGCCCGCAAACTCGTGGCGCACTTCGCCGACAACGTGGCTCCGTGTTCGCTCCGACCGGGGGAATCGCTGCGCGGCGACGTCACCGAGGTCACCGTGCGCTGCCTGCGCATCGCGATCCATCTCCTGGACTCGGGAGAACTGCCGTCCGACGCGGAGCTCGCCGACCTGCGCAGCAGCGCCGCCCAGTGGGCCCGCGCCGGTTTCCGGCTCGAGTACATGCTCCGGATCTACCACGAAGGCATCCGTCTCGGTTGGGAACTGGTCACCGATCGGGCCCGGGAGGGCGACGTCTCCTCGGTCGCCGACGCGTCCCGCCTGTGGATGGCCCTGCTCGAGAAGGTCACCGTCGCCGCGACCACCGGTTTCGTCGCCGAACTCGACGCCATCCGCCGCGAACGCGACGTCGCCGCGCAGGAACTGGTCACCGCGCTGCTGAGCGGGCAGGACGCCGCGGCCGTCGCGCAGCGTTCCGGGCTGGTGCTCGCCGACACCTACACGGTGCTCGCGGTCTCGCTCACCCGTCATCCCGACGAACGCAATCCGCACGTGCGGCCGGAGGTCGTCGCGCGGCGCACGCTGCGCCGGGTCGAGACCGAACTCGAGGCGATCTGCGAGGGCCGCCATCTCGCGATGCTCGGCCCCGAGGGCGGCACCGTCCTGCTCCCCGAATCACCCTCGACGGAGGCGATCGAGGAGTTCCGGCAGCGCATCGAGACCGTGGCCGGGGTGTCCGTCACGCTCGCCCTCGTGCACGCTCCCGTCCGGGAGGTACCCACCGCGGCGAAGCAGGCCCACGAGCTGCTCGACCTCGTGCGACGGCTCGGCCGCCCGGTCGGGGCCTACGGCATGCAGGATCTCGCACTCGAATACCAGCTGACCCGGCCCGGACCGGCACGCCGCCATCTCGCGCGCGTACTCGATCCGCTCGAGGAATCACCCGAACTCGTCGAGACGCTGGAAACGCACATCGCCCACGATCTCAGTCGCCAGCTCACGGCCAAGACCCTGCACGTCCACGCGAACACTGTCGACTACCGCCTCAAGCGGGTCGCGCAACTCACCGGATTCGACCCCACCCGGCCCTCCGGACTGCGCCAGCTGCAGGCGGCGCTGATCGCTCGACGACTCGAACTGGAGAGCTCCGAACAGGGCTGATATCGCGTCGGATTCGGCTTCCCGAGGCGTGCCGGTCTATATCATCGGTCTCGGGCGACCGAGGGGCGTCACCCGGAGTGAGCACGAGGGGGCCGACGCATGGCGGGGGAGTCCGGACCGTCCGAGTCGGATCCGCCGAGCCGTCGTGGCGGCGTGAGTGGGGATGCACGGCCGGGCGGGGGTCGGGCGCGCTGGTTCGTCGTCGCCGTGATCCTCGTCCTCGCGGCCGGATCCGTCGCCTTCCTGTTCGTGGAGCGGCGGAGTGGGTGCGACGACTCCGAGCGCTACACCGTGGCGGTCACCGCCGACCTCGCACCGGTGATCGAGGGGACCTCGGTATCCGGATGTACGGAGTTCGAGATCGTCGAACAGGAACCGGGGGAGGTGTCGGCGCGACTGGCGACCGACGACGTTCCTGACCTGTGGCTCCCGGCGGGCGGATGGTGGGCGTCGTGGGCGGGTGAGACCGCCACGGGCCCGGTGCGCACGGTGTCGACACCGCTGGCCACCACGCCGCTCGTGATCGCGGGTGCGCCGGGCACCGTCGAACCGGCGGCCGACTGGCAGGAGGCCCTGTCCGATCCCGGTCTCGTCTTCGGCAATCCCTTGCGCTCCGGTCCCGCGGCAGGTGCCATCCGCGCCGTGCTGGCCGAGGCCGCCGACGATCCCGTCGCGATGGGCACGGTCCGTCCCGTCATGGCGCCGCTCGCCGAGCGGGAGGGGGTTCGCGACGAGGAGGTACCTACCGGATCGACCTTGCTCGAGGAGACCGTCGCCGATGGTGGGACGGTGGTGAGCACCGAACAGCAGGTCGAGACCTATCGCAGCGTCCACAAGCGCGAACTGGGCATCGAGGTACCCGCCACCGGGACGCTGCTCGTGGACTATCCGGTGGTCGTGACGGCGCGCGGAGAACGGCACGACGCCGCGGCGGCGGCCGCCACGGCGCTGACCGACGCGCTGCACACGTCCGAAGGACTCGACAGGCTGACCCGTCACGGCTTCCGGGACGGAGGCGGACGACCCCTGCCCGACGGCCGCGGTGTGGGAGCGGTGCCGGTGCTCGAACTCGACGACGAGACCGTCGCCGAGGAGGCGATGAACGTGTGGGCGTTGCAGGCGCTTCCCGTGCGCACCGTGTTCGCGGTGGACGTCTCCGCGTCGATGAACCGTAATCTCGGCGACGAGAGTCGGATCGAACTGGTCCGGCGCGCCGCGACCGCCGCCAACGAGGTCCTGCCCGGGAACGTCTCAGCGGGCCTGTGGTTCTTCGGTGGGGGAGTGAGCGACTACGCCACATTGCCGAACGACCGCGCCGAGGCAACGGGGGACTACATCGTGGCGGCACCGATCCGGCGCTTCGATGCGGTGGTGGACGACGGTACCCAACGCGACCTGCTCACCTCGCTCGTCGCGCAGATGGCCGGTACGGCCGACGAGACCACCGCACTCTACGACACGATCCTCGCGGCCTTCCGGTACGTGCAGGACAGCTACGATCCGCGCGCGGCCAACAGTGTCGTCGTGGTGACCGACGGCGCCGACAACGGTTCCGCGATGTCGAAGGACGAACTGCTCGCGGTCCTCTCGAACGAGAACGATCCGTCCAGGCCGGTCCGGATCGTGACGATCGGACTCGGTGAGGACGTGGACACCGCAACCCTCGAGCAGATCGCCGCGGCGACCGGAGGGGTGAGCTACCGGACGAGCGATCCGCTCGACATCACCGAGCTGGTGCTCACTGCGCTGGCCGATCGGACGGGTGGCTGACCGTCTTGTCGTCGTGGGTGCGGTGCCAGAGCAAGCCGAGCGCCGTGATGATCAGGAACAGCACGAAGGTCGACGCGAGCTGGACCCGGGCCGCGCTGTCGGACAGCATCAGCACGATGAAGCCGATGAGCATCGCGAGCGTGAACCAGCTGAGATAGGGGAACAGCCACATGCGCAGGCGGATGGTGCCTTCGCGCTCGAACTTGCGGCGCAGCCGCAGATGCGAGACGACGATGAACAACCAGATCGCGATGAGCGCCGATCCGACCGCGTTGAGCAGGATCCCGAGGATGGTGTCGGGCAGCAGCCAGTTGAGCCACACGCTGACGAAACCGAAGAACACCGAGACGAGCACCGCGTTGCGGGGCACTCCGTGGTGGGTGAGTTTGCTGAGCCAGGCCGGGCCGTCGCCGCCGCGTGCCAGCGAGTAGGCCATGCGGGAGGTGCCGTAGACGTTGGCGTTGAACGCCGACAGCAGCGCGATCACCACGACGAGTTCCATGAAGCCGGACACGTAGGGGATGCCGGCGATGTCGAGCACCGAGACGAACGGGGAGGTCTCGCCGCTCGCCGCGGTCCACGGCAGCACGAGCACCATGATCGAGATCGACCCGAGGTAGAAGATCGAGATGCGCCAGACGACGCTGCGCACGGCGGTCGCGATGGACCGTTCCGGGTCCTTGGATTCGGCTGCGGCGATCGTGACGATCTCGATGCCGCCGAACGCGAAGGCCACCGCGAGCAGACCGGCCGCGATGCCGGCGATGCCGTTGGGTGCGAAACCGTCGCCGTCGCCGAGCAGGTGCGTGGTGCCGACGGGTTCGGTGCCGGGAAGCAGACCGAACACGAGCAGGATGCCGATCACCAGGAAGCCGAGGATGACCGCGACCTTCAGTGCCGCGAACCAGAACTCGAACTCACCGAAGTTGGCGACCCGCGCGAGGTTGACCACCGCGAAGAAGGTGACGAACACCAGCGCGACCACCCATTGGGGTACGCCCGGTAGCCACGACTGCACGATCGCGGAGGCGCCGGTGATCTCGACACCGAGCACCATGATCAGCATGAACCAGTACAGCCAGCCCATGCTGAATCCGGCCCAGCGGCCGATCCCGATGCGCGCGTAGTGGGAGAACGAACCGCTCACCGGCAGCGCGGCACCCATCTCGCCGAGCATGCGCATCACGAAGATGATCATCACGCCGGCGAGCAGGTACGACACGATGATGGCCGGACCGGCGGCGGCGATACCCACTCCGGAACCGAGGAACAGGCCCGCGCCGATGGCGGAGCCGAGTCCCATCATGGTCAGATGGCGGACCTTCAGGCCGCTCCCGAGATGTTCGACCTCGGAAGCGGGCCGCTGGGTTTCACTCACAGTTTCTCGGTTCCGAATCTGTCGTGGGGTGCAGAGCTAGTCGTTGGCGTGCAGAGCTGCGTTCAGTTCGACTCCGCTGCCCTTGTTCGGCACGACCTCGACCGCGCCGCTCACCGAGTTGCGTCGCAGCAGGAGGTTGGATGCGCCGCTGAGGGTCGCGGCCTTGACGACGGTGCCGTCCGGGCCGGTGACCTTGGTGCCGGCGGTGACGTACAGGCCGGCCTCGACGATGCAGTCGTCGCCGAGCGAGATGCCCACGCCGGCGTTCGCGCCGAGCAGGCAGCGCTTGCCGACGGAGATGACCTCCTTGCCACCACCGGAGAGGGTGCCCATGATCGAGGCGCCACCACCGATGTCGGAACCGTCGTCGACGACGACACCCGCGGAGATGCGGCCCTCGACCATCGAGTTGCCGAGCGTGCCGGCGTTGAAGTTGACGAAGCCCTCGTGCATCACGGTGGTGCCGGACGCGAGGTGCGCGCCGAGGCGGACGCGGTCGGCGTCGGCGATGCGGACACCGGCGGGAACGACGTAGTCGACCATGCGGGGGAACTTGTCGACACCGAAGACGGTCACCGGTCCGCGGATGCGCAGACGCGAGCGCACGGTCTCGAAGTTCTCGAGCGAGCACGGGCCGTAGTTGGTCCACACGACGTTCGCGAGCAGACCGAAGATGCCGTCGAGGTTGAGTCCGTGCGGCTGGACGAGACGGTGCGACAGCAGGTGCAGGCGCAGGTAGGCGTCGTGAGTGTCGACGGGCGGCTTCGACAGGTCTGCGATGTCGGTGCGCACCACGACCTGCTGGACCTCGCGCGCCTCGTCGTGACCGGCGAGCAGGGCGAGATCGGACGGGATGTCCGTGCCCTCGAGTCGCGTGGTTCCGGTCTCGCTCGGCTCGCCGAGGGCGGGTGCCGGGTACCACGTGTCGAGGACGGTCCCGTCCTCCGTGATGTTCGCGATGCCTACTGCTGATGCTCCGTGTGCACTCACGGGTGAGAAGCGTACGCGAGGCGGTCCTGCGCCTGTGTCCCCCCTGAGAAAATCGTGTGCGGGGTCTGAGGAACAGGCGCGTTTCGTATCGTGCAGGTATGCCCGTACCGCAGCTGGACCTGCACGCCGACCCCGTCGAACTGACCGCCGCGCTCGTCGACATCCCGAGCGTGTCGCAGAACGAGACGCTCATCGCCGACGCCGTGGAGACGGCTCTGCGCGAGCAGACCGACGGCTTCGAGATCGTGCGCAACGGCAACTGTGTCCTGGCGCGGACGAACCGCGGGCTCGGCAGCCGTGTGATGCTCGCCGGCCACCTCGACACCGTCCCGATCGCCGACAACGTGCCGTCGCGGCGCGACGGCGACCTGCTGTGGGGATGCGGCACCTCCGACATGAAGGCCGGCGACGCCGTCTTCCTGCACCTCGCCGCGACCGTCACCGATCCCGCGCACGACCTGACGATCGTGATGTACGACTGCGAGGAGATCGCGGCCGCGTACAACGGGCTCGGACGGATCGAGACCGAACTGCGCGACTGGCTCGACGCGGACGTCGCGATCCTCGGCGAACCCACCTCGGGTGAGATCGAGGCCGGCTGCCAGGGCACCCTGCGGGTGCGGATCACGACCGGCGGTGTGCGGGCGCACTCGGCGCGCTCCTGGCTCGGCGACAACGCGATCCACAAGCTCGCTCCCGTGCTGGACCGGCTGGCCCGCTACGAGGCGCGGTCGGTCGACATCGACGGCTGTGTGTACCGGGAAGGACTGTCGGCCGTGCGCATCGAGGGCGGTGTCGCCGGGAACGTGGTGCCCGACGCGGCCGCGCTCGACGTGAACTTCCGGTTCGCCCCGGATCGCAGCCCCGACGACGCACTCGCGCACGTCCGGGAGGTCTTCGACGGTCTCGCGATCTCGATGGAGCTCACCGACATGTCGCCCGGCGCGCTGCCCGGACTGTCGAACCCGGCGGCGGCCGCGCTCGTCGAGGCCGCGGGTGGGAAGTTCCGGGCCAAGTACGGCTGGACCGACGTCTCGCGGTTCGCGGCGCTGGGGATTCCGGCCGTCAACTACGGCCCGGGCGATCCGAACCTCGCGCACAAGCGCGACGAGCACGTCGAAGTGGGGCGGATCACCGAGGTGACCTCCGTTCTGCGCTCCTATCTCACCCGATAACGTGGCCGCCATGTCCGGCGACAACTCCTCCTCCGAACGCGGCTCCCGTCGCGAGGTCGTGCACCAGGGCCCGGTGCAGCTGCGCGGCTCTCTCGCCCGCGAGACGACGACGATGGACCAGCGGCTGCTCGATCGCCGCGGCCCGTCCGATTGGGTGCACACCGATCCGTGGCGTGTGCTGCGGATCCAGAGCGAGTTCGTCGAAGGCTTCGGTGCGCTCGCCGAGGTGCCTCGCGCCGTCACCGTCTTCGGATCGGCACGCACCCCGGCCGATCACGAGGAGTACGAGATCGGCCGTGAGCTCGGCGCCGCACTCGTCCACGCCGGATACGCCGTCGTCACCGGTGGCGGCCCGGGCGCGATGGAGGCGGCCAACCGCGGTGCCAGCGAGGCCGGGGGACTGTCGATCGGTCTGGGGATCGAGCTGCCCTTCGAGCAGGGGCTCAACGAGTGGGTCGATCTCGGACTGAACTTCCGGTACTTCTTCGCGCGCAAGACGATGTTCGTGAAGTACTCGCAGGCGTTCGTGTGTCTGCCCGGCGGTTTCGGGACGCTCGACGAGCTGTTCGAGGCACTGACCCTCGTGCAGACCCGCAAGATCACGCAGTTCCCGATCGTGCTGTTCGGATCGGAGTACTGGAACGGTCTGGTGGGCTGGCTGCGCGAGACGCTGGTCCGCGGCGGCAAGATCTCACCCGCCGATCTGGACCTGCTGTACGTCACCGACAGCATCGAGGAGACGGTGGACATCATCCTCGAGGCGCATCGCGGCGAGGACGAGAACGAACTGTACGGAAACGGGAGTGGATGGTGACCGAATCTCTGTCGGTCTGTGTGTACTGCGCGTCGGGACCTGTCGACCAGAAGTTCCTCGAACTCGCCGCCTCGGTCGGCACCGAGATCGGCCGACGGGGCTGGCAGCTGGTCTCCGGTGGCGGCAACGTGTCGATGATGGGAGCGGTCGCCGACGCGGCCCGCGCGGCGGGTGCGCACACGATCGGGGTCATCCCGAAGGCGCTCGTGCACCGCGAGGTCGCGGACGTCGACGCCGACGAGCTGATCGTCACCGAGACGATGCGCGAGCGCAAACGCATCATGGAGGACCGCGCCGACGCCTTCCTGACCCTGCCCGGCGGCATCGGAACCCTCGAGGAACTGTTCGAGACGTGGACCGCGGGGTATCTCGGTATGCATGACAAGCCGGTCGTCCTGCTCGATCCCACGGGGCACTTCGACGGCCTGCTCGGCTGGCTCGGGTCGATGGTCGACACCGGCTTCGTCGCGCAACGCGCACTCGACGGTCTCGCGGTCACCACCGACCTCGCGGACGCGCTCGACCGCTGCGCTGCTCCGTACGCGGCGGTCTGAGGTGTTCCACTTCGCCGCGCGCTTATCTACTCTTCGGTAAGTTCGGGGGAACGCCGTGGGTGTCGCCCGAGCGAACCCGCCCGTCCCCGACGTCGCCGTGAGGAAAATTGTCGTGACCACTCGATCCGATCGAGGCAATGCCCCCGTCGTGTCCCTGCCCGGACTCGTCTCGAAACTGCCCCGGATGGCTACCGATCTCCCCATCGTGTTGCGCGGAGCAGCCGGGATGACCCGGAAGCCGACCGCCCGCGAGACGATCGGGTCGGTCTTCCAGAAGCTCGCCGAGCGTCACCCGGAGCGCCCCTTCATCCGGTTCGAGGGCGACTCCATCGGGTACGGCGAAGCCAACGCGCAGGTCAACCGGTACGCCGCGGTACTTGCCGATCGTGGGGTCGGCAAGGGCGAGGTCGTCGGCATCCTCATGGGCAACCGGCCCGAGACCCTGCTGGTCGCCCTGGCCGCGGTCAAGCTCTGTGCGGCCGCCGGCATGCTCAACATCAACCAGCGCGGTGAGGTGCTCGAGCACAGCCTGTCGCTGCTCGACAGCGCCGTCCTCGTGATCGGGGAGGAGTGCGAGGAGGCCGTCGACTCGCTCGGCGGCGAACCGCAGGCGCGCACCGTGCTGCGCTTCGACGAACTCGCCACCGCCGCCCGCGACGCCGATGCGTCGAATCCCGCCGTCACCGAGGACCTGCAGGCGTCGGAGACGGCCTACTACATCTTCACCTCCGGGACGACGGGGCTGCCGAAGGCCAGCCGCATGACGCATTTCCGGTGGCTGAAGTCGATGTCGGGTCTCGGCAGCCTCGGCGTGCGCCTGCGCCGCACCGACGTCCTGTACTCCTGCCTGCCGCTCTACCACAACAACGCCCTGACGGTCGCGTTGTCCTCGGTGCTCGCCGCCGGTGCCACCTTCGGGCTCGGCCGGAAGTTCTCGGCGTCCAACTTCTGGAACGACGCGGAGCGCAACGGCGCCACGGCCTTCATCTACATCGGCGAGATCTGCCGCTACCTGCTCAACCAGCCGCCGCGGGAGGACGACGCCGACCACGGGATCCGCCTGGCCGTGGGCAACGGCCTGCGCGCCGAACTGTGGGACGAGTTCACCGAACGCTTCGGCATCGACCGCGTCGCCGAGTTCTACGGCGCCAGCGAATGCAACATCGCCTTCATCAACGCGCTCGACCAGAAGCGCACCGCCGGCATCTGCCCGCTGCCCTACGCCGTCGTCGAGTACGACCCCGATTCCGGGCAGGCGCGTCGTGGCGACGACGGCCGGTTGAAGAAGGTCGGCAAGGGCGAGGTCGGACTGCTCCTCGCGAAGGTCACCTCGCGCGCACCCTTCGACGGGTACACCGATCCCGAGGCCACCGAGAAGAAGCTGCTGCGCGACGCGTTCTCCGACGGCGACGTCTGGTTCGACACCGGCGACCTCGTCCGCGACCAGGGCTGGATGCACGTCGCCTTCGTCGACCGGCTCGGCGACACCTTCCGGTGGAAGGGGGAGAACGTCGCGACCACGCAGGTCGAGGCCGCGGTGTCGTCGCACGAGACGGTCGCCGAGGCCGTCGTCTACGGCGTCGAGGTCGACGGGGCCGACGGCCGCGCCGGGATGGCCGCGGTCACGCTGAAGGAGGGCGCCGAACTCGACGGGGCGGCACTCGCGAAGTCGCTGCACGACGCGTTGCCGGACTACGCCGTCCCGCTCTTCGTCCGCATCGTCGACGAGCTCGAGTACACGACGACCTTCAAGAGCCGGAAGGTCGATCTGCGCAAGCAGGGCTACAGCGAGACCGGCGAGGACGAGGTGTACGTCCTCGCGAGTCGCAGCGAGGGTTACCGTCCGATCTTCGACGGCTTCGTCGACGGCGTCGCGCGGGGAGAATTGCCCGGTCGCTGAGCATGTCAGGATGGGATCATGAGCGGCCCCGCGACCGATGTCGACGAGCAGACCCCCGTGACCCGTCCCGGTCCGGCACCGTCCACCCTGTGCGGGCGCACCGTCGCCACCGACAGGGCGCTCGTCATGGCGATCGTCAACCGCACCCCGGACTCGTTCTACGACCGGGGAGCGACCTTCGAGGACGACGCGGCGCTCGCCGCCGTCGACCGTGCGGTGGCCAAGGGGGCCGACCTCGTCGACATCGGCGGGGTGAAGGCCGGGCCGGGTGAGGTCGTCGACAGCGACGAGGAGATCCGGCGCGTCGTGCCGTTCGTCGCCGCGATCCGCGAGCGGTATCCGGATGTGCTCATCAGCGTCGACACCTGGCGCAGCGAGGTCGCGCGTCGCGCCGTGGGCGAGGGCGCCGATCTGATCAACGACACGTGGGCCGGTGCCGACCCCGAGCTCGTCGCGGTCGCCGCCGAACTCGGGGCCGGCATCGTCTGCTCCCACACCGGCGGCGCCGTCCCGCGCACCCGTCCGCACCGCGTGCGGTACACCGACGTCGTCGAGGAGGTCGTCGCGGAGGTCGTCACCGCCGCGGATGCCGCCGCCCGCGCCGGCGTCGCGAGCGACTCGATCCTCATCGATCCGACCCACGATTTCGGAAAGAACACCCATCACGGACTCGCTCTGTTGCGGCACGTGGACGTTCTTGTAAAAACCGGGTGGCCTGTGCTTATGGCGCTGAGCAACAAGGACTTCGTGGGGGAGACTCTGGGAGTCGAACTCGCCGACCGGTTGGAGGGCACATTGGCAGCGACAGCTTTGGCCGCAGCGGCCGGCGCACGGATGTTCCGGGTACACGAGGTGGCAGCCACACGTCGGGTGGTCGACATGGTCGCGGCGATCGCGGGCACACGTCCGCCGGCGCGCACGGTGAGGGGGTTGGCATGAGTGCACCTGCACGCACATGGAACGAGGTCAACAGCTGGGATCGGCCCGCCTGGGCGATCGACGAGCTGATCGCGGCCAAGGCCGGTCGCACGGTGACCGTGGTGCTGCCCGCCCTCAACGAGGAGGAGACCGTCGCGGGAGTGATCGACACGATCCACCCGCTGCTCGGTGGTCTCGTGGACGAACTGGTGGTCCTCGATTCGGGTTCCACCGACGAGACCGCCTCCCGGGCGCGCGCGGCGGGCGCCCGCGTCATGTCCAGGGAGGAAGCGGTACCGGGCATCGAACCGGTCCCCGGTAAGGGCGAGGTGCTGTGGCGGTCGCTCGCGGCGACCTCCGGCGACATCATCGCCTTCGTCGACTCCGATCTGATCGATCCCGATCCGGCCTTCGTGCCGAAACTGCTCGGGCCGCTGCTGCTCGGCGACGGTGTCCACCTCGTCAAGGGGTACTACCGGCGGCCCCTGCGCACCGGTGGTGGCGAGGACGCCCACGGTGGTGGCCGCGTGACCGAGCTCGTCGCACGGCCGCTGCTCGCGGCCCTGCGACCGGAGCTGACCTGCGTGCTGCAACCGCTCGGCGGTGAGTACGCGGGGACGCGGGAACTGCTCGAGTCGGTCCCGTTCGCACCGGGTTACGGGGTGGAGATCGGGTTGCTGCTCGACACCTACGACCGGTTCGGTCTCCACGCGATCGCGCAGGTCAACCTCGGAGTCCGTAAGCATCGCAACCGGCCGCTGTCCGAACTCGGGGCGATGAGCCGGCAGATCGTGGGCACGATGCTCTCGCGATGCGGGATCCCCGATTCGGGGGCGCCGCTCACCCAGTTCCTGGTGGAGGGCGACGCGTTCGTCCCGTTCGACACCTCCGTCGATCTCACAGATCGCCCGCCGATGGTGACGGTCACCGGCTGAGCCGACCGTCCGGCACCGGTCCCGGCCGGTGTCGGACGCTCGTGCCAAGATCGGAGCATGCTCACGGTTCTGCTGTACGTGCTCGTGATGGCGGGCGTCGCCGCCGTGCTGTTCTTCGTCGCGAGCGCCGTCTTCGGCCGGGGTGAGACGTTGGCGCCGCTGCCTCCGGGCACCACCGTCACGGTGCTGCCGGCCACCGACGTCACCGGCACCGACATCCGCGACCTGCGGTTCCAGCAGACCGTGCGGGGTTACAAGATGAGCGAGGTCGACTGGGCGCTCGATCGTCTCGCCCGCGAGGTCGACGACCTGCGGGTCCGCCTTGCCGACGCCGAGACCCGCGCGGCCGGGGAACCGGTCGACGGCACGGGGAAGGACGTCGGGGCAGAAGAGCTCGAAGCGGAGGACGTTCCGGAGAGCGCATCGTCGGAGTCGACGGGGGAGTCACGATGACGGCGGACGGGCGGGGGCCTGTGGCCGACACCGGCGAGCACGCTGCCGTAACCGACATCGACGAGCAGGGGGCCGTGGCCGATACCGACGACCGCGTGCGGTGCCCGTGGGCCGTCGACGGTCCCGGTTCGTCGCTCTACCGCGACTATCACGACTACGAGTGGGGCCGGCCGCTCCACGGCCGCGACGAGATGTTCGAACGGCTCTCCCTCGAGGCGTTCCAGTCGGGCCTGTCGTGGCTGACGATCCTGCGCAAGCGGGAGGCCTTCCGCGCGGCCTTCCACGGCTTCGACGTCGAGGCTGTCGCCCGCTTCACGGAGGCCGACGTCGAGAGGTTGCTCGCCGACCCCGGCATCGTGCGCAACCGCCGCAAGATCGAGGCGGTGATCGCCAACGCGCGGGCCGTGCTCGAACTGCCCACCGACCTCGACGAGCTGCTGTGGTCGTTCGCACCGCCGCGACGCGCGCGACGTTCGGTAACGGTCGAGGAGATTCCGGCGGTCACGCCGGAGTCCACGGCGATGGCCCGTGAGCTGAAGCGTCACGGCTTCCGGTTTGTGGGCCCTACCACTGCATATGCGCTGATGCAGGCCACCGGGATGGTCGACGATCATCTCGAATCGTGCTGGGTGTCACTCGACCCGTAGAACCCGGAGGAGTCTCTTACCCAGGAGTCAGCTACGCGCACGTATTCCGGATAGGGAAGAATGAGAAGGTGCGCGTCGCCGCGACCGGCGATGCAACCACACGGTAACCCACGCGCCCGGCGGTCGGGTGCAGATTTGGAGGGAGCAGAGGATGGCGGCCATGAAGCCCCGGACCGGGGACGGTCCCCTCGAAGCAACCAAAGAGGGACGAGGAATCGTCATGAGGGTTCCACTCGAGGGCGGCGGACGTCTGGTCGTCGAGCTCACGCCGGAAGAGGCTGCGGCACTCGGCGACGAACTCAAGAGTGTCACCAGCTGATCGGCCCCTCTCAGGGCACTCCGGGCCCCGCGCTCCTCGGCGCGCGGGGCCCGGTGTCGTCCTGAGAACGCGATCGGAGGCGCGATGCTCGCCGACGTGATCGACCTTCTCGCGTGCCCTCACTGCGAGTCCGCGCTCGACCTCGACGACAACGTCGTGGTGTGCGATCGCGGGCACAGCTTCGACGTCGCACGCCAGGGCTACGTGTCGCTGCTCGCCGGCGGTTCGACACCGTTCACCGGCGACACCGCCGAGATGATCGCCGCCCGCGCCGACTTCCTCGGTGCCGGGCACTACGACCCCATCCGCCGCGCGGTCGCCGACGCGTGCGTCGACACGGCCGATTCGGTGGACACAGGCGCCCATGCGGTGGACACAGCCGCCGACGCTGCGATCCTCGAGGTCGGGGCCGGTACGGGGCAGTACCTCGCGTCCGTGCTCGACGCCCTGCCGGCAGCGCGCGGCATCGGACTCGACGTCTCCAAGCCCGCGGTGCGACGCATCGCCCGCAGCCATCCCCGGACCGGAGCGATCCTCGCCGACGCGTGGCAGCGACTGCCCGTGAAGTCGGCGTCGCTCACTCATGTGCTGTCGGTGTTCGCGCCCCGCAACGCCGCCGAGAGCCATCGCGTGCTTGCCCCGGGCGGAACGCTCGTCGTCGCGACACCCACCTCGGAGCATCTGCGCGAACTGGTCGAGTTGCCCGGCATGGTGAGCGTGGACGACCGGAAGACCGAGCGGCTCTCGTCCGCGCTGTCGGGACGTTTCGAGCGGGCGGGACGGACGGACGTGCGTTTCACGGCCTCACTCCCGCGCGACGTGCTCGGCCTCGTCGCGGGGATGGGGCCGTCGGCCCACCACGTGACGTCCGACCGGCGCGCGGAGTTGCTGGCCTCTCTGCCCGACCCGTTCGACGTGACGGTGTCGGTCACCGTCACCACGTGGCGACGGATCGGAACGGCCGACGAATCTACCGCGCCGTGATCACCTGCTGGTAGACGGCGACGGTCTGGCGGGCGATCTGCGCCCACGAGAACTCGCTGACGGCGCGGTCGCGTCCGGCCCGGCCCCACTGCGCGGCACGGTCGCGGTCGCGTGCGACGTCGTTGACGGCATCGGCGAGCGCACGCTCGTAGGTCGCGGTGTCGAACGCGTCGTAGTGCACCAGACGCCCGGTGGTCCCGTCCTCCACGACCTCCGGGATGCCCCCCACGTCGGAGGCCACCACGGCGGTCTCGCAGGCCATCGCCTCGAGGTTGACGATCCCCAACGGTTCGTACACCGACGGGCAGACGAAAACCGTCGCCGCCGAGAGCAGTTCGCGGACCGATTCGGTGGGCAGCATCTCGCGCACCCAGTGCACCCCGTCGCGGGAATCCTGCAGGGCGGCCACCGCGCGTTCGGTCTCCGCGGCGATCTCGGGGGTGTCGGGCGCGCCGGCACACAGGACGAGCTGGATGTCGGGGTCGAGGTGGTGCGCCGCGGAGATCAGGTGCCCGACGCCCTTCTGCCGGGTGATGCGGCCGACGAACACGACGATCGGGCGGTCCGGATCGAGACCGATGCGGGTGACGACGGACTCGTGGCCCGGCTCGGCCGGGCCCGGATGCCAGACGGTGGTGTCGATACCGTTGCGCACCACGTGGACCCGAGCGGGATCGACGAACGGGTAGGCGTCGAGCACGTCGAGGCGCATCCCGTCGCTGACCGCGATGATCGCATCGGCGTACCGGACGGCGTTGCGTTCGGACCAGGAGGAGATGCGGTAACCGCCACCGAGTTGCTCGGCCTTCCACGGCCGCCGCGGCTCGAGGGAGTGCGCGGTGAGGATGTGCGGGACGTCGTGGAGTTCGGCGGCGAGATGACCGGCCAGCCCCGTGTACCAGGTGTGCGAGTGCACCACGTCGACCCCGGCGGCAGCGTGCGCCATGCGCAATCCGGCGGACAGGGTCGTCAGGGCGGGATTGGCATCGCGCAATGCCGGGTCGGGGGAGTGCACGAACGCGGTGTCGCGCGGTGCACCTGTGCAGTGCACGTCGACCTCGACCAGTCGACGCAGTTGTTCGACGAGTTCGGTGACGTGGACTCCGGCCCCGCCGTACACCTCAGGCGGATATTCCCGCGTCATCATTGCCACCCTCACCGCCTCAAAGTAGCGGGCCGCGCAGGTTCCGGCCACCCGGCCCCGACACTCCGATCGGCGTCGAGATCGCGCTTCGCTGGCGGCGGCCTGGGTCGGGGGATAGGTTGAAGCGTGTGAGGAGCCAGCCCCATGTGCTTGGAATCGTTCTCGCCGGCGGCGAGGGCAAACGTCTGTATCCGCTGACCGCGGACAGAGCCAAGCCGGCAGTGCCGTTCGGGGGCGCGTACCGCCTCATCGACTTCGTGCTCAGCAATCTCGTGAATGCCGGTTACCTGCGCATCTGCGTTCTCACGCAGTACAAGTCGCACTCTCTCGACCGGCACATCTCGCAGACCTGGCGCCTGTCCGGATTCACCGGTGAGTACATCACCCCGGTGCCGGCCCAGCAGCGACTCGGCCCCCGCTGGTACACCGGCAGTGCCGACGCGATCCTGCAGTCGCTCAACCTGGTCTACGACGAGGATCCCGAGTACATCGTGGTCTTCGGCGCCGACCACGTGTACCGGATGGACCCCGAGCAGATGGTGCGCCAGCACATCGAGTCGGGAGCCGGCGTCACCGTCGCCGGTATCCGCGTCCCGCGCAGCGAGGCCTTCGCGTTCGGCTGTATCGACAGCGACGAGAGCGGCCGGATCACCCAGTTCCTCGAGAAGCCCGCACACCCGCCCGGGACGCCCGACGACCCCAACGTCACGTTCGCGTCCATGGGCAACTACGTCTTCACCACGAAGGTCCTCGTCGAGGCGCTGCGGGCCGACTCGGAGAATCCCGACTCCGATCACGACATGGGCGGCGACATCATCCCCGCGCTCGTCGAGCAGGGCGAGGCCCACGTCTACGACTTCAACGACAACGTCGTCCCGGGCGCGACCGAACGCGACCGTGCCTACTGGCGCGACGTCGGAACGCTCGACGCCTTCTACGACGCCCACATGGACCTCGTGTCGGTCCACCCGATCTTCAACCTCTACAACCGGCGCTGGCCCATCCGCGGTGCCGCCGAGAACCTGCCGCCCGCGAAGTTCGTGCAGGGCGGTCTGGCTCAGGAATCGATCGTCGGCGCCGGCAGCATCCTGTCGGCCGCCACGGTCCGCAACTCGGTGCTGAGCTCGAACGTCATGGTCGACGACGGAGCGACCGTCGAGGGCAGCGTGCTCATGCCCGGGGTGCGCATCGGCAAGGGTGCGGTGGTGCGCCGGGCGATCCTCGACAAGAACGTCGTCGTCGGCGACGGCGAGATCATCGGCGTGGACCTCGAGCGCGACCGTCAGCGGTTCGCGGTCAGCAACGGTGGTGTCGTCGCCATCGGCAAGGGGATCTGGATCTGAGACCGTGCCCGCCCCGACGGCGAATCAGCTGAGGCGCACCGCGCAGAGCAGACCGTCGCCGAGGGGGAGGACCACCGGAGCGAGACGTTCGTCGTCGGACACCGCGCGGGTCGCCTCGCGCACCGCGAGCACCGTCGCGTCGCGGGCGGCCGGATCGGCGACGCGACCGTCGAGCAGGGCGTTGTGCAGCACGATCACGCCACCCGGCCGCAGCAGACGCACCCCTTCGCGCACGAAGTGCGGATGGTCGGCGGGAGTCGCGTCGACGAAGACCATGTCGTAGCCGGAATCGGCGAGTCGCGGCAGCACGTCCAGCGCGCGGCCGTTGATGAGCCGGGTGCGCGACGCCACGATGCCGGCTTCACGGAAGGCGATCTTCGCGGCCCGCTGATGTTCCGGTTCGCTGTCGATCGTGGTGAGCACGCCGTCCTCGCGCAGGCCGTGCAGCAACCACAGTCCGCTCACACCCGCACCGGTCCCGATCTCCACTACCGTCTTCGCGTCGAGCATGCGGGCGAACATCGCGAGGGCGGCTCCGACGGAGGGGGACACCGGGTCGGCGCCCAGATCTTCGGCACGGTCACGCGCCGCGGCGAGCTCGTCGTCCTCGACGACGATGTTCTCCGCGTGGGTCAGGATGCGATCGGCGTTGGTCTGCACCTCACTGAGGCTATCCTCGGCGATTCGTTCGCGCAGGCAGGCGCGCACGGAGTGGTGCCGTCAGTTGTGTGATTTCGGCGGATGAACATGCCCGGAGCGGTTTTCTCAGGGACGTTTCAGGTTACTCATACGGCGGCCACATCGCCGCGAGGAAAACTGACACTCGACGAACCGGACGATCGCACCGGTTCACGACTTCGAGGACGCACCGCCCTCGGGGAACCTTCCTGTGAAGGAATATTCCCAGCAGGGCGAGTGTTGTAGGCCCCGAAGCCCGTACCACCTTGCGATCCCGACGAGGAGGATCCACCGATCCACATGACCCGATCCCACACCGTTCCCGAGAACGACGCCTCGGCGCTCGACGCTGCCCTCGAGGCGGACCTGAGCGGCACCGCGGCGTTCGACGCCACCGGGGACCGCGCGGCCATGCCGTCGTGGGACGAACTCGTTCGTGAGCACGGCGACCGCGTCTACCGACTCGCCTACCGCCTGTCCGGCAACGCCCAGGACGCGGAGGATCTCACGCAGGAGACCTTCATCCGCGTCTTCCGGTCGTTGCAGAACTACCAGCCCGGCACTTTCGAGGGCTGGTTGCACCGCATCACCACGAACCTCTTCCTGGACATGGTGCGCCGCCGGAACCGCATCCGGATGGAAGCGCTCCCGGAGGACTACGATCGTGTACCGGCCGCAGGGCCGAACCCCGAGGAGATCTACCACGACGCGCGTCTCGGCGCCGACCTGCAGTCCGCTCTGGACTCGCTCGGACCCGAGTACCGTGCCGCAGTGGTGCTCTGTGACATCGAAGGTCTGTCCTACGAGGAGATCGGTGCCACACTGGGGGTGAAACTCGGTACGGTGCGTAGTCGTATCCACCGAGGCCGCCAGGCACTCCGCGAGTACCTGCGCGAGCATGGAAAGGTCGAAAACGGTCGCGTCGATGCGGGGTAGCCGCCGGGAGGTAGTGATGACGATGGTGCAACCACCTCGCAGGTTCGGCTCCACGGAACATCTCGCCAGCGAGGCAGTTGCCGCATTCGTCGACGGCGAACTGCGCATGGCGGCCTACATGCGGGCCGCCCAGCACCTGTCGATGTGTCCGGAGTGTGCCGCCGAGGTCGAAGCCCAGCAGCAGGCCCGCCACGCACTGCGGTCCGCTGCCGATCACGTACCGCGTATGCCGAGTTCTCTGCTCGGGACGCTCAGCAACATTCCTTCACACCTGTGCGATCCGTCCCCGCAGCCGCAGGCGGAGGAAGGCTTCGCCGCGCGCCGCTGGTCGATTCTCCGGCGCCGGTGACCGGACGGGCGGTAACAGGTGATCCGATGCCATCGGTGATACTGGGCTGCGTGACGGACCTAGACGGGGGAGACGGGCACGCGTGACGGCCGAATCTGCGCAGCACACCGAACGACGGGCCGGCGACGATCCTCGTCGCGACGACGAGTTGCCCCATGCCTCGTCGGGTAAGGACTCGTCGGGCAGAGGCTCGTCCGGCAACGCCTCGTCGGGGCTGCCCGACGGAGCGATCGCGCGCCCCGACGACGCTCCCCGTCTCGAACCCCGGCCCGTCTACCGGCCCACCGTCGATCCTGCATCGGCTCGTGTCTTCGGGCGCCCGGCCGGCACCGAGGGATCGTTCGACTCCTCGGCCCATCCCCGCGTCGTCGACCCGCGCGTCCAGCAGGCACCTCCGACCGACGCGATCCTGGCCGAGGCCTACGGACGGCCGTCCGACGCCGACGAGACGCTCCAGCGTCCCCCTTCGCAGCCCGCGGCCGAGGCCGAGGACGACACCGAACCCGATCCCTGGCGCGACCCCGACTCCGCGGTGCGGCTCGGTCCGCCCCTGGTCGGGCAGGCGGAGGAGAAGGAACTTCCCCCGGCTCCCGGACTCACCCTGCGTGAAGTGTTGTTCGACCGCCGCGTCCAGCCGCGCGCGCTCGCGACCCTGGCCGCGGTGGCCGTCGTGATCGGCATGGTCGGCGGACTCGTCGTGGCACTGGCGACCGCCGACAACGGCTCGCTGACCAGTCGCGGCGTGACGCTGAGCCAGTCGGGTCCCGACGAGGAACTGCCGACCGGCGCGGTCGCTCGGGTCGCCGACACCGTGCTCCCTGCGGTCGTCTCCATCCAGACCACCGTCGGCGGCGACGCCGGCACCGGCTCGGGCGTGGTGATCGACGGTGCCGGCTACATCGTCACCAACAACCACGTCATCTCGATGGCCGCCGGAAATCCCGACGCGAAGGTGCAGGTCACCTTCGACGACGGCACGAAGGTGCCCGCATCGATCGTCGGACGCGACATCAAGACCGACCTGGCCGTGCTCGCCGTCGAGGACGTCGACAACCTGGTCGTCGCCGAACTGGGCCGCTCCGAGGACGTCCAGGTGGGCGAGGACGTCGTCGCGGTCGGTTCGCCGCTCGGCCTGAGCAAGACCGTCACCCGCGGCATCGTCAGTGCGTTGCACCGGCCCATGCGGCTCAGCGGACAGGGCACCGACACCGACGCGGTGATCGACGCCGTCCAGACCGACGCCTCGATCAATCCCGGCAACTCCGGCGGCCCCCTCATCGACATGGAGGGGCGCGTGATCGGCATCAACTCCGCGATCAAGTCGGAGACCGGCGGCTCGGTGGGTCTGGGCTTCGCGATCCCCATCGACGACGTCACCGAGGTGGCGCAGGAGCTGATCCGCACCGGCGAGATGCGCCACCCGGACATCGGCGTGAACGCGCGCTCGGTCGTCAACGACGTCGCGAGCGGCGCGGAGGTCGCCAACGTCCGTCAGGACAGCCCGGCTCAGCGCGCCGGCATCGTCGAGGGCGACGTCATCGTCAAGGTCGACGACCGCGAGGTCACCAGCGCCGACGAACTCGTCGTGGCGGTCCAGCAGCAGGAGATCGACGAGCCGGTCACCGTCCAGCTCGTGCGCAACGGCCGCCTCGTCGACGTCGAGGTCACCCCCGTCTCCGACTGAACGGTTCCCCTCGCGTGATGTGACCTTCCCCGTAGGTGATGCGATCCGGACGCGACCACGTACCCTGGATGCGTGTTCGGCAACATCGGTTGGGGCGAGTTCCTGGTACTCATCGTGGCGGCCCTCGTGGTTCTCGGCCCGGAGCGCCTGCCCGGCGCCGTCTCGTGGGTGGCCAAGTCGCTGCGTCAGGTACGCGACTACGCCACGGGTGCGCGCGACCAGCTCAAGCAGGAACTCGGGCCGGAGTTCGACGACCTGCGGCAACCGCTGTCCGAGCTGAACCAGCTGCGCGGCATGACACCGCGGGCCGTGATCACGAAGCATCTGCTCGACGGCGACGACTCGATCCTCACCGGCAATTTCGACAAGCCGTCCTCGGCGACCCCGGGAACACCCACCAACGGCGCGGCCCGGCCGAATCTGTCGAAGCCGCTCGCTCCGGACGAGAAGCCGCCGATCGATCCCGACGCCACCTGACAGCTTTCCTACGATCGAGCCCCCGCCGTGAAGCACGGCGGGGGCTCGATCGATATGGGTCTCTACAGGTGACGCGTGGTGTCGATTCCCAGCGACATGCCGGCCAGTCCGCGCTTGCGCACCGCGAGCTTGTCGGAGACCTCCTTCAGCGCCACCGCGGGCGCCGAGTCGGGCGCCGCGAGGACGATCGGAGTACCGGAGTCGCCGGCCTCGCGCACGGCCGGGTCGAGCGGGATCTGGCCGAGCAACGGCACCGTCGCACCCACCGCGCGGGTGAGCCGCTCGGCGACGGCCTGACCGCCACCGCTGCCGAAGACGTCCATGCGGGTGCCGTCGGGCAGCTCGAGCCACGACATGTTCTCCACCACGCCGGCGATGCGCTGACGCGTCTGCAGCGCGATCGAACCGGCACGCTCGGCGACCTCGGCGGCGGCCTGCTGCGGCGTCGTCACGACGAGGATCTCGGCGTTCGGGATCAGCTGCGCGACGGAGATGGCGACGTCGCCCGTGCCGGGCGGCAGGTCGAGGAGCAGGACGTCGAGGTCGCCCCAGAAGACGTCGGCGAGGAACTGCTGCAGCGCGCGGTGCAGCATCGGGCCGCGCCACACCACCGGGGTGTTGCCCTCGGTGAACTGCGCGATGGAGATCATCTTCACGTCGTGCGCGATCGGCGGCATAATCATCCGCTCGACTTGCGTGGGCTTCGCGGACGTGCCGAGCATACGGGGAATCGAGTGACCGTAGATGTCGGCGTCGAGCACACCCACCGACAGTCCGCGCGCGGCCATCGCCGCGGCGAGGTTGACGGTGACCGACGACTTGCCGACACCACCCTTGCCGGAGGCCACCGCGTAGACGCGCGTGAGCGACCCGGGCTGAGCGAACGGGATGACGGGTTCGGTGGAATCGCCGCGCAGCGACTTGCGGAGCTCGGTGCGCTGCTCGTCGCTCATCACGTCGAGGGTCACCCGGACCTCGCCCACGCCGGCGACGTCGGCGACGGCCTTGGTGACGCGCTCCGAGATCTCGGTGCGCATGGGGCACCCGGCGGTGGTCAGATAGATCGCCACGTCGACGCTGCTGTCGGCGCCGATCTCGATGCTCTTGACCATTCCGAGATCGGTGATGGGCTTGCGGATCTCCGGGTCCTGGACCCGTGCGAGCGCACTGCGGACGTCGGACTCACTGACTGCCATGACGCCCATGGTAGGCGGCAGGCCGCTCGCGACCGGATACGGGTCGAGGTGACCCGACGACCGCCTTCGCCTGTCAGTGGATACGGGGCAGATCCGCGGGGCTCGGGTCGATGCCGGTGGAGTAGGCCGTCGACCAGGCGAGCACGTTCGCCACGTAGGCCATCGAGTTGTTGTAGCGGTGGATCGCCTTCGTCGAGTGCGCGATGTTGCGCATGTCGAGGCCGCCGTCGCACAGGTACTTCGCGGTGGTGAGCGTCGAGTCGTACAGGTTCTGGGGATCGGAGACCCCGTCGCCGTTGCCGTCGCCCGCGTACTGGTTCCACGTGGTGGGGATGAACTGCATCGGCCCGACCGCGCGGTCGTAGACGGTGTCGCCGTCGAGAGCGCCGCCGTCGGTGTCGTGGATGACGGCCTGGCCGGGCAGGCTGCCGTTGAGCGGCAATCCGATGACGGGCTCGAGCAGGTTGCCCTTGTCGTCGGCGCGACCACCGTTGGCGTGTCCGGACTCGACGCGGCCGATGCCGGCGAGGAGCGTCCAGTGCATGCCGCAGGCGGGATTCTCCTCGGCGAGGACGCGCTCGGCGTTGCGGTAGGCGGCGTAGTTGATCCCGGGGATGCCGAGCGGGCCCTCCTCGAGGACCTCGGGTTCGGGTTCCGGCTCGGGGGCGGCCTTGAAGGTGCGCACGGGTGCCGGTTCGGGCTCGAGCATGATCGTCTGCACGGCGGCGACCGCTTCGGGAACCGCGGCGGCGAGGTCGGCCGAGTCGGTCGACGACGCCGTCGGCTCGGTCTCGTGGTGAGCTGCACCCATCAGTGCTCGCGGCGACGCACCCGCAGTGGTCGCGGCTGCGGCGACCAGTCCGACCGGAACGAGTCCGGTCATCGCGATGACGGAATTTCGCCGAAGCTTCGAATCCGACGGTTTGGCGTGGCGGCCCAATGGATAACCCTCCCTCGGGTGCCTCGGAACGAGACACCTTCGTTACGTGCCGGGCCGAGGCTACAGCATTCGATGCTTTTCCGTTACTCAAACGTGATGTAACGGGGGTGCATGCGCACTGCTGTGGCCCATCCGTGCTGGTCCCGTGGGTCGGGTGGGGTGAAAGAGAAAGATGACGACACGCGTGTCGCGCGTGTCGTCATCTCGCTCGTGTGCCGGGAGTTATTCGCAGAAGGCGGGCACCAGGCAGGGGAGTTCGGGCAACTCCGGCATCGCGGGTGCAGCCGGGGCAGCCTGCTCCGGCGAGGGCTCTGCAGGCGCCTGCTCGTCCGATGGCTCGGCCGGCGGCGTTGCGGCCGGGGCGGGCACGGTGACCACCGGAGCCGGAGCGGGGGCCGCGACATCCGCGGCGTTCGGAACCGGCCGCGCCGGGATCGGGGCGAGATCGGCGGGAGCCACCTCGGCCGCCTTCGCATACGCGCCCGACCAGGTCCGGACGTTCGCCAGATAGTCAGGGGACGGATCGACCGCCGCCACCGCCCGCGCCTCACCGTCGGGCTCGCGCAGGTTTCCGCCCTCCGCGCACATCCGGGCACCGGCGGCCAGGGTCGCGTCGAAGATGTTCTGCGGATCGGCGGTGCCGTCCGCGTTGCCGTCGGCGGAGTACTGCTCCCACACCGCGGGGGCCAGGCGCATCGGCCCGAGCAGTCCCTCCGGGGTGACGACCGGCGTGGTCAGCGTGCCCAGGATGTCGGTGCGCCCCCCGTCCGCGTGCCCGGAGCTCAGCCGCCCGACGGCGGCGAGCAGATTCCACGGCAGGCCGCACTCGGGGGAGTCGATGGCCAGCTGCATCTCGGCCGCGCGATAGGCGTAGAAGACCAGTTCGGGGATTGCGAGCGGCCCGTCCCCGAGCACCGCCGCACCTCCTGCCGCGGCCAGGGCCTCGGGCGGAAGCTGGACGAGCGGGTCGCTCGGGCTGCGCAGTGGCTGCGCCTCGCGCACCTCGCCGGGGAGCACGCCCACCGCCGGGGCGGCGCTCGGCTCGGCCTCGGTGGACGTCGTCTCCGCCACCACTGTCGCCGACGACGCTGTCGCCGCGAGTCCGGCAGCGACGATCACCGGCATCGCCAGCGCGACCCTCCACCGCACGCGATCACCCTCCTCCGGTCGTCCGTCCGACTGCTGTGACGAAGGTTACAGAAGGATGTCGCGTTGTGTGCAACCGGGCGTGCCGGACAACAGGACGAGCGGGTGGGTTCCTTCAGCGACGGGGCGCGCGGCTGCGCGGAGGACCGGCGTCGTCCTCGTTCTCGTCGTCGACCAGCAGGGCACGCAGGTCGTCGAGTTCGCGACGCAGATAGTCGCGGGTCGCGACCTCGCCCACCGCGAGTCGCAGGGCCGCGAGTTCACGTGCCAGGAACTCGGTGTCGGCCTTGGTCTGCTCGGCGCGGGCGCGGTCCTCCTCGAGCGACACGCGGTCGCGGTTCTCCTGCCGGTTCTGCGCCAGCAGGATCAACGGCGCCGCGTAGGCGGCCTGCGTCGAGAACGCCAGGTTGAGAAGGATGAACGGATAGGGATCCCACTGCAGGCCGACCGCGGTGATGTTGAGGGCGATCCACACGATGACGACGATCGTCTGGATGGCGAGATAGCGGCCCGTTCCGAGGAACCGGGCGATCGACTCGCTGACCCGGCCGACCGCCTCGGCGTCGAAGTTGAACCGGAACCTCGACGCCTGGGGTGTCTCGAGGCGCGAGCGGCCCTGCGTGCTGCGGTCACTCATCCTCGATGTCCTCCTCGCGCCAGTCCTCCGGCAGCAGATGGTCGAGCACGTCGTCGACGCTCACCGCGCCGAGCAGGTGCCCCTCGTCGTCCACCACCGGGCCGCAGACCAGGTTGTACGTCGCGAAGTATCGGGTGACGGTGGTCAGGGCGTCGTCGGGGGCCAGGCGCGGCAGATCGTCGTCGACGACCCCTCCCACCAGGCTCGCAGGCGGTTCCCGGAGCAATCGTTGCAGATGGACGCAGCCGAGGTACTTGCCGGTGGGCGTCGCGGTGGGCGGCCGCACGACGAAGACCATCGACGCCAGGGCCGGACTCAGATCCGGATTGCGGGCGCGGGCGAGCGCTTCGGCCACCGTGGTCGCCGGTGTCAGCACGACCGGTTCGGGGGTCATCAGACCACCGGCGGTGTCGGGGGAGTGCTCGAGCAGGCGGCGCACCGGCTCGGAGTCCTCGGGGTCCATGCGTTGCAGGAACGACTCGGCGTCCGTGGCGGGCAGCTCACCGAGGAGGTCGGCGACGTCGTCGGGATCCATCGCCTCGAGCACCGCGACCGCCCGGTCGAGACCGAGCTGGGTGAGCAGATCGGTCTGATCGTCGGAGGGCAACTCCTGCACGATGTCGGCGAGGCGTTCGTCGTCGAGCGCCGCGGCGACCTCGGTACGTCTCTTGATCGGCAGGTCGCGCAGGGCGTTCGCGACGTCCGGCGGGCGCATGTCCTCGAACTGCAGGAGCAACTGCGCGACACCCTGTCCGGGCATCGACAGCGCCTGCTGGGTGAGTCCGTGCACGTGCGGCCATTCCACGATGTGGATGGGGGAGCGGCGCGCGAGCCGGCCGCGATGGCGACGCACCGCCACGCGGGCGACGACCCAGTCGCGGGTGCGCATGAGCTCGAGCCCCAGATCCACCACGACGGCGTCGACACCCATCAGGTCCGGCAGCTCCGGGTCGTCGACGCGCACACGCGAATCGAGGACCTGACCGAGGGCGAGCACCTCCGAGGGCCGTTGCGTGAACCGGCGCAGACTCACGTTGCCGGTGACGAGGGTGACCGCGCCGGGCTCGATCGCTGTCACGCGCAGCATCGGGACGAAGATCCGCTTGCGGGTGGGCAGTTCGACGACGAGCCCCAGCGCACGAGGAGGCTGACGCCCCACCCGGATGGTCAGCACGACATCGCGGACGCGGCCGATGGACTCGCCGTCGGGGCCGAGAACGACCAGTCCGGCCAGCCGCGCGACGAAGACCTTGCTCACTGCTGCCATGATTGCCAGGCTAGAGCGTGCCCACGCTGTTCCCGGAACTCGGAGGTCTGGTCAGGTCATGTCGTTTTCGTTCAGGCCCCGGAGGTCGGTACTCGCGGTTCCCGGCAGCAGCCGGAAGATGATCGACAAGGCCAAGGGCCTTCCCGCCGACGAGATCTTCCTCGATCTCGAGGACGCCGTGTCGCCGCTGGCCAAGGAACAGGCCCGCAACACCATCGTCGAAGCTCTGAACGAGGACGGCTGGGACGACCAGATCAAGGTCGTGCGCGTCAACGACTGGACCACGGACGCGACCTATCTCGACGTCGCGACGGTCGTCGGTGGCGCCGGCGCGAACCTCGACGCGATCCTGCTGCCGAAGGTGCCCGACGCGAGCCACGTGAAGGCACTCGACCTGCTCCTCACGCAGGTCGAGAAGGCCCACGGTCTCGAGGTGGGACGGATCGGCATCGAACCGCAGATCGAGAACGCCATCGGGCTGACGAACATCGACGAGATCGCGACGGCGAGCCCGCGCGTGCAGACGCTCGTGTTCGGTCCCGCCGACTTCATGGCGAGCATCAACATGCGCACCCTCGTCGTCGGTGAGCAGCCCGAGGGCTACGACGTCGGCGACGCCTACCACCACATCCTCATGACGATCCTCATGGCCGCGCGTGCCCACGGGCTGCAGGCCATCGACGGTCCCTACCTCCAGATCCGCGACATCGACGCCTTCCGCCGGTCGGCGCAGCGCACCGCTGCCCTGGGCTTCGACGGCAAGTGGGTGCTGCACCCGAGTCAGATCGACGCGGCCAACGAGGTCTTCAGCCCCCGGCAGGAGGACTACGACAAGGCCGAGATGATCCTCGACGCCTACGAGTGGCACACCTCGGCCGAGGGCGGCGCCCGCGGTGCCGCGATGCTCGGCGACGAGATGATCGACGAGGCGAGCCGGAAGATGGCCCTCGTGATCTCCGCCAAGGGCCGCGCCGCCGGGTTGCAGCGCACCCAGAAGTTCGAGCCGCCGGCCTCCTGACGGGAACGACCAGGAAAAAGAACATATCGGGCGAACCATCGCGGCGTGCCGGTCCCCGTCGAGGCAGAATGGAGACCGGCGCCGCGACGGTCGGCGTGCATCGCGAAGGAGCCGAAACGACATGACGAATCCCCTCGGACCCGGTCGCCAGGTACCCGGTCTGCCGACTCCTCCCACGGGCTGGCCCGTCGGTTCGTACCCGACCTACGCCGAGGCGCAACGCGCGGTCGACCATCTGGCCGATCAGAACTTCTCCGTCGAGGACGTCACCATCGTCGGTGTCGATCTCATGCAGGTCGAGCGGGTCACCGGTCGGCTCACGTGGCCGAAGGTGATCGGTGGCGGCATCGTCTCGGGCGCATGGCTCGGCGTGTTCTTCGGTCTGCTGCTCGGCATCTTCTCCACCGACTTCCTCGGCCCGCTGCTCGTCGGCCTCGTCGGCGGCATCGTCTTCGGCCTCATCTCGGCGACCATCCCGTACGCCGCGACCCGCGGCCAGCGCGACTTCTCGTCCACCATGCAGCTCGTCGCCGGCCGCTACGACGTGCTGTGCCAGCCGCCCACCGCCGAGAAGGCGCGCGACATCCTCGCCAAGCTGGCCATCTGATCGTCGGGAGGTCGCGCGTTCGCCGAGAACGGCACTCGTCGCGACGGGCCTCGCGCCACTACTGTCGATCCCATGCCCGACCTCGATTCGGTGGCCGACGCCCTCTACGGCCTCGACCCAGGAGACTTCGTGGCGGCCCGCTCCGAATTCGCGGCGCAGGCACGCGAAGCGGGCGACCGCGAGCTGACGGCGGCCATCGGCAGACTGCGCAAACCGACGGTCGCGGCCTGGATGGTCAACCTGCTCGCCCGCGAACGGGCCGACGAACTCGCGGCGCTGCTCGACATCGGAGCTGCCCTGCGCACCGCGCAACGACGACTGTCCGGCAGCGAGATGCGGAAACTGTCCGAGCAGCGGCGCCGGGTGGTCGCCGCCCTCGAGCGCGACGCGGGACGGCTCGCTGCCGACCGCGGCCGCACCGTCTCGGAGAGCGCACTGCGCGAGGTGGGGCGCACCCTCAACGCTGCACTGTCGGATCCCGACATCGGGGAGCAGGTCCGGCAGGGCCGGCTCGACGCGATCGTCGAGTCCGACGGTTTCGGCGACCTGTCGGCGATGCCGCTCACCGTCGTCCGCGGAGGGTCGGAGGAGAACGACGAGGACGACCGAACGGCAGCGGGCAAGTCTGCACGCACGAGCAAGGGCGAGCGCGAACCCACCGAGCGCGAGAAGGCGGCGCAGGCGGCTCGCGAGGCGGAGATCGACGAGGCCGCTGCCGCTCTCGACTCGGCGCACAACGCGGCCGAGGAGGCGCGCGAGGCCGCGTCGGCGGCCGAGCAGGAGCTGGCCCGTCACGAGGAGGAGGTCGCCGAGCTGCGGGCGAAGCTCGAACACGCCGAGCAGCAACGCACCTTCGCGCGTCGCGCCGCCGCCGAGGCGAAGAAACGGGTGGTCGCCGCCGAACGTGCCGTCTCGGCTGCCGAGGCCGACCTGGCCCGGACGAAGAACTGAGCCGTCAGGAGTGCGCCTTCGCGTGCGCGACGAACTTTCGCTGCCAGGGAGTCTCGACCGCGCGCGGATGGTAGTGCCGCCGAACGAAGTCGACCGCCTCCTCCGGGGAGAGCCCGTCGAGGACGGCGAGGCACGCCAGTGCGGTGCCGGTGCGGCCGCGTCCCCGCCCGCACGCGACCTCCACCCGCTGCCGTCCCGCCCGGATCCACGCCTCGTACAGGATGGCGAGAGCGTCCTCCGGGTCGCGCGGCGTGCGGAAGTCGGGCCAGTGGATCCACCGCGACTCCCACTCGAACGGTGCTGCCGGGGGTCGGCCGAGCAGATACACCCCGAAGTCGGGGAACGGCTCGTCGAACACCGGTCTGCGCATCCCGCGTCCCCGCACGAGTCGGCCGGAGGGCAGCTGCAGCACCCCGGTGTCTGCTGGATCCCACTCGCGTCGCACGCTGGAAACCTACCCGCCCGGAGCCGGTGTACCGAACGTCACGGCCGTTCACCCGCGGTGCAAGTTCGCGCTCGATAATGTCGTTCCATGGGTGAGCGAACGGAACCGGAGATCAGAATTCTGGAGTCGGAAGCCGAACTGCGGGAGGCGTCCGCGCTGTTCCGCACGGCGATGGTGGGCCTGCCCTCGTGGCCCGAGGTTCCCGACGGGACGGTGAGCCGTTACCTCGAGGCCGGTCGCACGTGGGGCGCCTTCCTCGACGGCATGCTCGTCGGCACCGTGGATGCCACGAGCGGAAACCTGACCCTGCCCGGCGGTGCCCGGGTACCGCACGCGGCGGTCACCCACATCGGTGTGCTGCCCACCCACACGCGTCGCGGCGTGATCTCCGGACTCGTGCACCGGCAGCTGAGCGACGCGCGCGACCGCGGTGAGATCCTTGCGACGCTGCGGGCCTCCGAAGCGACCATCTACGGCCGGTTCGGCTACGGCGTCGCCTCGACCTCGGTATCCGTCGACGTCGACGTGCGTGGTGCCGCGCTGCGTCCCGACGTGCCCGAGTCCGGAGCGGTGCGTCTGCTGACCTATCCGGATGCGTGGGACGTGCTGGCGCAGATACATTCCCGTCATCTGCCGCCGCGCCCCGGCATGATCGACCGGTCGGAGTACTGGTGGAACTCGCGCCGGTGGCGGGCCGACTCGCTCACCGATCCGATGTACGTGGCGGTGCACGGCGAACCGGGGCAGGAGGACGGTTTCGTCCGATACCACCCGATCGACACGCAGGGGTGGTTCACCAGTCGCAACCGCACCGTCGTGGTCGACGACTTCTTCGCCCCGTCGCCCGGGGCGTACGCCGGCCTGATCCGGTTCCTGCTCGACCTCGATCTGGTCGACACCTTGCGGTTCGCGGCGCTTCCGCAGGACGACCAGCTCCCGCTCATGCTCGGCGACGCGCGTGCCGTGCACTTCCGCTCGGTCTCGGACGAGACGTGGTTGCGCATCCTCGACCTCGATCGGGCGCTGTCGGCGCGCAGTTACCGAGGGTTCGGCTCGGTGACCGTGGAGGTGACCGATCCGCTGCTGACCGACAACGCCGGTGTCTTCGAGATATCCGCCGATGGCGTGGCGCGCACCGCGGGACCGGCCGATCTGACGATCGACATCGCCGACCTCGGTGCGCTCCTGCTGGGCCGGCAGGGCTGGCACCGGATGGTCGACGCGGGTCGCGCCCGGGTGCACCGACCGGAGGCCGTCGACACCGCTGACCTGCTGTTCTCCTGGCCCCAGGCACCCTTCTCGGGGACCTCCTTCTGACCTCGTCGTCGTGCCGATTCCGCTCCGGTTGTACGCCCTGCTCGTTTTGCTACGGCTGGCCGGTACGGGCGATATCGTCGGATCATCAGGTCCCCGATGCGAGCGGAGTCGCGCATGAGACGGTCGGGCAAGAGACGGCGGACGAGCCGGGCGGTCACAGCTTCTGCGGCCGCGGTGCTCCTGGCGTCGGGACTGGCCGCGTGCGGCAGCGACGACGAGGGTGTCGTCCTGTCCTTCTACACGGCCGCCGACGGTGCCGAGCAGTACGCGCAGGCCGCGGAGGTGTGCACCGAGCAGGCCGGCGGCCGATATCGCGTGCAGCAGAGGACACTTCCGAAGAACGCCGACGACCAGCGACTGCAGTTGGCGCGGCGGCTGACGGGTAACGACCCGGGACTCGACCTCATGACCCTCGACGTCGTGTGGACGGCCGAGTTCGCCGAGGCCGGGTGGGCACTGCCGTTGCCCGACGACGTGGCCGCCGCGGTCTCCGAGGGCACCCTCGAAGGCCCCCTCGAATCGGCGACCTGGCAGGACCAGCTGTACGCCGCGCCGCTCAACACCAACACCCAGTTGCTCTGGTACCGAAAGGATCTCATGCCGGACGGGCGACCTCCGGAGACCTGGGACGAGATGATCGAGATCGCGAGCGGCCTCGCAGAGGAGGGCCGGCCGTCGTGGATCGGTGTGCAGGGCCGGCAGTACGAGGGGCTGATGGTGTGGTTCAACACCCTGCTCTCGAGCGCCGGCGGTTCGGTGGTGGGGGAGGACGGTGTCACCGTCACCCTCACCGACAACGACGCCGCGGTGACCGCGCTCGACATCATGAAGCGCGTCGCGACGGCGCCCGGCGCCGATCCGTCCCTGAACCAGGCCGACGAGGCGGCCGTCCGTCTCGGCATGGAGAGCGGGCGCACGGCATTCCAGGTCAACTGGCCGTTCGTCCTGCCGGGCATCCTGGAGAACGAAGCGGCCCTGCCCTTCATCGACGAGAACGGCAACGTCACCTCGCAGGACACCGGCAACACGGTCCTGACCGTCGACGGTGAGCAGAATTTCCTTCCCGCCCCGTACCCTTCGGTGATCCCCGGCGAGCCCGCCCAGGTCACCATCGGCGGGTTCAACATCGCCGTCGCCCGCACGAGCACCCACCCCGACCTCGCGTTCGAGGCGATGCAGTGCCTGCGCAACGAGGAGAACCAGCGCAACAACGCCATCGGTGGCGGCGTGCCGCCGACGCTGGCCGCGCTGTACGACGACCCCGAATTCCAGGAGGCCTATCCGGCCTGGCGTGAGGTCCGCGCCGGTCTCGAGAACGCCGCGGTGCGTCCCGCTTCACCGGCCTACCAGAGCATTTCGACGCTGGTGACGGCCACCCTCAACCCGGTCGACCAGATCGAGCCGCCCCGCACCGTCGAGGAACTCGCCGAACAGGTGCAGAAGGCGGTCAATTCGGAAGGACTGATCCCGTGACCGCCGTCGAATCGAAACCGACCGACGAGACCCCGAAGGAACCGTCGACGAAGACGAAAGCAGCGCTGTCGGAGGGGAAGAAGGCCGAACGACGACTCGGTCTGCTGCTCGTCGCGCCCGCCGCGATCGTGATGCTCGCCGTGACGGCCTATCCGGTGGGATACGCCGTCTGGCTCAGTCTGCAGCGCTACGATCTGCGGTTCCCCGACGAGCGCCGCTTCGTCGGACTGTCGAACTACGTCGCGGTGCTCAGCGACGGATTCTGGTGGCAGGCCTTCGTCGTCACCTCGCTCGTCACCCTGGTCTCCGTCGCGATCGAGTTCGTGCTCGGTCTGGCGATCGCTCTCGTCATGCACCGCACGATCGTCGGCAAGGGCATCGTGCGCACGGTGGTGCTGATCCCGTACGGCATCGTCACCGTCGCCGCCGCCTACAGCTGGTACTACGCGTGGACCCCGGGCACGGGTTATCTCGCGAATCTGTTGCCCGACGGCAGCGCCCCACTCACCGACCAGATCCCATCCCTGGCGATCATCGTGCTCGCCGAGGTGTGGAAGACCACGCCGTTCATGGCGCTGCTCCTCCTCGCCGGCCTCGCACTCGTCCCCGACGATCTGCTCAAGGCGGCACAGGTCGACGGCGCCGGGGCGTGGACGCGTCTGGTGCGGATCATCGTGCCGCTGATGAAACCGGCGATCCTCGTCGCCCTGCTCTTCCGCACGCTCGACGCCTTCCGCATCTTCGACAACATCTACGTCCTCACCCGCGGTGCCAACGGCACCGGGTCGGTGTCGATCCTCGGCTACGACAATCTGTTCCGGGCCTTCAACCTCGGCATCGGGTCGGCGATCAGCGTCCTGATCTTCCTGTGCGTCGCGATCATCGCGTTCGTGTTCATCAAGTTGTTCGGTGCATCCGCGCCCGGTTCGGACGAAGGGGGCCGATGATGGCCGAGACCAGGAAACGGACCCTGTCGTGGTCGGCGGTGAACCTGATCGTCCTGCTCTACGCACTCGTTCCGGTGCTGTGGATCGCGAGCCTGTCGTTCAAGCCGCCCGGCACCATCCAGGACGGCCGGTTCATTCCGCAGCAGTGGACGCTGGACAACTATCGCGGCATCTTCCGCACCGACGCGTTCACGAGCGCCCTGATCAACTCCATCGGCATCGGCCTGATCGCCACGGTCATCGCGGTGATCCTCGGGACGATGGCGGCCTACGCGATCGCCCGGCTCGACTTCCCCGGTAAGAAGATCCTGGTGGGCGTGGCGCTGCTCATCGCGATGTTCCCCCAGATCTCACTCGTCAGCCCGCTGTTCGAGATCATGCGCGGCCTCGGACTGTTCGACACGTGGGCGGCGCTGATCCTTCCGTACATCACCTTCTCGCTGCCGCTCGCGATCTACACCCTCTCGGCCTTCTTCAAAGAGATCCCGTGGGAACTCGAGAAGGCCGCGAAGATGGACGGCGCGACACCGGGTCAGGCGTTCCGGAAGGTCGTGGCCCCGCTCGCCGCTCCCGGCATCATCACGGCGGCGATCCTGGTGTTCATCTTCTGCTGGAACGACCTGCTGTTCGCGATCTCGCTGACCTCCACCGAACGGTCTATCACCGCACCCGCCGCGATCGCGAACTTCACGGGTGCCTCGCAGTTCGAGGAACCGACCGGGTCGATCGCGGCGGCCGCCGTCGTCATCACGATCCCGATCATCGTGTTCGTCCTGATCTTCCAACGTCGAATCGTCGCCGGACTGACCTCCGGCGCAGTGAAGGGATAACTACCGTGGCCGAGATCGTGCTCGACAAGGTGACGAAGGAATATCCGGACGGAGCGAAGGCCGTCAGCGACGTGGATCTCGAGATCGCCGACGGCGAGTTCATCATCCTCGTCGGCCCGTCCGGGTGTGGAAAGTCCACGACGCTCAACATGATCGCCGGTCTCGAGGACATCTCCGACGGCGAACTGCGTATCGCGGGGGAGCGGGTCAACGAGCGGGCGCCGAAGGACCGCGACATCGCGATGGTCTTCCAGTCCTACGCGCTGTATCCGCACATGTCGGTGCGCGACAACATCGCGTTCCCGCTCACCCTCGCGAAGGTGCCCAAGGACGAGATCGGCCGCAAGGTCGACGAAGCGGCCCGGATCCTCGATCTCACACAGCATCTCGACCGCAAGCCCGCCAACCTGTCGGGTGGTCAGCGGCAGCGCGTGGCCATGGGGCGGGCGATCGTGCGCAGCCCCAAGGCGTTCCTCATGGACGAGCCACTGTCGAACCTCGACGCCAAGCTGCGCGTGCAGATGCGCACCGAGATCGCGCGACTGCAGAAGCGTCTCGGGACCACGACGGTGTACGTCACCCACGACCAGACCGAGGCGATGACGCTCGGCGACCGCGTCGTCGTGATGCGCGGCGGGCTCGTGCAGCAGGTCGGGGCGCCGCAGGAACTGTACGACCATCCGCAGAACCTGTTCGTCGCCGGATTCATCGGGTCGCCGTCGATGAACTTCGTTCCGGGACAGATCGAGAACGGTTCGATCCGCACCTCGTTCGGTGAGTTCCGGTTGCCCGACGAGCGGTGGGAGACCGTGCGCCGCAACAATCCGTCGCGCGAGGTGGTCGTCGGTATCCGTCCGGAGCACTTCGAGGACGCCGACCTGCTCGACCCGGCCCAGCGGGAGGCGGGCGTGACCTTCTCCGCCGAGGTCGACGTGCTCGAGTCGATGGGCTCCGACAAGTTCGCCTACTTCTCGACCGAGGGTCCGGGCGTGCACTCGAAGGACCTCGACGAACTCGCCGCCGACGCCGGCGCCGACATGTCGGCCGAATCGCTGGTCGCGCGGTTGTCGGTGGAATCGCAGGCCACCAAGGGCGGGACCGTGCAGTTGTGGTTCGACCCGGCGAAGATCGCGCTGTTCGATCAGGAGACCGGCGCGAACGTCACCCTCTGACGAATACGAACTTCGGTGGATCCGGCCCCGGAAAGCGGGGCCGGATCCACCGAAGTCGTCAGCGGGGTGCGCGGCTGCGGAGCTCGTCGACGATCTCCTCGCTCCACACGTGCCGCCGCACGAGTCGATACCGCTCGCTCGCGATCCACAGATAGACCTCGGCGTCGGTGCGTGAGCGCAGCATTCCCGCCTCCCGGGCCATCGCGACGACGGGAACGAACTCCTCCTCGTACCAGCGACGCGCGACCTCCTCACGGGTGAGGTACTCGCCGAGATCCTGCATGAGCCGAAAACCCCACGCCTCGACGGCCTCGGCCAGTTCGGCGTACCCCCACGGGTCGGACACGCGGATCGCGTCCTGCGCCGCGCCATGGAGGGGGACGCGGCCGAGGAACATGCGGAAGTGGTCCTTGCGCACGAGATCGGGGCGGGCCGTGATGCCCTCCGCGGGCACCTTCGTGGTGATCTCGGTGACGTAGGCGTCGATGGTGCGGTCGCCCTGCGCGTAGGCGATCGACACGCGGTGGTGCCCGTCCTGCACGAAGTGCATCGGCCCCACCCGGTACACCGAGATCGGGGGTATGGCCTCGCCGCGACGCCGCGCGGCCGCGATGCGTTCCCAGCGTGCACGCAGACGCGCCGAGGTGGGGCGGAAGCGGCGGTCGAAGTCGTCGGCGCGGTCGACGCTGCCGACGATCGAGGCGACCTCGATGATCTGCAACCCGAGGCGCCGCTCGCCGATACGCCCGAGGGCCGCGACGACGTCGTCGAAGGGCAGCACCGTGTTGATGTCGGCCGGTTCGCGGCGCAGCCATGCGATCAGCCGGGCGTACTCGGCGCGCCGGCGTTGCCGGGCGAAATCGTCGCCGGCATCGGAGACCGGAAAACCGGTGTCGCGAGCCACGCTTCGACGGTACCGGGCGGTGCACAGGTCCGGGTGGGAACCGCATGTGCGGGACGGGGGCTACATTGCAGGGGTGACCGACGCAGTTCTCGCCACCGTCCGTAGCCACCTCACCGAGCACCTGACCGCGCCGGGTGATCCGGAACCGGAATCGGCGTCGGTGACCTTCCTCGGTCTCGAACCGATCGAGGTCCTCCGTTTCCGCGGCTCCGAACTCCTGCGGTACGCGACCCTGGGGTGTTCCCGGCACCCGATGGGCGACCCGACCGACATGGTGGCCGACCCGACGCGCGGGCCGCGTGCCGAACTGGTCCTCAGCCTGCGCGACAACGAGGGCGTCACCGCCGGCGTCCACCGCACCCTCGCGGTGCTCGCGGCGCTGCCCGCCGTGGAGGGCGTGGTTCTCACCGACGACGCCCTGCTCGATCTCGGGGAGCCGCTGTGGCCGGGTGCCCCGTTCACCGCGGTGTTGCTCGAGGCGGCCGACGTGCCGTCGCTGGAGTTGCCCGAGCCGTCCGACCCGGTCCACTTCTTCGAGGCCCGCCCGATCACCGGTACCGAGGCGGCCTGGAAGCGGCTGAAGGGAACCGAGGCGCTGCGCGAGGCGTGGGAGGAAGCGGGCATCGACCTGAGCGACCCGCGCCGGGCGCAAGCACGTCTGTGACCGTCCCGGTTCTCACCGACCGCGCGCTCGGACGCGCCACGCTGGCCCGCCAGCACCTGCTGCGGCGGAGCAGCACGGATGCCCTGTCGATGATCGAGCATCTGCTCGGGTTGCAGGCGCAGGCACCTCTCGCCCCGTATTTCGCGCTGTGGACCCGCATACGGAACTTCCGGCCCGACGCATTGTCGGAGCTGCTGGAGTCGCGGGCGGTCGTCCGCATCGCGTTGATGCGCGGCACCGTGTTCGCGGTCTCCGGCGCCGACGCGCAGGCGTTGCGACCGTGGGTGCAGCCGGTGCTCGACCGGGGCGTAGACGCGAACAAGGCCCACCGCATCGGCCTCGAGGGTCTCGACCGGTCGGCGCTCGTGTCGGTCGCCCGGGATCTGTTGGCTGGCACCCCGATGAGTCAGGCCGAGCTGCGGCCGTTGCTCGCCGAACGGTTCCCCGACCAGGATCCGGCCGCGCTGGCACACGCGGTGCGGTGCCTGCTCCCGCTCGTGCAGGTGCCGCCGCGAGGACTGTGGGGACGATCGGGACAGCCACGATTGGCGCACCTCGACGAGTATGTCGGTCCATCGCCCGCGCTTCCCGGGCCCGATCGGCTGATCCTGCGGTACCTGGCGGCCTTCGGTCCCGCGAGCGTCAGGGACGTGCAGACCTGGTGCGGCCTGACCCGGCTCGCCGAGATCGTCGACCGGCTCCGCCCGCAACTCGTGGTCTTCCGGGACGAACGCGGAACGGAACTGTTCGACCTGCCCGACGCGCCGCGACCCGACCCGTCGACCCCTGCACCCGTACGGATCCTCGCGCCGTTCGACAACGTGCTCCTCTCGCACGCCGACCGCACCCGGTTCGTCTCGGACGAGCACCGCAAGCGCATCATGGCGGAGAACGGGATCATCGCGCCCCTGCTGCTCGTCGGAGGCACGGTCGCCGGTAGCGCCCGCGTGACGACCGACCGGAAGGCTGCCGCCGTGGAGATGACGCTGTGGCGGACGATCCCTGTGTCCGCGCGGTCGGCGCTCGAAGCCGAGGGCCTGCGGTTGCTGAACTTCGCGGCGCCGGAGGCCGGCACGCACGACGTGCGGTTCGTCGACGCCGATTGAGGCGCTCCCGACCCGTCGTCATCCCTGCGGCACGACGACCCCGAGCGATCCGGCACCGAGGCACACGGTGGTGCCGGGAGTGGACGAGCGCGCCTGCAACGCCGAGCCGTCCCCGGACACGCGGACGTACACCGTCCCGAGTCCTTCGGTGACGGGAACCGTGACGGATGCGTGGCCGGGGAAACCGAGGTCGATCGTGCCGTCGGCGGAGGCCCGATAGTTCACCTGCACGGTCCACTCCCAGTCGCCCGCAGGGGAGTCGAGCGGCACGGCCGTGACGGCGCCGGTGGTGACGCGATGACCGCAGTCGGGCTCGGGGCCGGGCGGGACGAAGCGCAGCGGCAGCAGGTCGGCGGGGGTGCGATGGCCGAGATCGTCGAGGACCCACAGGTCGGTCGCGTGGTCGCGGATGTCGGACCTGCCGGGCAGCGCGGAGAAGACGGACCCCACCAGGTTGTGCGGGTAGGTCACGGGCAGCAGGATCCACACCGACACCGGATGATCGAGCACGGGTTGGTCGGGCCGGGCCGTGAGCGCGGCCTTCGCCGCCGCGAGATAGTCGCCCGTCGGATTGTCCGACCAGCTGCGCGCGAACGTCACGGTCGACCACAGCGAGCCGACGGTGAACACGGCCGCGCAGATCCAGGCGGTCGCACGCACGGCACGCGGACGGGTCGTCGTGCCCCGTCGCGGGGCGCGCAGGATCAGCGCCGCGGCGATCGCGACGACCACCGCGGAGTCGGCGAAGTAGCGCAGCGTGCGTGCGAGTTCGTAAGTGGTCTCCGGGCCGAAGCGGGTGCTGATCATCGCGGTGAGGGAGGCGAGTACGTAGGCGATCGTTGCGAGCCACACCGGCCCGGTCCGTCGCCGCCGGCGCACCGTCCACACTGCCGCACCCGCGACGGCGAGCCACGCGACGACGACGAGCACGAGCGGGGGATCGGCCCAGGGCGGGCTCGGATTCCACCGTTCCCACTCCCACGGACCACCGAGCAGCGACGGCAACAGCCCGTAGGAGATGCCGTGATGGGTCAGCCCGGCCACCATCGACCACGGCGGGATCCCGAACCGGGATTCGACGATCGTCGCGTAACCGACCGCCCACGCGACCAGCACGGCTGCCGAACCGAGCCACAACGGGCGGCCCTGCGCCCACGTGCTGCGGATCGGCCGGGCGAGTCCGTCGACGTGGTGTGCGAGCGCGACCGTCGCGAACGCGACGAACGGAACGAGGACCGACTTCTCGAAGAACACCAGCGCCACAGCGGTGACGACGAGGGCGCTCACGAGATGACGCCGTCGACCGGTCCTGCTGTACTGCAGCGCATCTCCCGTCACCCAGGCCAGTGCCGCCTGCAGCGGCAGCGCGTTGAGCGCCGCCGCCCACCACGCGAACGCCGGAAGTGTCAGCGGTGTGAGGAGATAGAACAGCAGCGGCCCCCACAGCGCGCGTCGCGGGCCGAGCAGCAACCAGAGCACCCGCAACACCGCCAGCGACGCGAGCAGCTGACCGATCACGAGCGAGGCCGCCGCCGGCCACCATTCCAGCGGCGCGATCGCCGTGGCGATCCCCGCCACGAGGAAGGCGGCGGGCATCAGGTGACCGTCGTGGTCGTACCGCAGGAAGACGTCGGACAGCAGTGGATACGACCCCGCGCGCCCGACGAGGATCAGGTCGTCCCAGTAGAACTCGCCGGTCGCGGCCACCACGGTCCGGAGGATCGTCTGCAGCAGGATCAGCGCGAGGGCGACGGCGAGCACGTGGCGCCGAGGAGATCGCGCCGCCTGCGCAGCGCGTGTCGAGGGGCGGTCGAGTTCGGTGGTCACAACCAGTTGTTGCGCCTGAAGGTGACGAACAGTCCCACGGTGATCGCGACGATCGCGGAGAGCACGACGTAATAGCCGTACTCCCACTGCAGTTCGGGCATGCGATCGAAATTCATGCCGTAGATCCCGGCGATCATCGTCGGCACGGCGGCGATCGCGACCCACGCGGAGATCTTGCGCATGTCGGTGTTCTGCTGCACGGTGACCTTCGCGATCGCCGCGTCGAGCAGCGTGCCGAGCGTCTCGTCGAAGGCGGCGATGCGATCGGACACCGTCGTGTGATGGTCGGCGACGTCGCGGAAGTACCGCCGGACGTCCTTCGGGATCGGGTTACCCGGCGCCCGGATGAGTTGCTGCAGCGGTTCGGCGAGCGGAACGACGGCACGGCGCAGCTGCACGATCTCGCGCTTGAGCATGTAGATCTGGTCGACGGCGATCCGCGTGTCGGGTGTGAAGACGAGCTCTTCGATGTCGTCGACGTCGGGCTGAACGGCCGTGGTGACGGCGAGATAGGAGTCGACCACATGGTCGGCGATCGCGTGGAGCACGGCCGCCGGACCGCGGGCCAGACGATCGGGATCGAGTTCGAGGCGCTTGCGCACGTGCGACAGCTCGGAGTGGTCGCCGTGCCGCACGCTCACGATGAAGTCGGGGCCGGTGAACAACATGATCTCGCCGGTCTCGACGATGTCCTTGGTGGTCGTCACCGACTCGTGCTCGATGTAGCTGACGGTGCGCAGCACCAGGAACAGCACGTCGTCGTAGCGCTCGAGCTTCGGCCGCTGGTGGGCGTGGACGGCGTCCTCGACCATCAGCTCGTGGAGGCCGAAGGTGCGCGAGACGTTCGTCATCTGCTCCTCGTCGGGATGGTGGAGCCCGAGCCACACGAATCCCGTACCGCGCCGACGTACCTCCGCCACTGCCTCGGTGTGGGTGTAGCGGCCGGGCAGGCGGTGCCCGTCGACGTAGACCGCGCAGTCGACCACCGCGTGCTCGGTGGGGACGGTGGGAACCGGGGGAGTGGGACCGCGACGGGCGGCACGAGAAGGCTGGTGCGGCATGTTGTCCTTCCTCACGGCATGCCGCTGGGACGCGGCCCGGTCGCAGGCCCGCGACGCGGCGGTCGCCCGTCGGGGGACCGGGCGGGGCAGCTCCAGTCATGCTAGCCCGCCGACCTGACAGACTGGTGGCGTGCGTATCGATCTCCACACCCACTCCTCCGCGTCGGACGGCACCGATGCTCCTGCGGACCTGGTCCGTGCCGCTGCCCGGGCAGGTCTCGACGTCGTGGCCCTGACCGACCACGACACGACCGCGGGATGGGACGAGGCCGCGGCGGCCCTGCCGGCGGGCCTGCGTCTCGTCCGGGGGATGGAGATGTCCTGCACGGGACGCGGGGAGGACGGAGCTCCGGTCGCCGTGCACCTGCTGGCCTATCTGTTCGATCCGCACGACGCGGTCTTCGTCGCCGAACTCGAGCGGCTCCGCGGGGAGCGGGTGTCGCGGATCCGGGCGATGGGTGTGCGGATGGCGGACGACGGTCTGCCGATCGACATCGATGCGGTGCTCGCCGAGGCGGGCCCCGCCGCGGGCCGGCCCCATCTGGCGCGGGCGCTCGTTGCCGCCGGTGTGGTGCCCACGGTGGCCGACGCGTTCACCGAGCTGCTGTCGCCGCGCGGCCGTTACTACGTACCGAAGGCCGACACCCCGCTCGTCGACGCCGTGAAGATGGTGACGGCCGCGGGTGGTGTGCCGGTGGTCGCGCACGCCCGGGCACGTGCGCGTGGGCGGCTCCTCGCCCTCGACCACATCGAGGAACTCGCCGAACTCGGGCTCGGTGGTGTCGAGGCCGACCATCCCGATCACAACGAGCAGGACGTACGGACGATGCGCGACCTCGCGCGGTCGCTCGGCGTGGTCGTCACGGGATCGTCCGACTATCACGGCGACAACAAGACCGTGAGGCTCGGCAGCTTCACCACTGCTTCGTCGGCGTACGAGGCGCTTCTCGACCGCGCGACCGGCGTGGAGGTGCTCGAGGGATGAGGCGACGGGGCGCGCGGTATCCGGACGAGGAGTACGGGTCGCCGGACGACGAAAACTACTACGACAGTGAGTACTACACCGAGCCGTATTACCCGGACGACGGGTACTACGCCGATCCGTACGAATCCGCACCGCGCCGGGCGAGTCTGCCGGTCCGCGTCCTCCGCGCTCTCTCGGGCGTGGTGTGCGGAGCGGTGCTGGTCCTGACGCTCGTGGTGTGCGGCGCCCAGTACCTCGCCGGCGACCGCGGTTTCCCCGGTCCGGGGACCACCTCGGTCGCCGCGCACCTCGTCGCCGCGCTGGTGGCCGTGATCGCCCAGGTGACCGCGGATCGGCGGTCGGGTGGCGCAGCACTCCTGTCGAGCCTTGTGGTGATCTTCACTGCATCGATTCTGATGATCACCCAGTGGTGGGGATGACGGCCCCGAGTGCCATCTCGGCTACCCGCCGGTAGCCCTCGTGTAACTGCGGAAATTCAGGCCGATGCGCCCGCGGCGCGGTGTTCACGGCACGTAAACTCACAGGTGAGGCGATAAAACCGTGAGACCTTCGCAATCGACGCCGATTTGATTGTTCGTCTGCGAAGGTGGCAAACTTGCGGCAATCCGAAAGCCGGAATACCCCGGAATCGGACGAAGGATGGCAGACCCACCCAGGGCTAGATCACCCAGGGCTCGATGCCAGGGCCACCCGCCCCGGCTCCATCACGTTCCGGAAGCCGTACAGCGTTGTACAGCGGCAGTCGTGATCGCGCCCGGAAGCTTCAACCCAATGTCCTTGGCGAAGCACTGCATCTCGATGCATACACGTGTGTGAAATGCATTGAAATGCGGTGTTTTCGCAGCAACCGAGTCCAGAGGTCGACTCGGCACACGCAGGAGTGTCATCGTGTCAATTGTGTCTGATGCACCTACCCCTCAGAAGCTCGAGTTGACGGACGAGGAGATCTTCTCGAGTCACGTCGACGGCAAGCTGTCGGTCGAGCTGACCGCGCCGCTCGAGAACCAGCGCGACCTGTCCATCGCGTACACCCCCGGTGTCGCCCAGGTCTGCCGGGCCATCGCCGCCGACGAGACCCTCGTCGACCGATACACCTGGACCAACCGCCTGGTCGTCGTCGTCTCCGACGGCACCGCGGTCCTCGGTCTCGGCAACATCGGCGCACGCGCCTCGCTTCCGGTGATGGAAGGCAAGTCCGCGCTGTTCAAGAAGTTCGCGGGCCTGAACTCCATCCCGTTGGTGCTCGACACCACCGATCCCGACGAGATCGTCGAGACCCTCATCCGGCTGCGTCCGTCCTTCGGCGCCGTCAATCTCGAGGACATCTCGGCTCCGCGCTGCTTCGAGATCGAGAAGCGCGTCATCGAGGCGCTCGACTGCCCGGTCATGCACGACGACCAGCACGGCACCGCGATCGTCGCCCTGGCCGCCCTCAAGGGTGCGCTCAAGGTGCAGGGTCGCGACATCGCCGACCTGCGCATCGTGATCTCCGGCGCCGGTGCTGCCGGCGTGGCGTGCACGAACATCCTGCTCGCCGCCGGTGCGCGCGACGTGGTGGTGCTCGATTCGAAGGGCATCATCTCCGCCGACCGCACCGATCTCGGTGAGATCAAGGCCGATCTGGCCTCCCGCACCAACCCCGAGGGCCGCAAGGGCGGTATCGCCGAGGCGCTCGACGGCGCCGACGTCTACCTCGGCGTGTCGTCGGGCACCGTGCCCGAGGAGATCGTCGCGACGATGGCCGACGACTCCATCATCTTCGCGATGTCGAACCCGGATCCGGAGATCCACCCCGACATCGCCCACAAGCACGCCGCGATCGTGGCGACGGGTCGCAGCGACTTCCCGAACCAGATCAACAACGTGCTGGCCTTCCCCGGTGTGTTCAAGGGCGCGCTCGACGCAGGTGCCCGCCGCATCACCGAGGGCATGAAGCTCGCCGCCGCCGAGGCCATCCTCTCGGTCGTCGGTGACGAACTGGCCGTGGACAAGATCGTCCCGAGCCCGCTCGATCCGCGCGTGGCGCCCGCCGTCGCCGAGGCCGTCGCGGCCGCGGCGAAGGCCGAGGGTGTCACCGACTAGGGATTCGCTCCCGGCGAGATCGCACCGAACGCCCCGATCCGAACCGCACAAGGGTTCCGGACCGGGGCGTTCGGCGTCCCGGCGGGCCGGACGCCCGGGCACGTGCGGACCGTGGCACACCGGTGGGCGACAATGACCGCCGTGGCGAACGAAGCGAGACGGATCCGGCCGGTCGCGGCGACGGGGCTCACCGCATGCGCGGCGGTGATTGTGCTCCAGGGATGCGCGTCACCCGTCCTCGACGAGGCGGCACCGTCGACGACGGTGATCGTCGGAGCGGGGGAGCGGCCCGACGAGGAACTGCTCGCGCAGCTGTACGCGGGAGCACTGCGCGGCAGCGGGATCGACGTGCAGGTCCGCTCCGACGTGGCCGACCCGCCCGCAGCGCTCGACGCCGCCGACCTCACGCTGATCCCCGGCTACACGGGACGGCTGCTCGCGTCCTACGACCCCGGTGCCGACGCGACCGACGCCGAGGACGTCTTCGAGGCGCTGGCGCGGGCACTGCCCGACGAACTGACGATCTCCGACTACGCCTCGGCGCAGGACCGCGCGGTGCTGCTCGCCGACCGCGAACGGCTCACACAATGGTCGGTGAGCCGCGTGGCCGACCTCGCCGACCGTTGCGCCGACCTGACGTTCGCGGTGACCGAGGACTTCGAATCCGCCGGTGGACTCACCGCACTCGAACGCGCCGACTGCCGCCCGCGCGAGGTGCGGCGGATCGAGGATGCGCAGTCCGCTGCCGTCGCATCGGAAGCCGACACGGTCGTCGGAACCACCACGACGTCACCCGCCCTCGCGGAGATCGACGCGGACTCGCCCGTGAGCACCGTGCCCGACGCCCCCGACCGCAACCCGCAGGACGATCCGGAGGCCGACGACGCCCCCGCACCGGTCCTGCCGGCCCAGAACGTCGTCCCGGTCTTCCGCAAGGGCGCACTCGACGAGGCGCAACTCGACGCGCTGCGGACCATCGCCGGTGAGCTCACCTCGAGCGATCTCACCGAACTGCGTGCGCGGGTCGACGAGGGAGACGATCCCGAGACCGTGGCCCGCGAGTGGATCGACGAACACGCCGGAGCGTGAACGGCACCCCGCTGGTACTCAGCCGGCGCGGGTGCCCATCCGGTCGCGGAGGAAGACGCCGAAATCGGAGATCGCCGCGGCGGCCTCGGGAACGAGCGACGCCTGCAACGGCGCGACGTGCCACAGTTCGGGTTGCTCGACGAGGGTGACGTCGACGCCCGCCGCCCGGAGCTTCTCGGCGTACTGCCGCACCTGCGGGTAGAACATCTCCGCGGTGCCCACCTGGATGAGCGTCGGCGGCAGACCCGCGGGATCGGCGTGCATGGGCGCGTAACCGGGATCGGTGGGATCGCCGCCGCCGAGATATGCCTCGGCCGAGGCGTACAGCCAGCCGGTGTTGATCACGACGTCGTTCACCTCGGGCAGGTCGCGGACACCGGGATCGGTCCACGGCGACAGCAGACCGAGCGCGGGCGGGGTGATCCCGTGGCGATCGATGAGCCGGTGCGTGGTGGCCGCAGCGAGACCACCACCGGCCGAGTCGCCGGCGATCGCGGTGCCCGGCACCTCGAAGCCGTGCTCGCTGACGAGTTCGAGATAGGCCGCTTCGGCGTCGTTCAGCGCCGCCGGATAGGGATGCTCGGGAGCGAGCCGGTAGTCGAGGACGTACACGGCCGACCCGGACGCGGCCGCGAGATACGCCGCGAGCGAGCGGTGCGTGGCGAGCGACCCGCCGGTGTACGCGCCGCCGTGCAGATACAGGATCGCTGTGGTCCGCTCGGTGGCGCCCACGGTGATCCGCTCGGCGGGGCGTCCCGCCAGACGGATCGGGCGCACCACGGTGTCCTTCGGGAGGAACTGCAACGGCGCCGCGAGATCGAGCAACCGGCGCTGCGTGGCGAACGACCAGCGCGGCGACAGCAGCGCACGGAAGAGAGGACGCAGGGCGGTACGCGCCACCCGCGGTGACATCTCGGGTGTCGGAGGCATGCCGCAGCCTATCCCTTCGGCACGACCCGGGAGGTCACGGTCGCGACGACACGCTGATAGGCCGGTCCGGCGACGCGGACGAAGGCGTCGAGCAGCTTCGCGTCGGCGCCGATGAGCACGCGGGCCTTGTTCTTCCGCACACCGGTGAGGATGGTCTTCGCCGCGTCCTCGGGGGTGGTGCGTGCGAGCTTGCGGTCGAAGAACTCCGCGAAGGTCGCCTGGTCGTCGCCGTCCGGGACGGCGGCGTTGCGCGCGATCGCGGTCTTGATGCCCCCTGGATGCACGCACGTGACCTGTACGGGATGTCGCGCGACGAGCATCTCCTGCCGCACCGCCTCGGTGAAGCCGCGCACGGCGAACTTCGCCGAGTTGTACGCTGCCTGGCCCGGGATGCTCAGCAGGCCGAACAGGCTCGAGACGTTGATCAGGTGACCGTCGCCCGACGCGATGAGATACGGCAGGAAAGCCTTGGTGCCGTTGACGACTCCCCAGAAGTCGACGTCCATCACGCGTTCGATGTCCTTGAACTCGGTGCGCTCGAGGTCGCCGTGATAGGCGATGCCCGCGTTGTTGTACACCTGGTGGACCGCACCGAAGTGGGCGGCGACCTGCTCGGCGTATTCGAGGACCTTCTCGCGCTGGGTGACGTCGAGATGGTCGGCCTTCACCTCGGCGCCGAGTTCCCGTGCGCGACGCGCGGTCTCCTCGAGCCCCGTGGTGTCGACGTCCGAGATCGCCAGGCGGGCACCGTGGGCGGCGAGCGCGAGGACGAGGGCACGTCCGATCCCGGAACCCGCGCCCGTGACGACGACGACCCGGCCTGCGAAATCACTCATCGAACTGCTGCCTCTCGGGACGTGCGCTCCTGCGCGGGACGGTCGGTGGCGACGGGGAGATCCGACTCGGCGACGCTACGGTACGCCTCGAGGTCGAATCTGCGGGTGATACGGCGGAATTCGAAGGTGAATCCCGGCCACAGCGTGGTGTTGTTGCCGTGCTTGTCGAGATACCAGCTCGCGCACCCACCGTTGTTCCACACGCTCGGCCGCAGCGCGCGCTGCAGGTCGCGGTTGTATTCGTCCTGCACGTCCGCGCGGACCTCGACCGTGCCGATGCGGTTGCGGTCGATCGTGCGGATCGCGTCGACGACGTAGTCGAGCTGCGACTCGATCATGTACACCATCGAGGTGTGGCCGAGTCCGGTGTTCGGGCCGACGAGGAAGAACAGGTTGGGGAAGCCGGCGACCGAGCTGCCCTTGTACCCCTGCATGCCGGTCTCGTCGAAGACCTCGGCCAGCGAGCGTCCGTCCTTGCCGAAGATGCCGGCGAAGGTCGGGGAGTCGGTGACGTGGAAGCCGGTCGCGACGACGATCGCGTCGACCTCACGTTCGGTTCCGTCCTTCGTGACGATGCCGCGCGGGGTGACGCGGGCGATGCCGTCGGTGACGAGGTCGACGTTCGGCCGGTCGAGTGCGGGGTAGTAGTTGTTCGAGATCAGCATCCGCTTGCAGCCGATGCCGTAGTTCGGCGTGACCTTCCGGCGCAGTTCCTTGTCGCGGATCTGCCGGCGGACCTGGATGCGCGCGGCGAGTTCGAGCGGCTTCATGAATGCCTGAGCCTTGGCCAGGCCCACGACCTGCGTCTCGCGGGCGGTGTACTGCAGGGCCCGGGAGAGGCGCTGGAAGCCGGGGATGTAGCGGAAGGCGAACCGCTCGGGTGCGGTGTACTCGCGGTCGAAGCGGGGGAGGATCCACGGTGCCGTGCGCTGGTACACGTCGAGACGGCCGACGGTGCCCGCGATGGCCGGCACGATCTGGATGGCGGAGGCTCCGGTGCCGATGACCGCGACCCGCTTGCCGGCGAGGTCGGCGTCGTGGTTCCACCGTGCCGAGTGGAAGATCTCGCCCTCGAACCCGGAGATGCCCTCGATGTCGGGCAGCGACGGCTCGCACAGTGCGCCGACCGCGGAGATCACGACCTTGGCGCTGTACTTCCCGCGCGTGGTGGCCACGTCCCAGCGGTGCGTCGCGGTGTTCCAGCGGGCCGTCTGCACGTCGCACCCGAAGACGGTGCGTCGCCGCACGTCGTACCGGTCGGCGACCGAGCGGATGTACTCCTGGATCTCCGGCTGCGGCGAGAACGAGCGCGTCCAGCCGGGGTTGAGGGCGAAGGAGTAGGAGTACAGGTTCGACGGCACGTCGCACGCCGCGCCGGGGTAGGTGTTGTCGCGCCAGGTGCCGCCCACCTCGGAGGCGCGTTCGAGCACGAGGAAGTCCTTGCCCGCCTGCGACAGTCGGATGGCCGCGCCGAGCCCGGCGAACCCGCTGCCGATGATCAGCGTGTCGACCTGACGGATCTCCGCGTCGGCGACGGTATCTGTTACCGGAAGACTCATGTACTTGAGGCTAGAGCGTTCCAGTGACCTGGTCAACACTTGTTGACCATAATTCAATAACGGTGTTTGCATGGTGGACGTGGCAGAAGACAGTCCCGGACCCCGCCGGACCCGACTCGGTCCCACCCAACGCCGAGCCCAGCTGATCGAGCAGGGCCTCGAGCTGCTCGCCGACCGGCCCCTCGAGCAGATCTCCGTCGACGAGGTCGCCGAACGGGCCGGTGTCTCGAAGGGGCTGCTGTTCCACTACTTCGCCTCGAAGCACGACTACCACGTCGAACTCGTGCGATGCGTCGGCCGGGATCTCGTCGAGTACACCGCACCGGACGAGGGCCTCGAACCGATCGAGATGCTGCGCGGCACGCTCGTCGCGTACGTCGACTACGTCACCCGGCGTCGCGACATGTACGTCTCGATCCTGCGCGGCGCGACCAGTGGCGACCCCGACATGCGGGCGGCCTTCGAGGACACTCGCACGGCGCTCGTCGACCGGACCGTCGCGCACCTGCCCGCCATCGGGATCGAGCCGACACCGGCCGTGCGGCTCGCCGTGCGCGGCTGGGTGGCCTTCGTCGAGGACACGACCGTCGCGTGGCTACGCGACCCCGAACTCACCCGCGACGAGTTCGTCGAACTGGCCATCGCGGCGCTGTCCGGTGTTGCGCTGGCCGCGCATTCGCTCCACTCTCCGGCCGGTGGCGAGGCTCCGGCCGGTGGGGATCTCAGCGATCGTTTCCGGGAAGATATTCCTGCAGCTTCGTCTTGACGCCCTGCTTCACGAAGCCCCAACGGTTCTCGTCACCGGCGAGCACGGCCTTGGCGACGTCGGTGAACTGCTCCCACGTCGCGTGCGGCGGGATCGGTGGCATGTCCGGATCGGTGTACACGTCCAGCACCGTCGGGCGATCCGCGGCCAGCGCGCGATCCCAAGCGGAGCCCATCTCGTCCGAGGACTTCACGATTTCACCGCCCAACCCGAGGCCGCGCGCGAAGGCGGCGTAATCGACGTCCGGAAGCGACTGGGACTCCGCGAATTTCGGTGCCCCACCCATCGCACGCATCTCCCAGGTGACCTGGTTCAGATCGTTGTTGTGGATGATCGCGACGACGAGCCGCGGGTCGGTCCACTGCTGCCAGTACCGCTGGATGGTGATCAGCTCGGCCATGCCGTTCATCTGCATCGCCCCGTCGCCGGCGAACGCGACCACCGGACGGCCCGGATGCGCGAACTTCGCGCCGATCCCGTACGGCACGGCCGGACCCATCGTCGCGAGGGTGCCCGACAGTGAACCGCGCATGTCGCCGCGGAACCTCAGTTGGCGCGCATACCAATTGGCGGCCGACCCGGAATCCGCGGTGACGATCGCATCGTCCGTCAGTCGCGGTGAGGCCTCGGCGAACATCCGCAGCGGGTTGACGAACTCCGTCTCGACCTCGGCTTGCTGCCCCATGATCTGCCACCAGCGCTGCACGTTCTGTTCGATGCCCTCGCGCCACGACCGGTCCTCCTTGCGCTGCAGCAGCGGGACGAGCGCGTCGAGTGCGGCGGCGGCATCCGCGACGAGATTGACCTCGTTCGGATAGCGCATCCCGATCATGTTCGGGTCGATGTCGATCTGCACGCAGCGGGCCTGGTCGTATTCGGGCAGGAACTGGCTGTAGGGGAGGGACGAACCGACGATGAGCAGGGTGTCGCAACCGGTCATCATCTCGTGGGTGGGCCGTGTGCCCAGCAACCCGATCGATCCGGTGACCCACGGCAACTCGTCCGACAGCACATCCTTGCCCAGCAGGGCCTTCGCCACCCCGGCGCCGAGCAGATCCGCGACCTGTTCGAGTTGTGCACGGGCACCCCGGGCGCCGCTGCCGACGAGCATCGCGACCTTGTTCCCGGCGTTGAGGATCTCCGCGGCCCGCCGGATCGCGTCGTCGTCCGGCGCGATGCGCGGACGGTCGAAGCCGACGCTCGACGGCACCATCTTGAACTCGTGGCCTGGCGGGGAGTACTCGAGTTCCTGCACGTCGCCGTGGATGATCACCGCCGTGGGCGTGCGGTAGGCGATGGCGGTGCGCATCGCCCGATCGAGGACGTTCGGCAACTGCTCGGGCACCGTCACGGTCTCCACGAACGCCGACGCCACGTCCTTGTACAGCGTGTGCAGGTCCACTTCCTGCTGGTACGACCCGCCCATCGCGGAGCGGTCGGTCTGGCCCACGATCGCCACCACCGGAACGTGGTCGAGTTTCGCGTCGTACAGGCCGTTGAGCAGATGGATCGCGCCCGGGCCGGAGGTCGCCGTGCACACCCCGGGCCGGCCCGTGAACTTCGCGTAGCCGACCGCCTCGAAGGCGCTCATCTCCTCGTGCCGGGACTGCACGAAAACCGGATCGTTGCCGGTGCGCGTCCAGGCGGCGAGGATCCCGTTGATGCCGTCGCCGGGATATCCGAAGACGTGATCCACCCCCCACGCGCGCAGGCGGTGCAACAGGTAGTCGGCCACGGTCGGATTCGCCATCGGTAGCTCCTCGCAGGACGCGATCGGGGGTCCTCCGAAGGGTGCCCGTCGTGCCCGGTCCGAAACACACCGGAAAGGCGTGAGCCGGCCCGAAACACACCGCACAAGGCGTGAGCCGGGTCGATCGCCCCTCGCGGGGACGAACCGACCCGGCTCACATGAGAACCGTCAAGGACCCGAAGGATCCGAAACGGAGCTTCTAGCGACCGAAGGCCTTCTCGATGATCTCCTGCTGCTCGACAGCGTGGACCTTGCTCGATCCGGACGACGGTGCCGACATCGCACGACGCGACACGCGCTTGATGCCGCTGAGCTTCTCGGGCAGCAGTTCCGGCAGCGCGAGGCCGAGGAACGGCCAGGCACCCTGGTTCGCCGGCTCCTCCTGGACCCAGAAGAACTCGGTGGCGTTCGGGTACTGCTCGAGCGTCTCGGCGATGCGGCGGCGCGGCACCGGGTACAGCTGCTCGATGCGCACGATCGCGACGTCGTCACGACCTTCCTTCTGCTTCTTCGCCAGCAGTTCCCAGTAGATCTTGCCGGAGGTGAGCAGCACGCGGGTGGCCTTCGACCGGTCGGCCGTGCCCTCCTCGTAGGGGACCTCTTCGAGCAGCGAACGGAACTTGCCCTGCGTGAAGTCCTCGACGTTGCTGACCGCGGCCTTGTTGCGCAGCATCGACTTCGGCGTGAACACCACCAGCGGGCGGCGGATGCCGTCGAGGTGATGGCGACGCAGCAGGTGGAAGTAGCTCGCCGGGGTCGACGGAACCGCGACCGTCATCGAGCCCTCGGCGCACAGCTGCAGCCAGCGCTCGATACGGCCCGAGGTGTGGTCGGGACCCTGGCCCTCGTGGCCGTGCGGCAGCAGCAGCACGACGTCGGAGAGCTGACCCCACTTGGCCTCACCGGACGAGATGAACTCGTCGATGATCGACTGCGCGCCGTTGACGAAGTCGCCGAACTGCGCCTCCCACAGCACGAGCGCGTCGGGGTTGCCCACCGAGTAGCCGTACTCGAAGCCCAGACCCGCGAACTCGGTCAGCGCCGAGTCGTAGACCATGAAGCGGCCGCCGTTGCCGGCCTGGTTGGCCAGCATGGCGAGCGGGCTGTACTCGTCGCCGGTCTTGCGGTCGATGATGACCGAGTGGCGCTGCGTGAACGTGCCGCGGCGCGAGTCCTGACCGGCCAGGCGCACCAGGGCACCCTGCTCGGCCAGCGAACCGAACGCCAGCAGCTCGGCGAACGCCCAGTCGATCTTGCCGTTGCGCGACATCTCACGACGCTTCTCGAGCACCGGCTTGACGCGCGGGTGCACGGTGAAGCCCTCGGGCGCCTCGGCGAAGGCATCGCCGATCCGCTCGAGCACCGACCGGTCGACGGAGGTGTCGAGACGCTTCGGCGGGGTCTGGTCGAGCTCGACCGACTCCGACGGCTCCGGCGGGTACTTCTCGAGTTCGCGGACCTCGTTGAAGACCCGTTCGAGCTGTCCCTGGTAGTCGCGCAGGGCGTCTTCCGCTTCCTTGAGCGAGATGTCGCCGCGGCCGATCAGGGCCTCGGTGTAGCTCTTGCGGACGCTGCGCTTGGTGTCGATCACGTCGTACATCGCCGGCTGGGTCATCGACGGGTCGTCGCCCTCGTTGTGACCGCGGCGGCGGTAGCAGATCATGTCGATGACGACGTCCTTGTGGAACTTCTCGCGGAAGTCCACGGCGAGCTTCGCGACCCACACGCAGGCCTCGGGGTCGTCACCGTTGACGTGGAAGATCGGCGCGCCGATCATCTTCGCCACGTCGGTGCAGTACTCGGACGAACGCGAGTGCTCCGGTGCGGTGGTGAAGCCGACCTGGTTGTTGACGACGATGTGCACGGTGCCGCCGGTGCGGTAGCCGCGCAGCAGCGCGAGGTTGAGGGTCTCCGCGACGACGCCCTGACCGGCGAACGCAGCGTCGCCGTGCAGCAGCAGCGGTAGGACGGTGAAGCCGTCCTCACCCTTGTCGAGGATGTCCTGCTTGGCGCGGACGAGGCCCTCGAGCACCGGGTTGACCGCCTCGAGGTGCGAGGGGTTCGCGGTGAGCGAGACCTTGATGTCGTTGTCGCCGAACATCTGGATGTAAGTGCCCTCGGCGCCGAGGTGGTACTTCACGTCGCCGGAACCGTGCGCAGCGGCCGGGTTCAGGTTGCCCTCGAACTCCGAGAAGATCTGCGAGTACGGCTTGCCGACGATGTTCGCGAGCACGTTCAGGCGACCGCGGTGCGGCATCGCGATGGCGACCTCGTCGAGCGTGTGCTCGGCGGCCTGGTCGATGATCGCGTCCATCATCGGGATGACGGACTCGGCGCCCTCGAGCGAGAAGCGCTTCTGACCGACGTACTTGGTCTGCAGGAACGTCTCGAACGCCTCTGCGGCGTTGAGGCGGCTCAGGATGTACTTCTGCTGGGCGACCGTCGGCTTGACGTGGTGCGCCTCGACCCGCTCCTGCAGCCACTGCTGCTGCTCGGGCTCGAGGATGTGGGTGTACTCGACACCGACGTGGCGGCAGTACGCGTCGCGCAGCACCGACAGCACGTCGCGCAGCTTCATCTTCTGGTTGCCGTGGAAGCCGCCGACGTTGAACTCGCGATCGAGATCCCACAGCGTCAGGTCGTGGGTCGTGACGTCGAGGTCGGGATGCGAGCGGAACTTGTCGCGCACGAACTGCAGCGGATCGGTGTCGGCCATGAGGTGGCCGCGGCTGCGGTAGGCGGCGATGAGCTCGAGCACACGGGTGTGCTTGTCGACGAGGCCTTCCGGCACGTCCTTGCGCCAGCGGACCGGCTCGTAGGGGATGTGCAGGGTGTGGAAGATGCCGTCGTAGAAGTCGTCGCTGATGAGCAGCTCGTGGATCTTCTTCAGGAACTCACCCGACTCCGCGCCCTGGATCACGCGGTGGTCGTAGGTGGAGGTGAGCGTCAGCAGCTTGCCGATGCCCATCTCGGCGATGCGTGCGTCGGAGGCGCCCTGGAACTCGGCCGGGTACTCCATCGCGCCGGCGCCGATGATCGCGCCCTGGCCCTGCATCAGACGCGGGACCGAATGCACGGTGCCGATGCCGCCCGGGTTGGTCAGCGAGATCGTGACACCCGAGAAGTCGTCGCCGGTGAGCTTGCCGTCGCGGGCGCGGCGCACGATGTCCTCGTAGGCCGAGTAGAACTGCGCGAAGTTCATCGTCTCACAGTTCTTGATGGCCGCCACGACCAGCGAACGCTGGCCGTTCTTGCCCGGAAGGTCGATCGCGAGACCGAGGTTCGTGTGCGCGGGCACGACGAGGTTCGGCTTGCCGTCGACCTCGGCGAAGTGGTTGTTCATGTTCGGGAACGCCTTGACCGCCTGGACGATCGCGTAACCGAGGATGTGGGTGAACGAGACCTTGCCGCCCCGGGTGCGGGCGAGGTGGTTGTTGATGACGATGCGGTTGTCGAACATCAACTTCGCGGGCACCGCGCGAACACTGGTGGCCGTCGGGATCGACAGCGAGGCGTTCATGTTCTTCGCAACGGCAGCAGCGGCGCCGCGCAGAACCTTCTTCTCCTCGGTGGCCTGGCCCGACGGGGCCGCGGCGGGCTTGGGAGCCGGCTTCGCGGGTGCGGCCTGGGCCTTCGGCTGCGCCGCAGGCTTGGTCTCCGCCTTCGGTGCAGGCTTCGCAGGCGCGGCCTCGGCCTGCGGTGCGGGCTTCGCCGACGCGGTCTCGGCCTTCGGTGCAGGCTTGGTGGGGGCCGAAGCGGAGGAACTCGGCGCAGATGCTGTGCTCGGCGCGGGCTTCTCGGTCGTGGCGGTGTCGGAGCCGTTGGTGCCTCCGGCCACCGCGGCTTCCGGCGAATAGTCGGTGAGGAATTCGTGCCAACTCGCGTCCACGGACGAAGGGTCGTCCTGGAAGCGCTGGTACATCTCGTCAACCAACCACTGGTTCTGTCCGAACTGTGATGTAGAGCTGCTGCTCACGGCAGTTGTTCGCCTCGTTTCTTTCTTCGGTACCCGATCGGAGCGCCTGTGAATATGAGGCTAGCCCGTGGCATGTGACGATCCGAACTGACCGCGCATGTCGGTGGGCTACCTCACAATCTGGTGCGATGGGGTCTCCATCGATGACGGTTCTCGAGAGCCGATTATTCCCTCTAAGGTGCATCGGCGCAGCGCGCACCCCGTTACAAACGTGAGGACGATCTCATGTTCGATCCTTCCGTCGTCGAAGTGAGCAGGACCTCGGGCTCCTCCGGAACGAGACCACCGGTAGCGAGTTGCCACAAAGTGGTGTACAGACCTCCCGCTCGGCGGAGCTCGTCGTGGGGCCCGCACTCGACGATACGGCCGTCGTCGACGACCACCACCAGATCGGCGCGCGCGGCGGTCGCGAGACGGTGCGCCACCACCACGGCCGTGCGCGAGCGGGCCACCCGCGCACCCGCCTCGAGCACTGCTTTCTCGGTGGCGGGATCGAGGGTGGCGGTGGCCTCGTCGAGCAACAGCAGATCGGGATCCACCAGTTCGGCGCGCGCGAGGGCGATGAGCTGACGCTGGCCGGCCGACAGACCCTGGCCGCGCTCACCCACCGGGTGGTTCATGCCACCGGCGAGTCCCGCGATCATGTCGAGCGCACCCACAGCGCGCGCGGCCGATTCGATCTCCTCGCGCGTCGCGTCGGGCCGGCCGTAGGCGATGTTGGTCGCCACCGTGCCTGTGAACAGGTGCGCCTCCTGCGGCACCACGCCGAGCCGGCCCCGGTAGTCGCGCAGGCGGTAGCGGCGCAGATCGGTGTCGTCCACCCGCACCGAACCGGACGTCGGGTCGTAGAACCGGGCGAGCAGTTTGACGACCGTCGACTTCCCGGCGCCGGTGCGGCCCACGAGGGCGACCGTCGATCCGGCCGGGATCGACAGGTCCACATCGCTCAGCGCCTCGCGATCGGCCTCGCTGTACCGGAAACCCACCTGCCGCAGATCGACGTCGCCGCGGAGGTGCCCGGTGATGGCGACCGTGCCCTCCTCGGACGACTCGAGCGAGCTCTCGGTCCGGAGCAGATCGCCGATCCGGCGCAGACCGACCCGCGCCTGCTGGTAGCCGTCGAAGACCTGGGAGAGCTGCTGGATCGGCGCGAACAACAGGTTCAGATACAGCACGAATGCGATCAGCACGCCCGGGCCGACCGCACCCGAGGCCACCTCACGGGCGCCGACGAAGACGACCGCCGCGAGCGCCAGATCGGACAGGAAGGTGATGAACGGGAAGTACAGCGAGATCGCCCGCTGCGACCGCAGGCGACTGCGCCGATAGGCCTCCGCGCGCTCGGCGAACCTGCGTGCGGCGGTCTCCTCCCGGCGGTAGGCCTGAGCGGCGCGCAGACCCGTGACGTTCTCCTGGAAATCCGCGTTCACCAGGGAGATGCGTTCGCGGGACTGCGCGTACGCCGTGCCGGAGACCTTCCGGAACCACAGGGTCGCGCCGACCAGCACGGGCAGCACCGCCAGCACCACCAGGGCCAGCGACAGATCGGTCGCGATCAACGCGATCGAGATACCGGTGAGCGTCAGCACCGCCACGACCGCGGTGGACAGGCCGGTCTGGATGAACTGCGACAGCGCGTCCACGTCGGTCGTCATCCGCGTCATGATCCGGCCCGACAGCTCGCGTTCGTAGTAGTCGAGCCCGAGTCGTTGCAGGTGCGCGTACGAGCGCACGCGCAGCCCGAACAGCACCCGTTCGCCCGCCCGGGCGGTGAGCACGGTGAGGATCGCGACCACGAACCAGCCGAGCAGCGCGAGCACCACACCAGCGGCGGTCGCCTGCCACAGCCGGGACGGATCGCCCGGGGTCACCCCGCGGTCGACGGCGTACCGCACCAGCGACGGGAACGCGATGCTCGTCAGCGACTCCACCGCCAGGCACAGCACGACGACCGCCAGCAGTGCGCGTACCGGGCGCAGGGTCGTCCACAGCCGGAACTGCGGGTCGGGCAGGCGCAGGGCCTCGGACTGCAGCGCCGGATCGCGGCCGGGGGTCTCGGTGGCCGGGGGAAGCGCGTCGACGGCCGCGCGCAGTTCCGGGGTCGGGGCCACCGCACCGAGCGCACCGGACACCGGCCCTCCGCGGCCGCCACCGCCCGCTGGTCCGCCGCGACCTCCACCGACGGCCGGTGGGTTCCGGACGGTCTCGGACGGCTGGTCGTCGTCCGGTTCCTCGGGCCACAACGCGCCGGCCGGAACCGGGCGTTCCGGTGCCGGTGCGGCCTCGTCGTCGGTCGAGAGCAGACGCCGGAAGACGCGACTGCGCTCGTCGAGTTCCTCGACCGTCCCGATGTCGACGATGCGTCCCTCGTCGAGCACGGCGACCCGGTCGGCGAGTGCGAGCGTCGACCGCCGATGGGCGAGCACGAGGGTCGTGCGGCGCCGGCCGGCCCGTAGCGCGCCGTAGATCGCGGCCTCCGTCTCGGCGTCGACCGCAGAGGTCGCGTCGTCGAGAATCAGCACCCGCGGATCGACGAGCAGCGCCCGCGCCAGCGCCACCCGCTGTCGCTGCCCGCCGGACAGCGTCAGGCCGCGTTCGCCGACGACGGTGTCGTATCCCTCGGGCAGGGCCTCGATGAAGTCGTCGGCACGTGCCGCCGCGGCCGCGGCGCGGATCTCGTCGTCCGATGCGTCGGGCCGGCCGAGAGCGATGTTGGACGCGACCGTGTCGGAGAACAGGAACGGCTCGTCGAAGACGAGGCCGACCGCCCCGCGCAGATCGTCGGCGCGGAGCGTGGCGACATCGAGGTCGCGGCCCTCTGCCGTCAGGCACACCGATCCGCGGTGCGGCGCGTAGAAGCGGGGGAGCAACAGCGACAGCACGGTCTTGCCCGAGCCTGCCGGGCCGACGATCGCGACGGTCTCGCCGGGCGCGATCTCCAGGTCGAGGCCGCGCAGCACGTCCCGGTCGTCGTCGAAGCCGAAGGTCACGTCCTTCAGGTGCACCCCGAGCGGACCGTCGGGCAGCTCGACGGGATGCGTGGGATCGGCGACGTCGGGTTCGGTGTCGATCACCTCGTACACCCGCTCGACGGCGGCGCGGGACAGCTGCGCCATGATCACGACCTGCGAGAGGGTGCGGGTCGTCGCCGTCATCGTCGCCACATAGGCGGTGAACGCCACGAAGGTGCCCACGGTGATCCCGCCCTCGAGGGCGAGCCAGCCGCCGAGCGCGATGGTGGCGACGAGCCCGAACTGCGGGATCGCACCCATCGGCGCCGAGAACCACGCGTTGATCCGGGCGGCGCGCAGACGCTCGGCGTACAGCCTGCGACCGTGTTCCTCGAGCTGGTCGACCGCGTGCGACTCCTGCCCGAATCCCTTCACGACCCGCACGCCCGTGACGGTCTCCTCGACGTGCTGGGCGAGGTCGGCCGCGCGCTGCTGCGCCGACCAGGTCGCCGCGAACAGCTTCGGGCGTACGACCCGCACGATGTCCGCGATGATCGGGACGATGATCACCGCGACCAGCGTCAGCAGCGGAGAGAGCGTCGTCATGATCACCAGCGCGAGCACGAACTGCAGCAGCGCACCCGCCGACATCGGCACCATCGCGAGCAGGCCCTGCACGAGTTGCAGGTCGGTGATGGACCGCGAGACCACCTGGCCCGTGCGGATGCGGTCCTGGCCGTGGCCGTCGAGACGTTGGAGCGAGCCGAGCAGACGCAACCGCAGGTCGTGCTGGACGTCGAGCGACAGGCGTCCGGCGAGCATGCGACGCCCGTACTGGCAGCCGAACCGGATCACCGCACCGCCTGCGATCGCCGCTGCGGCCAGACCGATCAGACGCAGGTCGTCGGCGGGCACGTCGCCCTGCCCGGTCGCGCTGTCGACCGCGACCTTCGTCAGCAGCGGAAAGGTGATGTCGATGAGGGCGGCGACGACGGTGACGGTCAGCGCCCCGACGGCTGTTCTGCGGTGCTTCAGGCATTCGGCGACGAGCCGGGAAATCCATCCCGGCGAGCGCGGAATCGGGTCGTGTGCCATCGAACCGACATTAGCGCCGAGCGACGACAGGGCAGGGCGGAGCCGCTCGACCAGGGACGGAGACGCAGGTCGCCGGAGGTGTCAGAGGACGTCGGCGGTGCGGGCGCGCCACCAGCCGAGGCCGCTGAGCACCACGGTCCACAGGACCAGGAGCAGCGGGGCCGCCGGCCATGTCATCTCCAGCATGACGTCCTCGGGCATCGACACCGCCGAGAACAGCACGTACCAGGTGACCTGCGCCGGCAGGTACGACGCGATGGCGCCGAGACCGAGACCGTGCAGGACGACCGAGACCATCAGCTCCCCGAACGGCACCCATGCGCAGATCGCGAGCACACTGCCCGTCGTCGACCGCGTGAGCAGACCCAGCCCCGCTCCGATGAGCGACCACAACAGCGCGCAGAACAGGCCGATCCCCATCACCTTGACGACCGATCCGAGATCGGCACCGTCGAAGCCCCCACCGAACAACACGAGCGTCGCGGCCGCCGCGACTTCCGTGACGAGGCAGTACAGCAACCCGATCACGGCGACGGTCGCGAACTTCACGCCGACGACCCGGTCGCGTCCCCGCGCGGTGAGGAAGGTCGTCACGATCGTGCGGTGCGCGAAATCGCTGCCCGTCGCCACCGCACCGAAGATCGCGGCGAACAGGAACACCAGCGACAGCGAGAGGGAGATACCGACTGCGGCGGCGACGGCCTCGGCGAAACCGTCACCGAAGCCGAGTTCGAGTTGCCGCGCGACCGGCAGCGTCAGCGCTCCGCAGAACAGTCCCACCAGCAGCGGGGCGATGCCGAGGATCCACCAGTAGCGCAGGCTCAGGACCTTGCGGAACTCGGCGGTGAGAAGCGCGGTCATGCGGTGGGACCTCCTTGCCCGGTCGGCGGTCGGTTCGGCTGCCCCCACTGCGACTGCGGGTACTGCTGCGACTGCGGGTACTGCTGCGACTGCGGGTACTGCTGGGCACCCGGGTACTGCGGGCCCTGCGGATGGTGGGGGCCGTGCCCCGGATACTGCGCGACCGGCGCGGCCGCGTAGCGACCGGCCGTCATCGAGAGGTAGACCTGCTCGAGATCGACGTGCTCGACACTCGTCCCGAACAGCGTCACCTCCGCGGTCGCGGCGATCTCGGCGATGCGGTCGGGAGTCACGCCGACCACCGCGAGCCGTCCGTCCTGCTGCACCTGCGCGTCGGTGTGCCCGGCCGCGGCGAGTGCGGTCGCGAGGCGGGCCGGGTCGGAGGCCGCGACGAACACCCGCGAGCGGTAGGCGTCGCGCAGGTCGGTCATCGAGGTCTCCGCGACCAGGTGCCCGTTCGCGATGATCACGAGACGGTCGGCCATCTGCTCGATCTCCCGCAGGATGTGGCTCGAGATCAGCACGGTCCCGCCGTTGGCGGCGAACGCGCGGAGGAAGTCGCGCAGCCAGGCCATGCCCTCGGGATCGAGCCCGTTCGCCGGTTCGTCGAGTACGAGATAACGCGGCTGTCCGAGCAGGGCCGTCGCCAGGGCGAGTCGCTGCCGCATGCCGAGGGAGAACTCGCCGATGCGACGCCGCGCGACCGGCCCCAGGCCGACGAGGTCGAGCATCTGCCTCGCCCGCTCGTCGGGCACGCCGATCGCGGCGCAGTAGACCTGCAGGTGTGTCAGCGCCCGGTGTTTGGGGTGGGCGCTGCGCGCGTCGAGCACCGCTCCGACGACCTGTGCGGGCTGCTGTAGGGAGGTGAACGGCACGCCGTCGACGAAGGCGTTCCCGGCGCTCGGCCGGACGAGGCCGAGCATCATGCCGAGCGTGGTGGTCTTGCCCGATCCGTTGGGGCCGAGGAAACCGGTGATCGAGCCCGGCGGCACCGTGAACCACAGATTCGATACCGCCGTGTGGTCACCGAACGTCCTGCTCAGGCCGTGGACGGCGATCCCCGCGCCCGGTGCCCCCGAGGGCACCCGGGGATCGGGTGTGCCGTACGGCGGTTGCGCTGACGGTGCTGTCACGGATTCGGACCCCCGCGTCGTCGAGATGTGGGTGCGGCTCGTGCCGCGGTCGCCGTGAGCTTACGGGTCAGTCGAGGAAGGGCAGGACGGCGTCGAGGAATTCGCGGGGCGCGTCGAGCTGAGGACAGTGCCCCGCATCGGGGATGATCACCACCCGTCTCCGACCGCCGGCCTGCACCCGCCGCGCCGCGTGAGCGGGCGTCAACCGGTCGCGAGCGCCCCACACCAGCAGGGCCGGCATGTCGAGGGCGTGCACCATCTCCGGGATCGGCAGCCGGCCGAGCTCACCGATCGCGTGCCGGCCCACCATGAGCAGCGTGTCGACCTGCTCGCGGGTCGCGTAGTTCGCCGCAAAGGCCGTACGCGCCGCGCGGTCGAAGGTGCCGCGTCGGTGCACGGCGGCCCGCGCATACAGGGCACCCATGGCCTGCTGCATCACCGGAGCGGGCAGCGGACGCAGCAACAGGCGCGACAGCTCGACCGGCATGCGCGCACCTCGCGTCCACCACCGGGGGATCCCGGCGAGACCAGGCATGTCGGCGAGCACCACGCGGTCGACCCGGGACGGATGGACCGACGCGAACACCAGCGCGGTGACCGCACCGAGCGAGTTCCCGACCAGCGACACCGGCTCGGGCACGTCGTCGACGAGGTCGGCCAGGACGTCGACGTAGTGGTCGAGCACGGGTGTCTGCCAGTGCTGCGCGCTGCGTCCGAAACCGGGCAGGTCGACCGTGAGCACCCGGTGCCGCTCGGCGATCGCCGGCGCGACCTTGCACCACGTACCGCCGTGATCGGAGAAGCCGTGCAGCAGGACGACGGTGCGCGGTCCCGCACCGGACTCCCGCACGAACACCTTGCCGTCGGCCGGCACGGTCAGTCCTTCGTGACCGGAACACCGGCGTCGAGCGCCGGCGCCTCTCCGCTCGCCGGGAGGACGGGACGGGCGGAAGGCCACGCGGCCGGAGGCGGACCGAAGGCGTCGCGGGCGTTCTGGATCGTGCGCTTGCCCAGCGCGCGGTTGCCGACGCCACCGATCGCGGCACCGATGCCGGCGGGGACGAGCTTGCCGATCAGCAGCGGACTGCGCTTGGCGAAGTACCGGCGGATGAACTTCTTGACCAGGGAATTGTTCAGCGTCTTCAGCTGGGTGCCGCCCGCGCCGGTGGTCAGGGCCTTGGGCCAGTTCCGCAGCGACGCGCCGGTCGCGGTCGCGACGATCTCCCGGCCGGCGTCGCCGAGGGAGACGGCGAGTACCAGCGCGCGGCGCTGCTCGTGGTTGTGGGGTTCGATCCCGTGCACCGACGCGATGGCAAGGGTGAGCAGCGCGGACGCCTCGAAGAAGAAGGCCGTCTCGGCGCCCACCGCGCCGATGGCCGCGAGTGTCCCGATGCCGGGGAAGGCCGCGGTCGCACCCGCCGCGGACCCGCTGCCGGTGACGGTGAGCAGGAACTGCTTCTCGAGCCGCTCGATGATCTGCGCCGGGGACTCGTCGGGGTGTGAGCGCCGCACGAGATCGACGTACTTGGCCACCGCAGGGCCCTGCAGTCTCGCGCCGTTGTCCAGCATCTTGACGATAAAGGCCTCTGCGACGCCTGCCTTGCTGCTCATCGTGCCCCTGTCCTCCGGTGCTCTTGTCTTCCGGACTGCTCTCACTACGCTGGTGCCATGACCGGGTCCGCAGTCGGTGTGTCGGACGGCGCCAGGCGGCGTCCGGCACCCCTGCTGACACCCTACGTACGGTCGTACGAGGGGTATCGGCTCGACGGTTTCCCGCCGGGGACCCATCTGGGTATGCCCTCTCCGGAGGTCACCGTAATCCTCACGATCTCCGAACCCGTCGAACTCTCGCGGGGCGACGGACGGTGCCCGGAACGTTTCGACGCACTCGCCGGAGGGTTGTCGACGCAACCGGTGCCCATCGTCCACCACGGACGGCAGCACGGGATCCAGCTCGCGCTCACCCCCGCGGGTGCCCGCGCCCTGCTGGGTGTGCCCGCCGCCGCACTCGGTCCGTGGGCCGTCGATCTCGAGGACGTCATCGGCGCCGACGGCCGGGAGTTGTTCGACCGGATCTCCGCGGCCGGATCCTGGGACGAGCGGTTCGCCGTCCTCGACCGGATCCTCGCTCGCCGCCTGGTCGCTGCACGGTCGACAAGCCCGGACGGGCACCTCGTCCACGCCTGGCACCTGCTCGTGACGGATCCGGGTCGCCCGGTCGGCGCGGTCGCGGACGAACTCGGATGGAGCAGGCGGCACCTCGCGAACCGGTGCGCCGCCGAGTTCGGACTGTCCCCGAAGGATGTTGCCCGGGTGGCGCGCTTCGACCGGTCGCGGCGGATGCTGCGGGCCGAGCCCGGCCGCCGCCTCGCCGACGTTGCCGCCGAGTGCGGCTTCTACGACCAGGCGCATCTCGCCCGCGACTGGCGCGATCTGGCGGGCGTCCCGCCGTCGCGGTGGCTCGAGGACGAAGTGTTCCCATTCGTCCAAGACGACCGGGACGTTCCGGTCCGACACTCGGAGACATGACGAACACAACGAATTCCACGCAGCAGTCGGCCACCGTCACACCCACCGTCGACGCGGTGTGGCCGTGCTTCGCCTACACCGACGCCCGGGGCGCGATCCGCTTCCTCGTGGAGACCCTCGGGTTCACCGAAGCAGAGGTCTACGGGGAAGGGGACCGCGTCGACCACGCCGCCCTGCTCTGGCCGCACGGCGGAGGGGTCATGCTCGGCTCGACCGGTCGCGGGTCGCCGCTCGACCAGCACGCCGACAGGGGAACCGCCTATCTCGTGCTCCCCGACGACGCGACCGTCGACGCCCTGTACGAGAGGGTGCTCGCCTCGGCGCAGGCGGAGGACCCGGCGGTCCGCGCGACCGTGACCGTCGAACTCCGCGACGAGGACTACGGATCGCACGGGTTCACCTGCCGCGACCCGCACGGTGTGTACTGGACGATCGGCACCTACCGGCCGCGCCGGCCGTAGGAACCGCCGCAGGGGAACGGTGGCAGGGGATCAGCGGGCGACCGCGCCGTGCCCTTCGGGGACCACTTCGCTCGGGCGCGGCGGGGGCGGCGGTGTGCCGTCCCCGAACGCCCGCCCGCCGAGCGCCTCTCGGCCGTGCGGATCGAGCCAGTTCGACAGGTCCGGTCCCTTCGGCACGATGCCCGTCGGATTGATGTCGGTGTGCACGAGGTAGTAGTGCTGCTTGATCTGCACGAAGTCGATGGTGTCGCCGAAACCGGGTGTCTGGAACAGATCGCGCGCGTAGGCCCACAACGCCGGGAAGTCCGCCAGCCGGTTCCGGTTGCACTTGAAATGCCCGTGGTAGACGGGATCGAACCGGACGAGCGTGGTGAACAGGCGCACGTCGGCCTCGGTGATGGTCTCGCCCACGAGATAGCGCTGCGCCCCGAGGCGTTCCTCGAGCCAGTCGAGGCGGGCGAAGAGGCGGTCGAAGGCCTTGTCGTAGGACTCCTGCGAACCGGCGAAACCGCACCGGTACACGCCGTTGTTGACGTCCTGGTAGACGAGCTCGGCCACCTCGTCGATCTCGTCCCGCAGCTCATCGGGGTACAGATCCGGGGCTCCCTCCCGGTGGAACTGCGTCCACTCGGTGGAGAAGTCGATGGTGATCTGCGGGTAGTCGTTCGTCACGACCTGCCCGGTGGGCACGTCGACGACGGCCGGGACGGTGATGCCGCGGTCGTATTCCGGGAAGCGCGCGAAGTAGGCGTCCTGCAGTCGCGGGATGCCGAGGACGGGGTCGACTCCGCCCGGGTCGAGGTCGAACGTCCAGCTGCGCTCGTCGTGCGTCGGGCCGCACAGTCCCAGCGACAGGGCGTCCTCGAGACCGAGCAGCCGCCGCACGATCAGGGTGCGGTTGGCCCACGGGCACGCCCGGGCGGCGACGAGCCGGTACCGCCCCGACTCGACGGGATAGCCGTCGCGCCCGTCCGCGGTGATGCGGGTGGGGATGTAGTTGGTGTCGCGGGTGAACTCCGCACCCGGCTCGACGTACTTGTTCTCGGTCACCTACGCATCCTTCCGCGCACACTTGTCACTTCTCGGGTGGAACCCGAACAGTCACGAGGGTTCCCCAGATGTCGTATCCCGACACCGCCGCGACCGTGCGGGCACCGCGGTTGTCGCGGCGCATGCGGGCCAGCGGGACGAGTCCGGCGTCGAGCGCGTCGTGGGTCGCCAGCGTCGCGACGGTCGAGGCGAGTCCGAGCCGGCGCGCCGGCGGTGTCGTCAGCACCCGCACGTCGGCCAGCAACGACCCGAGTTCGCTGTACGCCGCGCCGGCGAGGGGCCGGTGATCGTCGTCGAGCAGCACGAACACGCGCGACGGTCCCGTCGGCGACAGTTCGGCCTCGGTGACGTCGTCGGGCGGGCAGCTCCGCAGCAGCTCGGCGAGGTCCTCGGGGTCGTCGGAGATGAGCGGGTTCTCGACGCGGGTCGCGTCGATCCAGTCGGTGCACAGGGCGAGGATCTCCGTACGACCCGCGTGGCCTGCGACGACGAGCTCGGCGTTCGGGGCGTCGATCTCGGCCGGGTCGGGTTCGGCCGCGAGGCGGGAGACCGCGGCGTCGGGTCCGACGATCGCGGTGGTGCGCCCCACGGCGAGCAGCCGGACGTCGCGGAACGAGTCGTCGACACGCGTCACGCACCCGGGTTCGACGAGGGCACCGTCGGGTAGGCCCAGTGCACGACACCACGCGAGGGCGGCGATGCTCGAGATGTGCGGGTCCACCCCGCTACCGTAGACCGCCGACGAGGGGAGAGGTCCGGTGAGCGACGACAGCGAGGTGGACACGCGCGACCGCGGGTCCGATGTGGCGGTGGAGATGTCCGACGGTGCCCGGTGGGCGGCGTTGGGCGCCCTGTGCCTGGGTTTCTTCATGATCCTGGTGGACAGCACGATCGTCGCCGTCGCCAACCCGGCGATCATGCGGACCTTCGGGGCCGACATCGCCGCTGTCGTGTGGGTCACGAGCGCCTATCTGCTCGCCTACGCGGTGCCGCTGCTAGTGACGGGCCGCCTCGGCGACCGCTTCGGTCAGCGCCGGGTCTATCTCTGCGGGCTGGTGCTGTTCACGATCGCGTCGTTGTGGTGCGGTTTCTCGTCGACGATCGAGATGCTCATCGTCGCCCGCGTCTTCCAGGGGTTCGGCGCGGCGCTCATGTCGCCGCAGACCATGGCCGTGGTGACGCGGATCTTCCCGCGTGAGCGGCGCGGAACCGCGATGGGACTGTGGGGCGCCGTGGCCGGGGTCGCGACACTCGTCGGGCCGCTGGCCGGCGGTGTCCTGGTCGACGGCCTGGGCTGGGAGTGGATCTTCTTCGTGAACGTGCCCGTCGGGATGGTCGGGTTCGCGCTGGCCGTGCGGTACGTGCCCGTGCTGCCCACGAGCCCGCACCGCTTCGACGTGCTCGGCATGCTGCTCAGCGGTGCCGGCCTGTTCTGTCTCGTGTTCGGGATCCAGGAGGGCAACTCGTTCGAGTGGACCGCCCGCGTGTGGGCACTGATCGGCCTGGGCATCGTGCTGCTCGTCGTGTTCGTCGTCCAGCAGTCGCGCAACCGCGGTGAACCGCTCGTACCGCTGTCGCTGTTCCGGGACCGCAACTTCGGGCTGGCGAACATCGGCATCGCGACGATGGGTTTCGCCATCACCGGCGTCATGCTGCCGATCATGTTCTACGCCCAGTCGGTGCGCGGTCTGAGCCCGACCGGTGCTGCGATGCTCATGGTGCCGATGGCGGTCTTCAGCGGGGTGCTCGCGCCGCTCGTTGGCAGGCTCGTCGACCGGGTCCATCCGCGACTGATCGCGGGCACCGGCTTCTCGCTGCTCACCATCGGACTGGGTTGGCTCGCCCTCGTGATGACCCCCGACGCGGAGATCTGGCAGCTGCTGCTCCCGATCGCCCTGATCGGGGTGGCGAACGCGGGCATCTGGTCGCCGCTCTCGGCCACCGCGACGAACGGTCTCGCACCGAGCCGGGCGGGCGCGGGTTCCGGTGTGTACAACACGACGCGTCAGGTCGGCGCGGTGATGGGCAGTGCCGCGCTCGGCGCGATGATGGCGGCGCGGTTGACCGCCAACGGCGTCGGCGGGGGAGGAGGGTCGGCGGAGATGGAGGCGTCCGGCTCCGTCCTGCCGGAGCCCCTGCGCGAACCGTTCGCCGCGGCGATGGCCGAATCGTTGTGGCTACCCGCCGGCATCCTGCTCGTCGGGCTCGTGGCCGTGCTCGCCTTCGACCGGCCCGCGAGCCAGAAGGAACAGCGTGCCGCCGAGGAGCGTTCGGCGCCGGCGAGCGCCTGACGGCTGATCCGTCGACCACCCGCGGCGCCCTCCGAGGTGTCCATGACCCGTCGTTTCCTCACATGGCTGTGATCCACGCCATATAGTGCAGGCACGCACGCCGGGTGGGAGGTGGCATGTCGGTGGCCGTAGTGGAAATTCCTGCAGGGAGTCGTTGGCTCCGGGACGATCGGGTCACTCGCCGCGACAGCGGCATCCTCCAGTACGACTGCCTGGAGCCGTGCCTCGCCGAGCTGCTCGACCGGAGTGCGCTGCGCTTCGCGAACCGCGTGGCCGTGGTCGACCGATGCGGCCGCACCCTCACCTACCGCGAACTGTGGGCCGCCGCCGCCCGCGTCGCCGGTGGCCTCCTCGATCAGGGCGTCGGCCCCGCCGACCGGGTGGTGATCCACCAGCCGAACGGCGTCCGCTGGCTGATCGGTTTCCTGGGCGTGGTCCTCGCCGGCGGTGTCCCGGTGCTCCCCGACCCGAGCTGCAGCCCCGAGGAGGCGGCGGAGGTCGAGGTCCACAGCGGGGCGGTACTCACCCTCGACTCCGATCTTCCCGACGGCGTCGCCTTCCTCGACGGTGGCGCGTCACCGGACGAACTCGCGGTGCTCTACTACGTGCGCGTCGCCGGTGGTGGACTGCGCGGCGTCGAACTGACCAACACCAACGTGCTGTCGACGATCGAAGCCGTCGCCCACGCCATGGATCTCGTCGGCGACGGCGTACGGACGGTGCTGACCGCGCCGCTGTCCACGGCGGTCGGATGCAGCGTCCAGTTGCTGCCCACACTCGCCTTCGGGGGAACCGTCGTGGTCTCGGGGTCCCGCGTGATCCGCGCACCGTGGCGCCATCTCCGCGCCGCCTTCCCCGCCTCACGCTTCGTGCGGGGATGGGGTGTCGCCGAGACGGGCGGCATCGGCCTCCTGCTGCCCTCGGAACACCGCGCCCGCCACCCCCGCAGTGTCGGCGTGCCGTTCGGAGGGATCGAGGTCGCGCTGCTCGGACCCGACGCCGAGCACGGCGTCGGCGAACTGCTCTGCCGCGGACCGAGCGTGGCCCGCCGCTACTGGCGCGATCCGTGCGCCGCGGACGAGGCGTTCACGGACGACGGCTGGTTCCGCACGGGCGATCAGGTGCGCATCGACGACGAGGGCTTCGTCGATCAGATCGCCGTCCGGGTGTCGTGAACCCTGGAACAGGTTCTCGTCGGGTATACAGCCTGTAACCGGGTGAACCGGCATTTTCCGTAGTGGAGAGGTGTGTCCATGTCCGACGTAGTCCTGCTCGAACGACGCGATCGCGTTCTCGTCATCACCATCAACCGGCCCGAGGCGCGCAATGCCGTCAACGCCGCCGTGAGCCACGCGCTCGCCGAGGCGGTCGACCAGCTCGACAGCGACGACTCCCTGTCGGTCGGTGTGCTCACCGGCGCCGGCGGCAACTTCTGCGCGGGCATGGACCTCAAGGCGTTCGTCGCCGGCGAGAACGTGGTCGTGCCCGGCAAGGGCCTCGGCTTCACGGAGGCGCCGCCGCGCAAGCCGCTCATCTCCGCCGTCGAAGGATTCGCCCTCGCCGGCGGAACCGAACTCGTCCTGGCCACCGACCTCGTCGTCGCCGCGAAGGACGCGAAGTTCGGCATCCCGGAGGTCAAGCGCGGCCTCGTCGCCGGTGGCGGTGGCCTGTTGCGCCTGCCGTCGCGCATCCCCTACCAGAAGGCCCTCGAACTCGCCCTCACCGGGGACGCGTTCACCGCCGAGGAAGGCTACGGATACGGTTTCGTCAACCGCCTCACCGAACCCGGTGAGGCACTCGAGGGCGCATTCGAACTGGCCGAGCGCATCACGGCGAACGGACCGCTCGCCGTGGCGGCGACCAAGGAGATCATCGTCCGCTCGGCCGACTGGTCGAGCGAGGAGGCGTTCGCGAAGCAGATGGAGATCATGGGGCCCGTGTTCACCTCGGAGGACGCGCGTGAAGGCGCCACCGCCTTCGCCGAGAAGCGGCCTCCTGTGTGGAAGGGTCGCTGAGCTCCTGACACTCGAGGGCAACCGAACGAGAGATGGCGAGGATCAGGTGACCGACGGATTCGCAGAACTGCACGTGCACATCGAGGGCACGCTCGAACCCGAACTGATCCTCGCCCTCGCCGAGCGGAACCGCGTCGAGCTGCCCTATCGCGATCTCGACGATCTGCGCAGCCGCTACCGGTTCACCGACCTGCAGTCGTTCCTCGACCTGTACTACGCGAACATGGAGGTCCTGCGCACCGCACAGGACTTCGCCGACCTCGCCCGCGCCTATTTCGCTCGTGCGGCGCGGGCGGGCGTCACCCGCGCGGAGTTCTTCTTCGATCCGCAGGCCCACACCTCACGCGGTGTCCCGCTGCCCGAGGTCGTGGCCGGGCTCTCCGACGCCGTCGCCGGGGCACACCGGGAGTTCGGGGTCGACGCGGCGATGATCGCGTCGATCGTGCGTGATCGTCCCGTGCCCGAAGCTCACGAGGTGTTCGGCGAACTGCTGCGCCTCGGCGCGCCGATCATCGCGCTCGGCCTCGACTCGGCGGAGGTGGGCCACCCGCCGTCGCTGTTCGAGGACGTCTTCGCGCGGGCACGGGCCGAAGGCCTCCACATCACGGCGCACGCGGGGGAGGAGGGACCTCCGGAATATGTCTGGCAGGCCCTCGATCTGCTCGGCGCCGAGCGCATCGACCACGGCATCCGCTCGCTCGAGGATCCCGAGCTCGTGGCGCGCCTGGTCGACGAGAGTATTCCCCTCACCGTCTGCCCGTTCTCGAATGTCCGCCTCCGCGTGGTGGATACGCTCGCCGACCATCCGCTGCGCCGCATGCTCGAGGCGGGCCTGTCGGTGAGCGTGCACTCGGACGATCCCGCCTATTTCGGCGGTTACGTCGACGACAACCTCGCGGGACTGAAGGACCAGCTCGGTCTCACCGACGCCGAACGGGATGTGCTCCGGCGCAATTCGTGGGACGCCGCCTTCCTCTGAGTCCGTCCGGGTGGGTCTGCCCGGGCGTCACTCGCCCAGGACGCGGCGCAGATACGGGTTCGTGAAGGTGCGGTGCGGATCCACGCGGTCGCGCACGGCGAGGAAGTCGTCGAACCGGGGATAGAGCTCGCGCAGGTCGTCGGCGGTGAGGGAGTGGAGCTTGCCCCAGTGCGGGCGTCCCTGCGCCGCACGCAGGATCGGCTCGACACCGTCGAAGTAGGCCGCGTGGTCGCGCCGATGGTACTGGTGCACAGCCACATAGGCGGTGTCGCGGCCGTGGGCCGTCGACAACCACACGTCGTCACCCTGCGCGAACCGCACCTCCACCGGAAAACCGACGCGAACGTCCTTGCGCTGCAGCCACGCATCGATCTCGCGCAGGACCTCGGGCAGGTGCTCGGCGGGGAGCGCGTACTCCATCTCCCGGAACCGCACCCGGCGGATGGAGGCGAACACCCGGTAGCTGCGGTCGACGAAGGTGCGCGGGGACAACGCCCGTGACGCGACCCGGTTCAGCGCCGGGATGGTGGCCGGAATCCGCGTCCCGACCTGCTGGAAGAGTGCGAACGCGCCGTTGGAGAGCAGTTCGTCGTCGAGGAGGGTGCGCACCCGCCCGACCGGCTGCACCGGGGCGTCGCCGGGGAGTCGGGTATTGCGTTTGACGAGCACGCCGTCGGTGTGCGGGAACCAGTAGAACTCGAAATGGTCGACACCGCTGCGCAGTTCGTCGAGGGCGGTGAGTGTCGTGCGGAGCGACGAGGGTGCTTCCTCCGCGCGCAGACGGAACGCGGGGACGCAGTCGAGCGTCACGGTCGCGAGCACGCCGAGAGCGCCGAGGCCGAGCCGCGCGGCCTCGAACAGGTCGGGTTCGTGTTCGGGGGAGCAGTCGACGATCCGGCCGTCGGCGAGCACGATCGTCGCACCGCACACGGCTGCCGCCAGTCCGCGGAAGGTCGCACCGGTGCCGTGGGTGCCGGTCGAGATCGCGCCGGCGACGGACTGGACGTCGATGTCGCCGAGATTCGGTACGGCGAGACCCTGTGCCCACAGCAGGTCGCTCAGGTCGTGCAGTCGCGTCCCTGCCCGCACGGTGACGCGCGCGCCGGTGGCCGACGGTTCCACCGCGACGAGACCGGACATCCGGTCGAGCGAGATCAGCGTGCCGTCGGTGACGGCCGCGCCGGTGAACGAGTGCCCGGCGCCCACGGCCTTGACGTGTTCGCCCCGCTCGGAGGCGCGGACGACGACGCGCGCGAGGTCGTCGACGCTGCCGGGAGTCTCGAAACGGCGGGGTGTCGCGCGCTCGGTACGCGCCCAGTTGCGCCAGGTGGCCATGCCTCATCTTCGACCTGGACGAGCGTCCAAGTCAACACCTGCTCGCGAATCTTTCCCGACCTCTACCATCAGGTCATGCCGAATCGGTTGCCTGCTGACGAGCGCCGCGCCCAACTCGTGGGTGCAGCACTGGAACTGGCGGAAGGTGGGGGAGTCGGGGCCGTCACGGTCCGTGCCGTCGCCGAGAAGGCCGGAGTGTCACTGGGCGTCGTCCACTACTGTTTCGACAGCAAGGAAGCCCTCGTCGTCGCCATGGCGAACGCCGTTGTGGGCGAACTCGCCGGGGCCATGCATGCGGCCTTCGACGTGCCCGTCGACACGCAGCAGGCCGGCGGCGTCGACTGTCTCCGCTCGATGCTCCACACCGGTCTTCGTGCCATGTGGTCGGCGATCGAATCCACGCCGGGGTTGCAGACCCTCACATACGAGATCACCGCCTACTCGCTCCGGCAGCGCACCGACGGCAGTCCCGCCGGCGGCGACATCGCCATCGAGCAGTACCGCCTGATGGACGAGCAGGCCCGGTTGTTCCTCGACTCCTGTGCCGAGCGGTGCGGCGTCGAATGGTCGCTGCCCACCGAGACGCTCGCACGACTGTCGTTGTCCGTGCTCGACGGAGTCGTACTCCGGTGGCTCGTCGATCGGGACGGCGACGCGGCCACGACCGAACTGGGAGTCGTCGCCGACATCATCGCGACCCGTGCCGTAGAACGTTCCTGACCCGACCCGACCTTTTCCGAAGGGATCGCCCGTGCTCCGTGCTGCTTCCGCTCACGACGACGCCCTCGACCGAGTGCAGGCGGCGACGGCCGACCTCGACCCGCCGTTCGCCGCCGTCGATCTTCCCACCCTGCGGCGCAACGCCGACGACCTGATCCGCCGCGCGAACGGTGTGCCCGTGCGGGTCGCGAGCAAATCGGTGCGGTGCCGCGCCGTCCTGTCCGAGGTCCTGGGCCCGGAATTGACCACCCGCGGCGGTTTTCGCGGCATCATGGCGTATTCGCTGCGCGAGGCCCTGTGGCTCGTCGAGCACGGCGCCCGCGACATCCTGATGGGATATCCGACGGTCGACCGGACGGCACTCGGGCGTCTCGCGGCGTCGCCCGAAGCGGCACAGGCGATCACGCTCATGATCGATTCGGCGGAGCATCTCCGCGTCATCCACGAGGCAGGTCGTGAGGCAGTGGGGGAGAACGACTTCCGCCCGAGGGTCTGCCTGGACATCGATGCGTCGCTGCGAGTGGGCCCGGTCCACCTCGGGGTGCGGCGTTCGCCGATACGCACCCCCGAAACCGCGGCCGAGCTGGCTCGTCGCGCCGAGGCCGCCGGGTTCGACGTCGTCGGCGTGATGTTCTACGAGGCCCAGATCGCAGGTCTACCCGACTCGTCGCTGCCGGTCCGGCTCGTCAAGAGCCTGTCGGCGCGGGAGCTCGCTTCGCGCCGCCGCGCCGTGGTGGACGCGGTCCGCGCGGTCGTGGGCGAACTCGAACTGGTCAACGGCGGCGGCACCGGGTCGCTCGAGGTGACCACCGCCGACCGGGTCGTCACCGAGGCCACGGCGGGATCGGGACTGTACGTTCCCACCCTGTTCGACGGTTACCGCGCGTTCACTCCGAAGCCGTCGATGTTCTTCGCGCTGCCCGCCGTGCGGAAACCGGCCCCGTCGATCACGACGTTGTTCGGCGGCGGGTACATCGCATCCGGCCCGGCCGGGGCCTCGCGGGTCCCGAGTCCGGTCCGGCCGGCGGGACTGAAACTGCTGGGGACCGAGGGCGCGGGAGAGGTGCAGACCCCGGTCCGCGGTCGCGCGGCCGCGTCGATCCCCATCGGGGGACGGGTGTGGTTCCGCCACGCGAAGGCCGGCGAACTGTGCGAGAGGTTCGACCGGGTGTATCTCGTCGACGAGCACGGACGCACCGAGGTGCCCACCTATCGCGGTGAGGGCGGCTGCTGGTGACCCCTCGCCCCCGGTGAGAATGAGTCCATGCCGTTGACGTTCTTCCCCGGAGCGGTCGGCCGGGTCCACTGGCGGTCCTGGCCGGTCGCGGATGCGCGTGCCGGTGTCGTGTTCGCCCACGGCTTCGGGCAGCACACCGGGCACTACCACCGTTTCGCGTCCGGTCTCGCGACCCACGGCATTGCGTTGTGGGGACTCGATCTCGCCGGACACGGACTCTCGGAGGGAGAACCCGGTTCACCGGGCGATGTCGGGCTCCACGCCGAGGACTTCGGCGTGCTCGCCGCGATCGCCGCCGAGTCGGGTCTGCCCCTGGTGGCGATGGGGCATTCGCTCGGTGCGGCAACCGTCCTGACGGCGCTGGCGTCCGGCGCGTCCAGCGGCACCCGTTTCGTGGGCGTCGTCCTGTGCGGTACGCCGCGCACCGCGGCGCTGCCGGCGACGGCCGAAGCCCTTCGTGCGAGCGACCTGCCGGTCCTGCTGGTCCACGGTGTCGACGACCGGCTCGCCCCGATCGATCCGGTGCGCGACTGGGCGGCGGCGGTGCCGCGGGCGCAGTTGCTCGACTATCCCGATGCCGGGCACGACCTGCTCCACGAGCCCGTCCATCGCAGGGTGACCTCGGACGTCGCCGAGTTCGTGGGCGGCCTGTCCGTCTGACACCGCAGTCCCCGGAAGACCACCGGGCCCCTCGCGGTGGCGGTTGCGAGGGGCCCGGTGGTGTTCGGAGCGTCAGTTGTAGATCGCTGCGATCTCGGCGCCGTGCTTGTCATGGATGATGTTCCGCTTGAGCTTGAGCGTCGGGGTCAGCTCACCGCTCTCGATGCTGAAGTCGGTCTCGAGGATGCGGTACTTGCGGATCGACTCGGCCTTCGAGACCTTCTTGTTGGTCTCGGCGACGGCCTCGTCGATCTCGGCGATCAGGTCGGGGTTCTTGATCAGTTCCGCGACCGTCGTGCCCGCCGGCAGGTTGTGGCGCTCGAGCCAGCCCGGCAGTGCCTCCGGGTCGAGGGTGATCAGCGCGCCGACGAACGGCTTGGAATCGCCGACCACGATGACCTGGCTGATCAGCGGGTGGGCGCGCAGCGAGTCCTCGAGGACCGCCGGTGCGACGTTCTTGCCGCCCGCGGTGACGATCAGTTCCTTCTTGCGGCCGGTGATCGAGATGAAGCCGTCCTCGTCGATCGCACCGATGTCGCCGGTGTGGAACCAGCCGTCGCGGATGGCTTCCTCGGTGGCCTTGTCGTTCTGCCAGTAGCCGTCGAACACCTGAGGGCCCTTGAGGAGCAGCTCACCGTCCTCGGCGATCTTCGCCGCGCAGCCGTTGAACGGCTTGCCGACGGTGCCGATCTTCTGAGCGGCCGGGGTGTTCATGATGATGCCGCCGGTGGTCTCCGTCAGGCCGTAGCCCTCGTAGATGGTGACGCCGACACCGCGGAAGAAGTGGCCGAGACGTGAGCCGAGTGCGGCACCGCCCGAGACGGCCCGGGTGACGTTGCCGCCGAGCGCGGCCTTGAGCTTGCCGTAGACCAGCTTGTCGAAGACGAAGTGCTGGATCTTCAGGGCGAGGCCGGGGCCGCCGTTCTCGAGTGCCTTGCTGTACTCGATCGCGACCTCGGAGGCCTTCTCGAAGATCTTGCCCTTGCCGCCGTCGTAGGCCTTCTGCTTCGCCGAGTTGTAGACCTTCTCGAACACGCGGGGCACCGACAGGATGAAGTTCGGCTTGAAGACCGCGAACTGGTCGAGCAACGTCGACAGGTCGGAGGTGTGGCCCACGGTGACCTTGCTGTCGAAGGCCGCGAAGGAGATCAGGCGAGCGAAGACGTGCGCCATCGGGATGAACAGCAGGGTGCGCTGACCCTCGTGCATCGAGTCGGGCAGGGCGAGACCGCAGGCGGCGGACTCGGAGGCGAAGTGACGGTGCTTGAGCTGCACGCCCTTCGGCCGGCCCGTGGTGCCGGAGGTGTAGATGAGGGTCGCCGCGGATTCGGCCGTGACCGAGTTGCGCCGTTCCTCGACCTGCTCGTCGGTGACCGCCGTGCCGCGTGCGATGAGCTCGTCGACCGCGCTCTTGCCGCCCGGCGCGGGTTCGATCTGCAGGACCTCGCGCACGGTCGGGGCGTTCTCGGCGACCTCGCGGACGGTGTCGACGTGACCGGAGTTCTCGACGATGAGCAGCTTGGTCCCGGAGTCCTCGAGGATCCACTGGGCCTGGTCGGCCGACGACGTCTCGTAGATCGCGACGGTGGCACCGCCCGCGGTCCAGATGGCGTAGTCGAGGAGCACCCACTCGTAGCGGGTCGCTGCCAGCACCGCGACGCGGTCGCCGAGCTCGATGCCCGACGCCATCAGGCCCTTCGCCACGGCGCGTACCTCGGATGCGAACTGGCGCGCGGTGACGGGAACCCACTTGCCGTCGACCAGTCGCTCGAACGGCACGAACTCCGGCGACTCCTTCTCGTGGCGGAAGACGCTGTCGGCCATCGACGTGTTCTCGGGGATCGAGAACGACTGTGGCACGGCAATCTCACTCACTGTGACCCCTCCATCGTTAGATACTGTCGGTGTGCATTGCATCACATGTCATTGGGAAATGCATTACCCCTCGGACCGATTTGCCCTTTTTTTACAGTCCGATAAGCAGTGATCTACGTAACAATGCTACCCGCCGGTAACGAGGATTACCACTATCGGATAGTCTCGTCGGTTTTTCCGGTACCCGAAGTACCGGTATCGCGGAGGAGGCGGACGGCCTCGTCGTCGTCGAGTTGATGGAAATCGGCGTACGCAGCGCCGACGCTGTCGGTGTCCACCGGCGTCCAGGGGCAGATCACCTCGTCGGCCGCCCGGCCCACGCGGCGCAACGCCTCCGGGGAGGCCACCGGCACCGCGAGGATCACGCGGGTGGCGCCGGATGCGCGCGCGGCGAGACAGGCCACCGCCGCCGTCGCGCCCGTGGCCACCCCGTCGTCGACGATGACCGCCGTGCGGCCCTCCAGTGGTATGCGGGCGCGGCCGGCGCGCAGGAAATCGGCGCGGCGGGTCAGTTCGGCGAGTTCGCGCCTCTCGATGTTGTCCACGGATTCGGGGGCTATCCGCCCGCGCCGGATCACGTCCTCGTTGAGGACGCGGAAGACGCCGTCTGCCGGCTCCCCGGACTCGAGGTCCGGGCCTTCGGCGATCGCGCCCATCGCGAGTTCCGGATGCCAGGGCACGCCCAGCTTGCGGACGACGAGGACGTCCAGTGGGGCGTCGAGGGCGGCGGCGAGTTCGCGGGCGACGGGGATGCCGCCGCGGGGAAGTGCGAGAACCACCGGGTCGGCGTCACGCAGGTGCCCGGCCGACCGGGCGAGTCGCCGGCCCGCCTCCTCGCGCGTGGCGTACCGCACACGTCCAGTATGGGACGGTCCGCCCGGGCGGGCGAGCATTCGCCGCCCGGACGGACCGACGGGGATCTCAGTCGAGCTCGCCCGACATGTAGGAGTGGTAGGCGGGCAGATCGAGCTGGCCGTGGCCGGACAGGCCGATCACGATCACCTCAGGCTCGGTGAGGCCGCGCGCATACTCCGCGGCCGCCGCGATCGCGTGTGACGACTCCGGCGCCGGCACGATGCCCTCGTTGCGGGCGAAGAGCACCGCCGCGGAAAAGGCGTCGGTCTGTGCCACGGACTGTCCCTGCACGTAGCCGAGCTCGACCGTGTGGCTGAGCAGCGGCGCCATGCCGTGGTAGCGCAGCCCGCCGGCGTGGATCGGATCCGGGATGAAGTCCTGGCCGAGGGTGTGCATCTTCAGCAGCGGCGTCAGGCCCGCGATGTCGCCGTGGTCGTAGCGGTACTCACCGCGGGTGATCGACGGGCACGCCGCGGGCTCGACGGCGACGACACGCGTGGTCGCCCGCTCGTGGATGACCTCACGTAGGAACGGGAACGACAGGCCGGCGAGGTTCGAACCGCCGCCCGCGCAACCGAAGACCACGTCGGCCTGGTCCTCACCCGCGGCCCGCAGCTGCTCCACGGCCTCGAGTCCGATGACGGTCTGGTGCAGCACCACGTGGTTGAGCACGCTGCCGAGGGTGTAGCGGGCGGCAGCGTCCTTCACTGCGACCTCCACGGCCTCCGAGACCGCGATGCCGAGTGAGCCGGGAGTGTCCGGGTGCTCGGCGAGGACGGCGCGACCGGCCTCCGTCAGGTCGGACGGGCTGGGATGCACTGTGCCGCCGTAGGTCTCGATGAGGAAGCGGCGGTAGGGCTTCGAGTCGTAGGAGGCGCGGACCTGCCACACCTCGAGATCGATACCGAACTTCGCGCACGCGAACGACAGGGCAGAACCCCACTGTCCCGCACCGGTTTCCGTCGTCAGTCGGGTGACGCCGTCGAGTGAGTTGTAGTACGCCTGGGCCACCGCCGAATTCACCTTGTGGCTGCCCACCGGGCTCACACCCTCGTACTTGACGTAGATGCGGGCCGGGGTGCCGAGTGCCTTCTCGAACGAGCGGGCGCGGAACAGGGGAGTGGTGCGGTATCCGGCGTAGACCTCGCGCACGGCCTCCGGGATCTCGATGTCGGTCTCGGTCGACAGTTCCTGCTCGATCAGTCCCGAGGCGAACAGCGGCGCGAGATCGTCGGCGGTGATCGGCTCGCGGGTGCCGGGGTGCAGGTGCGGCGGCGGGGCCACCTCGAGGTCGCCGACGATGTTGTACCAGTGGGTCGGAATGCCGGAATCGGCGACGGACGGGGGCGTCGTGGATGCCTGCGCGGAGGGGGTGGCCGTCACTGTGGAATCCTTCGGTCGGGGACACGGAACCCGCCCAGTGTGACGCGCCCCGGATGTCGCAGACGGGGTGGGGTGTGTCATTATCTGCGCGCTCGAGCCCAGGTCGTGGCCGGGTCCGGGCGCGAAGAGGCGGGTTCATCCGATAAACTGCTGGTCAAATGAGTGAAATTCAAGACGCCCCCGACCAGGAGACCGCAGCTCTCACGTTTGCCGATCTCGACATCGACGCCCGTGTGCTGCAAGCTCTTTCGGATGTGGGTTACGAGTCCCCGTCGCCGATCCAGGCGGCGACCATCCCACCGCTGCTGGAGGGACGGGACGTCGTCGGTCTCGCTCAGACCGGCACCGGCAAGACCGCCGCCTTCGCAGTGCCGATCCTCTCGCGTATCGACACCTCCGTGAAGCGGCCCCAGGCGCTGGTGCTGGCGCCCACCCGAGAGCTCGCGCTGCAGGTCGCGGAGGCTTTCGGTAAGTATTCCGTCCATATCCCGGGCCTGAACGTCCTGCCCATCTACGGCGGCCAGGCATACGGTGTACAGCTGTCCGGTCTCCGCCGCGGCGCCCAGGTCATCGTCGGTACCCCCGGACGTGTGATCGATCACCTCGCCAAGGGCACCCTCGACATCTCCGAGCTCGAATTCCTCGTCCTCGACGAGGCCGACGAGATGCTCACCATGGGCTTCCAGGAGGACGTCGAGCGCATCCTCGCCGACACCCCCGACACCAAGCAGGTCGCGCTGTTCTCCGCGACCATGCCGGGCGCGATCCGACGGCTGTCGAAGCAGTACCTGAAGGATCCGCAGGAGATCACCGTCAAGTCGAAGACGACGACGTCGGCGAACATCTCCCAGCGCTGGGTTCTCGTCTCCCATCAGCGCAAGCTCGACGCGCTGACCCGGGTCCTCGAGGTCGAGACCTTCGAGGCCATGATCATCTTCGTGCGCACGAAGCAGGCCACCGAAGACCTGGCCGAGCGGTTGCGGGCCCGCGGTTTCTCCGCGGCCGCGATCAACGGCGACATCGTGCAGGCCCAGCGCGAGCGCACGATCAACCAGCTCAAGAACGGCACGCTCGACATCCTCGTCGCCACCGACGTCGCCGCGCGTGGTCTCGACGTCGAGCGCATCAGCCACGTCGTCAACTACGACATCCCGCACGACACCGAGTCGTACGTGCACCGCATCGGCCGCACGGGCCGCGCCGGCCGCACCGGCGACGCGCTGCTCTTCGTCGCTCCGCGCGAGCGCCACCTGCTCAAGGCGATCGAGCGGGCCACCCGCCAGCCGCTCGCCGAGATGCAGCTGCCCACCGTCGAGGACGTCAACGCCCAGCGCGTGTCGAAGTTCAACGACTCGATCACCGAGGCGCTCGCCTCCGATCACCTGCAGCTGTTCCGCACCTTCATCGAGGACTACGAGCGCGAGCACGACGTGCCCCTCGCCGACATCGCCGCTGCGCTGGCGGTGCTGTCGCGCGACGGCGAGTCCTTCCTCATGGAGGCCGATCCCGAGCCGTTCGTTCCGCAGCGCCGCGAGCGCGAACAGCGCGAACAGCGCGAGCGTCCGCCGCGTCGCTTCGACGACGGGCCGAAGGTCGGTCGCGACGGCCAGGAGATGACCACCTACCGCATCGCCGTGGGCAAGCGTCACCGCGTGCAGCCCGGTGCGATCGTCGGTGCCATCGCCAACGAGGGCGGGCTGCGCCGCGGCGATTTCGGGCACATCAGCATCCGTGCCGATCACAGCCTCGTCGAGCTGCCGAAGGATCTGTCGCCGCAGACCCTCGAGGCACTGCGCTCGACCCGCATCTCGGGTGTGCTCATCCAGCTGCAGCCCGACTCCGGCGCACCGTCCGGACGTCCGAGCTCGTATCGCGGACGCGACGACCGTCGCGGCGACGATCGACGCGGGGGAGACCGGCGCGATCACGGCAAGCGCGACCGCGGCGGCAAGCGCGAGTACGGCGACAGCCGTGGTGGCCGCTCCGGCGACTTCACACACCGCAGCGACCGCAACGACCGTGGTGGTCGCGGCGGTTACCGCGACTGACGGCCGTCAGCTCGTCCGTTGCGCCAGGACGTCGGCGGTGGCTCCGTCGATCGACTCGCGGATGATGTCGGCGTGCCCGGCGTGGCGGGCCCACTCCTCGATCTGATGCAGGATCAGGAACCGGACTGTGAACGGTTCGCCCTGATCGAGCCACTGCGCGACGCCGGGGGAGATCTCGACGACCCGGCCGAGGTCGGCTTCGCCGTGAACCGTCGCGGCGAACCGCTCGGCCTCGGCGTCGAGGCGGGCGAGCTGGTCGGCGACCGTCTCGCTCTCCTCGACCCGCCACCCGGCCTGCCACGCCGCGACCGGGTCGGCGTCGCGAGGGTTGTCGCCGCGGATCCGGCCGTCCGTGGCGACGAGACCGTCGACGAGATGGTTGACCAGCGACGCCAGGCTCATCGACGATGTGCTCGGCGCGCTGCGGGCCTGATCCTCGATCAGGCCCGACAGCGCGTTGCGCAGGGCGTCGAACTGGTTGGAGAGCAACTTCAGCAACAGGTCGTGTTCTCGGGCGCTCATGCGTCGAGTATGGGGGCTCCCGCCGACACCTTCGGTCCCGAATCGGCGAACTGCGTGCGGTACAGCTCCGCGTAGCGGCCGCCCGCCGCCAGGAGATCGTCGTGGTTGCCGCGTTCGACGATGCGTCCGGCCTCGACGACCAGGATCTCGTCGGCGGCGCGGATGGTCGACAGACGGTGTGCGATGACCACCGAGGTGCGACCCTCGAGCGCTTCGGTCAACGCCTCCTGCACGGCGGCCTCCGAGGTCGAATCGAGATGAGCGGTGGCCTCGTCCAGGATCACCACCCGCGGATGGGCCAGCAGCAGCCGCGCGATCGTCAGCCGCTGACGCTCACCACCGGAGAGCCGGTAGCCACGTTCGCCGACGACCGTGTCGAGTCCGTTCGGCAACGACGCGATCAGGGGCTCGAGGCGTGCGCGACGCAGGGCGTCCCACAGTTCGTCCTCGCCTGCTTCGGGGCGGGCGAGCAGCAGGTTGTTGCGGACCGTGTCGTGGAACAGGTGACCGTCCTGGGTGACGAGCCCGACCGTCGCGCGGATCGAATCGGCGGTGAGTTCGCGGACGTCCGCTCCGCCGAGCAGCACGGCACCGGAATCGACATCATATAGTCGCGGGATCAGTTGGGCGATGGTCGATTTGCCCGCACCGGACGATCCGACCAGCGCGACCATCCGGCCCGGTTCCACGCGGAACGACACGTCGTGCAGCACCTCTTCGCCGCCCCGCGAATCGAGCACCGCAACCTCCTCGAGGGAGGCGAGCGAGACCTTGTCGGCGGACGGATACGCGAAGGCGACGTCCCGGAGTTCCACTGCGACCGGGCCGCCGGGCACCGGCCGGGCGTCGGGCGACTGCTCGATCAGCGGCTTCAGGTCGAGGATCTCGAAGACCCGCTCGAAGCTCACCATCGCACTCATGACGTCCATGCGGGCGCTGGCCAGCGCCGTCAGCGGCGAGTACAGGCGAGTGAGGAGCATCGCCATCGCGACCACCGAACCGGGATCGAGCTGATCGCGCAGGGCGTAGAAGCCGCCGAGGCCGTAGACGAGCGCGAGCGCGAGCGCGGACACCAGTGTCAGGGCCGTGACGAACACGCTCTGCAGCATCGCGGTGCGTACCCCGATGTCGCGGACCCGCTTCGCCCGGACGGCGAACTCCCTCGACTCCTGCGCCGGACGGCCGAACAGCTTGACCAGGGTGGCGCCCGGAGCCGAGAACCGTTCGGTCATCTGCGTGTTCATCACCGAGTTGTGGTTGGCCGCCTCCCGGCTGAGCTGCGCGAGCCGGGCACCCATGTGCCGGGCGGGGACCACGAAGATCGGGAGCAGCAGCAGTGCGAGAAGTGTGATCTGCCAGGAGATCCCGACCATCACCACCAGGGTGATCGCGAGGGTGACGATGTTGCCGACCACGCCGGACAGGGTGTCGCTGAAGGCGCGCTGCGCACCGATGACGTCGTTGTTCAGGCGCGAGACGAGCGCGCCCGTACGGGTTCTCGTGAAGAAGGCGACCGGCATGCGCTGCACATGGTCGAAGACCGTGGTGCGCAGATCGAGGATGAGATCCTCGCCGATGCTCGCCGACAACCAGCGGTTCGCGATCCCGAGGCCGGCCTCGATCAGTGCGATCGCGGCGATGATCACCGCGAGCAGCACCACGACCGAGACCGCGGCACCGTCGACGATCGCGTCGATCACCCGCCCCGCGAGCACCGGTGTCGCGACGCCGAGCGCCGCGATGGTCACGCTCAGGACGAGATAGAAGGTGATGTTGCGGCGGTGCGGCCGGGCGAACTCCGCGATCCGCCGCAGGCTCGCTCGGGAGAACGGCCTGCGGTCGCTCTCGGCGTGCATCGCGTTGTACATCGCGTTCCACGCGGTGACTTCCATGCTCATGGTGTCGGCCTCCTCGGGTCGCAGCCGAGGCTAGGACCTCGAGTGCGCTCGAGGTCAAGCCTAGGCTCGCGCCACGACAGGCAGAGGTGTCAGCGGGCCACGTCGATCACCACGCGGGTCGGCCCGGTGAGGGAGTACACCGAGAACGGGGTGCCGTGCGCGGCGACGCCGATGAACGACTGGGTGACACCTTCGAAGACACCCGACCCGCTGACCTCCACCACGGATCCGCCGGCATCGGCGAGCACGGGATCCGGGCCGTCGTACTGCTCGACACCGCTGTCGAACGGATAGGCCGAGCCGTCGATGAGCACCTGCAGCACGGCGTCGCCGGCGACGGGGACCTCGTTGCCGCTGCCCTGCTGGAGCGCCTCGTCGACGTAGCCGACCCGCCACCCCGGTGTGCCCTCGCCGCCGAGTTCGTAGACCACGCGATCGAAGCCCTCGTGACGTCCGGTGCGGATGTCGACGACGGTGAGTTTCGCGCCCTCTCCGGCCGGGGAGACCTTCTCGCGCGCGTCGCGCGGGACCTCGTCGGAGGTGGTGGTCTCGGGAGCCGAGGACGTCGGCGTGTCGACCGAGACGGCGGGGGAGGGCGCGGGCTCGTCGCCGCCGGCGGAGCATCCCGCCAGGACCAGTGCTGTTGCGGTGACGGCCAGAGCGAGACGCGTGTGCTTCATGGGGCTCATGGTACGTCGGAGCTCCCGGCGGCCCCTGGCGACGCTCGCGGGGGTTGACCGGATCGAGACGTGAGGCGCACAATTCATCCGAGGATGATTTCAACACTCGATGAATTGAGTGGACCATGACCATCGACCCCATTTCCGACGCCGTCGACATCCGCGACCTGCACGTCCGGCGTGGCACCCACCGAGCTCTCGAGGACGTGAGCGTGCGCGTCCCGCGCGGGTCGATCACCGGACTGCTCGGGCCCTCGGGCTGCGGGAAGACCACCCTGATGCGCACGATCGTCGGCACCCAGATCGTCGAATCCGGCACGGTCACGGTGCTGGGCCTGCGCGCGGGCAGCGCCGAACTGCGCCGTCGCATCGGTTACGTCACCCAGTCGCCGAGCGTCTACCCCGACCTGACCGTCACCGAGAACGTCTCCTATTTCGCCTCCCTCTACGGGCGGAAGGGCGCCGCAGTCACCGACACCCTCGCGGCGGTCGGGCTCACCGACCACGCCGACAACCGGACGGCGGCCCTCTCCGGCGGCCAGCTCGGCCGGGTGTCGCTCGCGTGTGCACTCGTGGGCGATCCCGAACTGCTCGTGCTCGACGAACCCACCGTCGGACTCGACCCGTTGCTGCGCGCCGAACTGTGGGAGCACTTCCGCGCACTCGCCGACCGCGGCACCACCCTGCTCGTGTCGAGCCACGTCATGGACGAGGCCGACCACTGCGACGAGCTCGTCCTCCTGCGCGAAGGCCGGCTGGTCGCCCAGCTGACCCCGGCCGAACTGCGCGAACAGACGGGGGAGACGGGCCTCGAGAACGCCTTTCTCCGACTCATCCGGAACCGGACGGGAGCACGACCGTGAGCGCCGTCATCTATGCCACCACGACCACCCGCATCCTGCGTCAGCTGCGAGCCGACCATCGCACCGTCGCGATGATCGTGCTCGTCCCGAGCCTGCTGATGACGCTGTTGTACTTCATGTACCAGAACGCCCCCACCGGTCCGGGCGGAGTCTCGCTGTTCGACCGGATCGCCGTCACGATGCTCGGGATCCTCCCGTTCGTCGTGATGTTCCTGGTCACCTCCATCGCGATGCAACGCGAACGCAGTTCGGGCACCCTCGAACGGCTTCTCACCACACCGCTGACGAAACTCGACCTGCTCGCCGGTTACGGCAGCGCCTTCTCGCTCGCGGCGGCCGTCCAGGCCGGCCTCGCATGTGTGGTGGCCTTCTGGTTGCTCGACGTCACCAGCGCCGGATCGGTGTTGTGGGTGCTGGTCGTCGCGGTTCTCGTCGCCGTCCTCGGGGTCTCCCTGGGGCTGCTGTGCAGCGCCTTCGCCCGCACCGAGTTCCAGGCCGTGCAGTTCATGCCGGTGATCGTCATCCCGCAGTTCCTGCTGTGCGGGCTGCTCGTCGCCCGGGACGATCTGCCCGACTGGCTGCGCTGGATCAGCAACGCACTGCCGTTGAGCTACGCGGTGGAGGCCCTGCAGGAGATCACCGTGAACCCGGGGATCACCGGCGTCATGGTGCGGGATCTGATCGTCGTCGCGGCGTTCGCCGCCGCGGCCCTCGCGCTCGGTGCGGCGACACTGCGCCGCCGCACCCCGTGACGAGCGAGGCCGGGACGCGACGCCCCGGCCGTCGTCCCGGGAACTCGGGCGCGCGCGACGACATCCTCGCGAGCGCCCGGGAACTGTTCGCCGCCAACGGCTTCGACAAGACGACCGTGCGTGCGGTCGCAGCCCGTGCCGGGGTGGACCCGGCACTCGTGCACCACTACTTCGGCACCAAGCTGCAACTGTTCACCGCGTCCATCGCGCTGCCGGTCGATCCGCGCGACGTCCTCGCCCCCGTCTACGCGGCGCCGCCCGAGGATCTCGGTCGTGCCCTCACGACCGCCCTTCTCGGTGTGTGGGACTCCCCACATCGCGACGCGGCCGTGGCGATGTTCCGTGCGCAGATCGCCGGGGGCGACAGCGGTCTGATCCGCTCGTTCCTGCTGGAAGTCGCGCTCGCACCGCTGTTCGAGCGCATCGACCGTCCCGTCGGCACCGGTCGGCTGCGGGCCGAACTGGTGGCCACCCAGATGACCGGGATCATGCTGGTGCGCTACATCATCGGACTCGAACCGCTCGCGTCGATGCCCTCGGAGCAGCTCGTCGGGATCGTCGCCCCCACCGTGCAGCGCTATCTGACCGGCGACCTGCCGGAGACGTGACGGTCGATCGGATCACCACGGCACGACGCCGTGGCGATCGACGAACAGGCCCTCGAGGGTCTCGGCGAGGCAGGCCGTCAGGATGGCGTCGGTGCCCTCCTCCACCGACTGGGTGCCGGAGAAGCCGTTGAGTGCCGTCGCGGTGTACCCCGGGTCCACAGCCACGACACGCACGTCGGGCAATGCCTTGGCGTACATCGTGGTCACCATGTTGAGGGCCGCCTTCGACGAGGTGTACACCAGGCCGGGCAGGGTGGATTCGACCCGCTGCGGATCGGAGGTGACGGCGAACGATCCCATGCCGCTCGACACCATCACCAGCCGAGGTGTCGACGACCGGCGGAGCAGCGGCAGGAAGGTGTGGGTGACGCGGACCGGTCCGAGCAGGTTCACCCCGAAGACCGGGAGGAAGTCGGCGGGAACGGTGTCGACGGGATCGCCGAAGTTGCCGAGGATCCCGGCATTGTTGACGAGCACGTCCAGTCCTGTTGCCGACGTGCTCACGACATTGTGTGCGGCGGTGACGGATTCGTCGTCGGTCACGTCGAGTTCGACGACCCGCAGATCGGCGTCGGGGTGGTCGGCCCGGATCTTCGCGGCGGTCTCCTCGCCGGCGTGGGTGTCGCGCACGCCTATCCAGACGGTATGACCGGCTGCGGCGAGGCGGCGTGAGGTCTCGGAACCCAGTCCACCGGTTGCACCGGTGACGAGAACGGACAGGGACGGTTGCGTGGAATTCTGCGTTGTCATGGATTCCACCATCGGAGCCCGCGGCGGCCCGTGCCAGGACGTGACGATCGTGGGATCGGCGGTCCTACCCATACCGCCGGACCACAGGTCATGCTGGTCGATGTGAGTGTCGATCGCACCGAGCTTGCAGCAGCGCTCCGGCGGGCCCGCGAACGGGTGGATCCGGGCGACGTCGGGTTGCCCTCCGGCCGACGCCGCCGAACTCCGGGGCTCCGCCGCGAGGAGGTCGCGATGCTCGCCGGGATCAGCGTCGACTACGTCGTGCGCCTCGAACAGGGGAGAGGCCCGGTCCCGTCGGTGCAGGTCCTCGGTGCCCTCGCCCGGGCGCTGCGACTCGACCTCGACGGACGGAACCAGCTGTTCCACCTGGCCGGGGTCTCCCCTCCCGGCCCGGGCACGATCGACATGCACGTCCGACCGAGCGTGCTGCGCCTGATCGACCGGTTCGCGGACCTCCCGGTGGTGGTGATGAGCGCGAAAGGGGACGTACTCGCGTGGAACGCGATGGCGTCGGCACTGCACGGCGACTGGTCGGCCGTGGCGCCCGAGCGGCGCAACATCCACCGGCTGCGGTTCCTGCCCGACGACGCGGACCCACCGCTCAGCAGTGTCGGCGGCACGGAGGCGGAGTTCGCGGCGACGGCGCACCAGTCGGTCGCGAGCCTGCGGTCCGCGTCAGCACGTTATCCCCGTGATTCGGGACTGCAGGAGCTGATCGACGAATTGCGGAGCGGGTCCGAGCACTTCGCGGAGCTCTGGGCGACGGCCGAGCCGGGAGGGTGGCGCACGCACACCAAGACCGTGAACCACCCGGCCCTGGGGCCGATCGTCCTCGATTGCGACACCCTGCACGTGCCCGACGTCGACCAATCCGTCATCGTCTACTCGGCCGCGCCCGGTACCCCTGCCGCGGAGTCGCTCGCGTTGCTGCGCGTGGTGGGTACGCAGCAGTGGGGCGGTACGCAACAGTGGGGCGCCGAGTCGTCCCGCCCGTAGGGACCTGCGGTCGTACTCAGGCGCGGGATGCGTGCTCGCGCAGGAAGGCGATGTCGTCGGCGAGTCCCTCCGCCGGGGTCTCGAGCACGATCGGTGCGTCGGCCGCCACCGCGATCTCCGCCAGCAACTGCGGATCGATCTGCCCGTCGGCGAGATTGGCGTGCCGGTCGCGGGCCGAATCGAACTCGTCACGCGAATTGTTCAGGTGCACCAGATCGATCCGCCCGGTGACCGCACGCACCCGTTCGACGACACCGACGAGATCCTCCCCGGCCGCCCAGGCATGGCAGGTGTCGAGGCAGAAGCCGGGACCGTAGTCGCCGATGGCGTCCCACAGACGTCCGATCGCGTCGATGTAGCGGGCCATCGCGAAGTCGCCGCCCGCGGTGTTCTCGACGAGGATCGGCACTCCGAAGCCGCCCTTGTCCTCCTGCCGTTCGAACAGCTTGCGCCAGTTCTCGACCCCGGCGGCGACGTCCTCACCGGCGCGCACGTGCCCACCGTGGACCACCAGCCCGAGCGCACCGATCCGCGCGGCCGCCTCGGCGTGGTCGGCGACGGCCTTGCGCGACGGCATCCGCACCCTGTTGTTCAGGCTCGCCACGTTGATGACGTACGGCGAGTGCACGACCACGTCGACGTCCGACGCGAGGATCTCCTCGGTGCGCGGATGCTCACCGGGCTTCGTCCACTTCTGCGGGTCCGACAGGAACACCTGCACCAGATCGGCACCGAGATGTTCGCCCTGACCGATGGGATCGTCGTCCTGCCGGACGTGCGCACCTATCCGCATGTGCCACAGGTTAGGCCAGTGTCCCGCCGACCGGGACCGCAATACCCGGACGTGCCCGGAATCTGCTCGACTCCTCGCATGGGCACACTCGAAGGCGGCACACTCGACGGCAGGATCGCGCTGATCACCGGCGCGGGGCAGGGGATCGGTCAGGGGGTCGCGTTCGCGCTGGCCCGCGAAGGAGTGGCCATCGCGGTCACCGGCCGGACCGAATCGAAGCTGGTCGACACCGCCGAGCAGATCCGCGCCTTCGGTGGCACCGCGGAGCCGGTCGTGTGCGACATCGCCGATCCGGATGCGATCGCCGCCGCGGTGGACCGGACGGTCTCGGTCTTCGGTGGTGTCGACATCCTCGTCAACAACGCGAGCTTCAATCCGCTCGGGCCGCTGCTCGACCTGAAGCCGGCGGTGCTGGAGAAGGCGTACCGCTCGGGTCCGCTCGCGGCGCTGCACGCCATGCAGCTCGTCCACCCGATCATGAAGGAACGCGGCGGCGGATCGATCGTCAACATGGTCACTTCCGCGGCAGTGCGCTGGGACATGAGCGGCTACGGCGGTTACGCCTCGACCAAGGAGGCGCTGCGGTCGCTCACCCGCACCGCGGCCTCGGAATGGGGGATCGACGGCATCCGCGTCAACGCCATCGCCCCGCACGCCCTGTCGCCGGGCCTGAAGTGGTGGACGGAGACGAACCCGGAGGAAGCCGCCGAGTTCGTGGAATCCATCCCGCTCCGCCGCATCGGCGACCCCGAGGAGGACATCGGACGCGCCGTGGCGTGGATTGTGAGCGACGACGCACGCTATCTCACCGGCGCGACGATCCCGCTGGACGGAGGCCAGGCACGCTGGGCCTGAGCCACCCCTGCGGCATACGCCCGTATCCCCGAATCGAAGATCGGGGTCCTCCCCGATGGTGCAGTGGTCCCGGCACCGGGAAGATGGGTGCATGCCACTGCACTCGGCCCCAGCAGCCCGCGCCCAGGACCTGAAGAAGATCTACGGCACCGGAGAAACCGCGGTACACGCCCTCGACGGTGTGACCGCGGATTTCGCCGCCGGTGAGTTCACCGCGATCATGGGTCCCTCCGGATCGGGCAAGTCGACTCTCATGCACTGCCTCGCAGGTCTCGACAGCGCGACCTCCGGAGCGGTCTTCATCGGCGACACCGATCTGACGACCCTGTCCGACAAGGGGATGACCCAGCTGCGGCGCGACCGCATCGGCTTCGTCTTCCAGGCGTTCAACCTCGTCCCCACCCTCACCGCGCTCGAGAACATCACCCTCCCGGTGGACATCGCGGGCCGCAAGGTCGATCAGGAATGGCTCGACACCGTCGTCACCCGGCTCGGTCTCACCGACCGTCTCGGACACCGCCCCGGCGAACTGTCCGGTGGCCAGCAGCAGCGTGTCGCGTGCGCGCGTGCCCTCGCGGGCCGGCCCGAGATCATCTTCGGCGACGAGCCGACCGGCAACCTCGACTCCCGTTCGTCCGGTGAGGTGCTGTCCATCCTGAGGGCGGCCGTCGACGAGTTCGACCAGACCGTCGTGATCGTCACCCACGACCCGCGCGCCGCCGGCTACGCCGACCGCGTGGTGTTCCTCGCCGACGGACGCATCGTCGACGAGATGCGCGAACCGACGGCCGAACGAGTGCTCGACCGGATGAAGCAGTTCGATCCCGCCTCCGCGGCTCCCGTGGCGGAATAGGAGACACCGCGATGAGTGGGAATCCCATCCGCAGGGTTGCCCTGCGCAATCTCGCCGCACACAAGGTGCGGCTCGCCCTGACCGTGCTCTCCGTGGTGCTCGGCACGGCCTTCATCACTGGTTCGTTCGTCTTCACCGACACGCTGCAGCGCACCTTCGACGACATCTTCGGCGACGTCGCCCAGGGTGTCGACGTCCGCGTCAGCACCGAGCAGTACGGCACCAGCGGTGTCCCGATCGACGCCGTCGACCAGGTCGCCGCCCTCCCCGGCGTCGAGCGCACGTCCCCGTCGATCGGTGGCGGCATCATCGTCCTCGACTCCGAGGGCGCCGCGATCCAGACCGGAGGCGCACCCGCCGAGGGCTACGCCTACATCCCGCCCGACCGTCTCGTCGGCGATCCGGAGACCTTCGTGGCCGGTGGACCGCCGGCGGAGAGCGGGCAGATCGCGCTCAACGAGAGCGCGGCCGAACGCGGTGATCTCTCGATCGGCGACAGCACGACCGTGCTCACCATCTCGCAGGGCATGGTGCCGGTGACCGTCAGCGGCATCTACGAACTCGAGACCGACACCGGCGGCTACATCGGTGCGTTGTTCACCGAGGAACAGGCCTCACAGCTGTTCACCGACGGCCGGCACGTCGGCTTCCTCGACGTCGCAGGCGACGGTTCGCTCTCGCCCGAGCAGCTGCGCGACGAGATCGCGGCGGCGCTGCCCGATCTGAAGGTGCAGACCGGAGCCGAGGTCACCGAGGAGACCAAGTCGCAGGTCGCCGAGGCCCTGAACTTCCTCAATTACTTCCTGCTCGCGTTCGGTGCGATCGCACTGCTCGTCGGCACGTTCATCATCTACAACACCTTCTCGATGATCGTCGCCCAGCGACTGCGCGAACTCGCCCTGCTCCGCGCGATCGGCGCGAGCCGCAAGCAGGTCGGCCGGTCGGTCACCCTCGAGGCCTTCGTCGTCGGCCTGATCGGCAGCATCATCGGTATCGCCGCGGGCGTCGCGCTCGCCTACGGTCTGCGTGCGGCACTGAACGCCGCGGATCTCGGACTGCCGTCGGGCCCGCTGCAGTTGTCCCCGCGCACCGTGATCGTCGCGCTGCTCGTCGGCGTGGTCGTGACGATGGTCAGCGCCTACGCCCCGGCGCGGCGCGCGACCCACGTTCCGCCCGTCGCCGCGATGCGCGAGGAATCCACGGCGACCGTCGAATCGCTGCGCATCCGCACGATCATCGGTGTGCTCTGCGCGATCGTCGGTGCGGCGCTCGTCGTGGTGGGCGCACAGCAGGTCGGTGGCGGCGCGGCCGCGACCGTCGGCATCGGTGCCTTCCTGCTGATCCTGTCGGTGCTGCTCGCGGCACCGGCGTTGTCCCGGCCCGTCGTGAACGCGCTCGGCGCGGTCTTCGCCCGGCCCTTCGGGGCGATCGGCCGGCTCGCGCGTACCAACGCGACCCGCAATCCCCGTCGCACCGCCGCGACCGCCTTCGCCCTCACCCTGGGGCTGATGCTCGTCTCCGTCATCGGTGTGTTCGGGTCGTCGGCGAAGGCCAGTGTCGACGCGCTCGTCGACAACGGTGTCGAAGCGGACTTCATGCTCACCGGGCCGCAGATGTTCGGCGTCCCGGCCCCCGCCGCCGAGGCGGTCCGCGGGGTGGACGGCATCGAGGAGGTCGTGCCCGCCTACGGGGTGCAGGCCAAGATCGACGAGGACTTCGAGTTCGGCACCGGAGCGGGCGGACCCCTCCAGGACGTTCTCGACCTGGACATGGTCGCGGGTGCCTTCGAGGTGACCGGGAACGAGATCCTGGTCTCGCAGACCTCGGCGGACGACCGGGGCTGGGAGGTGGGCTCCACCGTTCCGCTCACCAGCCGCGACGGCGACACCGTCGACACCACGGTCGCCGGCATCTTCGCCGACAACCAGCTGATCGGTCCGTGGGTCGTCTCGCAGCAGCTGTTCGAGCAGTTCACGCCGCCGAACAACCGGTCGGCGCTCGTCGTCCTCATGAACACCGTCGACGGTGCCGATCCGGAGACCGTGCGTGCGTCGATCGAAGAGGCCGTCAAGGACTACGTGATCGTGCAGGTCCTCGACCGTGAGCAGTTCAAGGGTCAGCAGGCGCAGCAGATCGACATGCTCCTCGCGATCCTCTACGGCCTGCTCGCCCTCGCCGTGGTCATCGCCATCCTCGGCATCGTCAACACCCTCGCGCTGTCGGTGGTGGAACGGCGGCGGGAGATCGGCATGCTCCGCGCCGTCGGTATGCAACGCGCCCAGGTGCGTCGCACGATCTACCTCGAGTCGCTGCTCATCGCGGTCTTCGGTGCGGTCGTGGGTGTCGTGCTCGGTCTCGCGTTCGGCTGGGCGTTCGTACGCACCCTCGCCGATCAGGGACTCGACATCATCTCGGTGCCGTGGTCGCAGGTCGTCGGCATGCTCGTCGCGTCGGGCATCATCGGTGTCCTCGCGGCGCTGTGGCCCGGTCAGCGTGCGGCGAAGACACCGCCGCTCGAGGCGATCAGCGACATGTAGGCAGAAAGTGCCTGTGGGACACGAGTTGTCCACAGGCAGTGGAGTTGTCCACAGCGACCGGCCCGCGGAGCATTCCGCGGGCCGGTCGTCGTCGGTGCCCCTTATGCTTCCGCGGCAGGGGGTGGTGGTGTGCAGGTGGACGATCTGGCGGGATGGGATCCGGATGCGCTCGAGCGCACGGCGACCGAGCTCGCGGCATGTGCCGACGCCGTCGACGCCGTGGCCGGCGACGTCGTGCGGTCGGCGTCCTTCGACGACGCCTGGAGCGGTGCGGCGCATGACGGAGCGACGTCCGCATTCGCCTCGTACGGGCGAGATCTCGGGGCGCAAGCCGAGGCGTATCGGCGCGTGTCCGCGTGTGCGCGGTTCGTCGTGCCGCGACTGAGGGCACTGCACGCCGAACTGGGCGAGTTGCAGGCCAGGGCCGCCGTACGCGGTTTCCCTCTCGACGACGACGAGCTGCTCGCGGCCTCGCTGCGATCGCTGCTCGTCCGCGTCGACGGGCTCGACCGCGAGGCCGCCGCTCGCCTGAGCACCGAATCCGAGCCACCGGCAACGGTTCTCGGCGAACAGGATCTCCTCCACACCGCGCTTCCGCGATCCGGATCGACGACGCTGCCGACCCTGCCGGACCCGGCCACCGATCCCGTGCAGGTCGCGCAGTGGTGGAACGGTCTCGACGACACGGCACGCACCGCGCTGGTCGCCGAACATCCCGAACGGATCGGCGCCCTCGACGGACTACCCGCTGCGGCTCGCGATCTCGCCAATCGTGCCCTGCTCGACGACGAACGCCGCCGCCTCGAATCCGTCGCGACGCAATTGCGGGCCGAGCTCGACGCGATGTTCCTCGGTGGCACCGTGATCGACCCTCTCGGCGTCACCGGACTGTTCACCGACGCCGATGCCGGGCTCGAACAGACAGTGCGGAAGATCGAGGCCCTCGACGCGATCGACGCGACCCTCGCCCACGGCGACCGGCAACTGATCGCCCTCGACCTGTCCGGACGCGAAGCGATGGCGGCGGTGGCCGTCGGGGACGTCGACACCGCCGACCACCTGGCCGTCTTCGTCCCCGGCGCCGGCTCGACCGTGCAGGGCAATCTGCAGGGTTACGACGCGCAGGTCGCGGCGCTGCGCGACTCCGCTCGGCTCCACCTCACCGGCGGCGATCCCTCCGTCGCGGCGGTCACCTGGCTGAATTACCAGGCGCCCCACTGGGGATGGGGTCTCGCGTTCACCGAGCGCAGTCCGGTCTCCGACCTCGCCGCCCGAATCGCCGCGCCTCGCCTGGTCGACTTCCTCGACGGCATCGCGGCCTCGCGCCCCGACGACCCGCGTATCACCACGGTCGGGCATTCGTACGGGGCCGTCGTCTCCGGTTTGGCGCTGAGGGAGACCGGTGCGGTCGACGCCGCGGTGTTCGTCGGGGCTCCCGGGATCGGGACCGGCGACGTGACCGACCTGCGGATCCCGCCCGGCTCCGCCTATCTCGTCGAAGCCGAATGCGACATCGTCGCCGACGTCGGAACCTTCGGCGGCGACCCGAGCTTCCTCGCCGGCCTGACGCATCTTCCCGCCGGTCCCGGCACCACGCCCGCCGGAGTCCCGCTCGCGGGCATCACCGGCCACAGCTCCTATCTCACTCCCGGAACGTCGAGTTCCCACCACATCGCCGGTGTCGTCGCGGGCACCGCAGAACGGAGTACGCCGTGATCTCTGCGTGGAGTTCCCGGCTCGGGGTGTGCGTCGTCGTTCCGGCAGCACTGCTCGCCGCCTGCACCACCACGGTGACACCGGTCGCGATGCCCGAACCGGTCGCCACGACCAGCGCGGGTGCGGTCGAGTTCTACACCGCCGTGCAGCGCGACGTCCTCACGGCACTGTCCGCCGAGTTCCCCGGCGTTCGATTCGAACCGAAGTACGCGAGCACCACCGCGGGATGCACGCTGCCCGACGGCACCTCGGGCCTGACGGTGCACCTCCCGATCCACGGCTCGGGCAGGCCGGTGCCGGTCGACGAACTCGACCGCGCTGCCCGGGTCTTCGAGGACACCGCCGCGCGGGCGGGCTTCCACGGTCGCCATGTGCTGCCCCCGGACACAGGTTTCGCGGTCCGGATGTTCGCCGCCGACGGCTCGTACATCACCTTCGGCAGTTACGTCGCCGCGACCGTCGGACTCACCGTCGGTTGTTACCGGGAGTAAGCGCGGGTGTCGGTTAGGCTCATCCGAGCGACGGCCGCTCGGGCCGTCGTGATTCGTGCTGGCAGCCGTGGAGGGACGAACAGATGCGCCCGATGCTCGGCATCTCCGTCGACGACGGTGAAGTGTGCGCGGTCCTGGTCGATGCCGACGTGCCGAGTCTCGGTCCGTTCGACTCCCAGCGAGGTTTCGGCGCACCCGGGGACACACCGGCCGAGGCCGCCGCTGCTGCCGCCTCCGCCATGGCGGAACGTGCCGCCGCAGCGTCGCTGACCCTGTCCGCGGCCGCGGTGGTGACCGGTCCCGAGAACGACGAGGACGCCGCACCGGTCACCGAGGCGGTGCGGGCCGTGCTCGGTATCGACGTCGACACGGTCCTGCTCGACGACGCGCGACTGGCCTTCCTCGCCGGCGCACCCGAACTCGCGGAACTGCCGGTCCTGGCTCTGCACACCCGCACCTACGGCGTCGAATCGGCTTCGATGGTCGACGTCCCCTCGCGCACGGTGTTGTCCACGGTCAGCCCCGACGGCGACGAGTTCGGTCCCTACACACAGTCCCTGCCCGAGGCGATGGACGAAGCGGTCGCCCGCGCCGGAACCTCGCCCGACGCCGTGGTCTTCCTCGATCTGCGTCCCGGCGACGCCCGTCCGGCACGGGAACTCGCCACCGTCCTCGGTGTTCCCTTCGTGACTCCGCACGGAGTGCCCTGGCACCGCGCGACCGGTGCCGCACTCGTCGCATCCGCCCGCCGTGCCCCGACGGTCGTCGCCGCGCCCACGAACCGTCGTCGCGGCACCGTCCTGCTGGCCACGCTCGTCGCGCTCGTCGCCCTGCTGGGTGGGGGACTGGCCGTCGCGGTGAGCAGCGGTGTGCAGGCGGAACGCTCCGCGCCCGGTCTGCAGACCGCCGTGGCGCCCCCGCCGTCTCCGGTGCCGTCGCCCGACCGCACACCCGTCGCCGACCCGTGCTCCGAGGCGCGACCGGCATCGTGGCCGGCCCGCGCGTCCGATCCGGTCGACCCGGTGCCGACGCCCGAGACGCCCACCGAGATCCCCTGCGGCAGCGCGCCTCCCACCGCTCCGTGAGCGGCCGGTGATCGGACGCGACTCTCAGGTGCGCAGCGCCGAAAGGCGCATCCCTCAGGCGCGCAGTGCCCGACCGGCGCGCGTCAGCGCTTCCGCATCGGATGCGACGACGACGTCGGCGAACCGCTCGCGGTAGTCGCCGAGGTCGTCGCCGACCGAACCGACCACCGCGACCACCGGAACGTCGCCGCAGCGCGCGAGGATCGCCGAGACGATCTTGCCCGCCCGCGACTGGCCGTCGAGCCGTCCCTCGCCGACCACCACGAGATCGGCGGTGCGCACGGCGTCGTCGAATCCCACTGCGTCGAGCACGAAGTCGGCGCCCGACCGCAGTTCGGCGCCGAACCGCGACCACATCCCACCGGAGAAACCACCGGCCGCTCCCGAGCCGTCGACTTCCCGCGGGTCGCGGGGGAGCGTCAGTGCCGTCTCCTCGAGGCGGCGCGTGAGCAGCGCGACGGCCGCCGCGTCGGCGCCCTTCTGCGGCCCGAAGATCCGTGCCGCATCGGTGTAGCGGGTCGTCACGTCGGACAGCACGGTCACGCGGGCGTCGCCGAGGCCACCCCGCTCGTCGATCGCGGCGATCGCACCCGCACCACCGTCGGTCGTCGCCGACCCACCGGCCGCGACGACGATGTGCCGTGCTCCGCGCCGAACGGTTTCGGCCATGACCATCCCGGTGCCGTAGGTGTCGGCGGTGACGGCGTCGCGCAGACCGTCGTGCGGAGTGGTGATGCCGCTCGCCGTCGCGAGTTCGACGACCGCCGTGCCGTCCGCCGACATCCCCAGCAGCCCGCGGCACGGTGCCCGCCAGGGGTTCACGGCCTCGACCTCGATCCGGGCGAGACCGAGCGGCCCGGCGAGCGCGTCGAGGGTGCCCTCGCCACCGTCCGCAACGGGCATCCGGATCGCGGTCTGTCCGGTGCTCTCCGCCCCGGAAGCGATCGCGTCGGCGACCTCGACGGCGGTGTAGGTGCCCTTGAAGCTGTCGGGGGCGATCAGGATGCGGGTCACCGGAGCACCCAGTCGAAGGCCTCGGCCTTGGACCGGGCACCCTGCCGGGCACGCGACCGGTTCGGTTCGTCCAGTTCGGCGACGATGTCCTCGCCGAGGCGGACCAGGGAGCGGAAGACCTCCGGATCCAGCCACGACGGACGGGTCGCGAACAGCAGGTCCTCGCTCGCGGTGTTGCCGCTCGCGCCCGGTGCGAACGGACATCCGCCCAGGCCGGCGAGTGCGCCGTCGACGACGGTCGCCCCGGCGTCGATCGCGGCGAGGCTGTTGGCGACACCGAGACCCCACGTGTCGTGACCGTGGTAGACGATCCGCCGGTCGGGGGATTCGGCGGCCAGCCTCGCGACCAGCGACGACACCTGGCCGGGCACGGCCTGACCCAGGGTGTCGGCGACGACGATGTCGGCGGCTCCGTCCGTGCGCGGGTCGCACGCGATCTCCACGACCCGGTCGGGGTCGACCGGCCCGTCGAACGGGCACGTGAACGACGTGGCCAGGCACAACTGGATGCTGCCGCCGGCGGCGTGGGCGCGTTCGATCGCCGCCGGCATCGCGGCGATGCTGTCCTCGGTGTCGCGGCCGATGTTGGCGCGGTTGTGGGCGTCGGAGACCGAGAAGCAGTACTGGAACCGTCGGGCACCGGCTGCGATCGCCTTCTCGACGTGGCGCGGGGTGGCGACCCAGATCCAGCAGCGGTCGAGTTCCTCCTCGGTCAGCGCCGCCACGAGGTCGAGGGTGTTCGCCATCGGCGGCACGAGGTCGGCGCGTGCCAGGGACCCGATCTCGAGTTCGGGCACGCCCGCTGCGAGCAGCGCCCGGACGATCTCCATCTTGCGTTCGGTGGGGAGCAGTTTGCCGGTCAGTTGCAGTCCGTCGCGCAGCGTCACGTCCCGCAGGATCACGTCCGTGCGTGTTCGGTCACTCGTCGGTCCCGTCACTGTTTTGCGCCTCCCCGTCGTGTTCCTGCCGACCCCACCGTCTCGAACCGCACCAGTATGCCCCGGTCACCGTGGGGGCACGATCCGTCGACACACCGATGGACTTTCGCGAGGACTGTGACAGATGACACTATCCTCACCGTTCTGATCGTGAATTGCCGGAAGGTGCAGGGAAATGGCTTCGGTCCTGGGAAAAGTACTGCTCTGGATCGCTCTGCTGGGGGGACTGGCCGGGGCGGTGATCGCCGTGTGGGCGCTGCACGTGAACGGGCTGGTGGCCTCGCTCATCGTCGCGTCGGTGACGGGACTCGTCCTGCTGCGGCTGCGTCCGGAGGCGCGTGACGACTCCGACTCCGACATTGCGCTCACCTGAGCGGTCGACACTGCGCTCACCTGACGGGAAACAGGGCGTTCGGACTGTAGGGTGAGAACCGGCGTCCGGGTCGAGGACGCCTCGCGTGGACGCGCTGCACGAGCGCGGCGTCGACGCCGGAGAGGGGGCCCGCGGCCTCCGCCGGGCGTGGAAGAGGAGCATCGGTCAGTGTCGCTGTGGTCTCGTGCCTTGTCGTCGGACGAACTCGACAGTCGTCGCTGGGTGGATCTGATGCCGTGGATCGACCGCTACGGATCGGCCCGCACCGCCGCCCTCGGGGCGCTCGTGTCGTCGCCCCGCTGGTGGGAGAACGAGTCGCCCGCCGAGACCTGCGAGCACACCGAGATCCCCGAGCTGTGCGCCGAACTCGCCCACATCTACGTCACCGACCACCCGGAGCTACGCTTCGCGGACGGTCTGCTGCGTGAGGACGAAGTGCCCGTGGCCGCACTCGATCTCGGTCCGGCCGCCGCGACCCTCGTCGCGCGCCTTCCGCACGCACCCACCACCGCCGAGTTGTTCAGTCGCAGTCCGGCCGATCTGCTCGGGATCCGCGGCGCCGACCGCGACGCGGTGGAGGAGATCGTCTGCGCCGCGCTCGTCGCGACGGTGCTCCGCGAACCGGCCACCCTCGAAGCCGATCCGCGTGCCGCGCGGGTGCCCGCCGCGGCGCTGCTCCTCGACGACCTGGCGGCGTTGGCGCGGTGGAGTCGCGTGTGCGGCCGCGACGATGCTCCTCTCCTGCAGGCCGTGATCGACGACGGGGCGCCGGAGGAGATCCAGGACGCCGCGGCCCGGTTGCGGGCACTCACCGCCCGCGACCTGCCGGTGGCGGCGCCGGCCGATCCGATCGCCGAACTCACCGACTACCTGAAGGGCTTGCCCGACGCGGAACGCACGGCCCTGCGCCGCCGCGTCCACGACGGCGTCGACGACCCGGCCGCGCCGTCCACCTTCCCGTTCGGCACGGCGGTCGGCGACCTGCTCGCGGCATTGCGCGTCGACGTGCGGCCGGTGGCGGCCTTCGACCGGATGGTGCGCACCCATCCGGTGCTGGGCCGGACCGTCCCGGGTTTCGACGTGCCCCTGTGGCGGGTGCTGCACCGCCTCGACGACCGTTTCGAGGTCGCGGACGGGTGGATCGCGGTACCGGACCTGCCCGACGCCGAGAAGCAGACCCGCGGACTGCTCTCGGAGTTCGAATCACCGAACGGTGTGGTCGAGCCCGCTGCCGTGAAGGCCGTGTGGTCGCTTCCCGACGACGAGTTCGAGGCGTGGACCCGGTACTGCGGGACGACGACCTTCGAAGGCCGTCTGCTGTCCCCGCCGGACGGACTCGCCGGTCGCGCCGCTCAGGTCCTCGAGGTGCTCGGCGACCCGCTGACCGCCGACACGCTCGTGGCGCGCATGGGGGTCAACGCCGACGTCCACACCCTCGTCTCCGAACTCGCCGACGACGAGCGCTTCACGTCCGACGGTGAACGCTGGGCGCTGGCCGAGTGGGACGTCGACGTGGTCACCGCCATCCGCACGCGCATCGCACGGCTGGTCGATTCCCGCGGCGGAAGTGCCGATCGCGACATGGTGGTCGCCGCACTCGTCGACCGGTTCGGCATCTCCGAGGATTCCGCCCGTACGTTCACGGCCGGAGGAGATTTCGAGGTCGTCGACGGCCGTGTCCGGCGTCGTCACCGCGCGCACGTCCCGATCGCCGTCCCCGAGCGCACGCGCCGCCTCTACCGGTTGGGCGAGGCCTGGCGCCTGCGGATCCCCGCGACCCGCGACCACCTGCGGGGAGCCGAGTTCACGGTTCCGTCCGCCGTCGCGGCGATCGCCGGGTGCGCGCCGGGTGGGCACGTGGTGCTCCCGTCCCGCCTGGGCGGGCAGACCCTGCGCTGGACGGGACCGGTGCCGCGTCTGTCGTCGATCCGCCGGTTCCTCGAGGACGTCGGGGTGGAGGAGGACAACGAGCTGCTGCTCGAGGTCCGCACCGACGGCCGGTTCGACGTCCTGCCGCTGCGCACCGTCGCCGACAACGCCGAACCGTTGCGCAAGGCGCTCTCGCTCATCGGCCACACCGAACCGGAGACCGTCCCCGAGGAACGGATCGCGTCGGCGCTGGCGTCCGCTCTCGGCCTCGACGGGGAGTCGCGCCCGCGCCGGATCCTGTCGGCCTACCGGGCCCGCAGGGAGACCGAAGTGGTGGCCCTGCTCGAACAAGCCTGGGTCCGCGTCCCGAACTGAGCGGAAAATGGGTCCGCGTCCCGAACCGAGCGGGAAATGGGTCCGCGTCCCGAACCGACCCGGAAGACGTGATGCATCCGGCCCTCCGACGTAGCACGATTGGGGAATGGTCGACACGTCGAAACCCACCGCTGCAGTCCCCACCGCCCCCGACGCGGTCCTCGAAGCGTTGCGGGGAGCAGTCGCGTCGGTGGAGGCCGCCGTCGTGCGTCTCGAAGGCGACGACGCGGCGCCCGGAACCGTCGACCGCGTGCTCGACCTGGCCGGTGCAGAGCCGGCCGGCGACATCGTCGCGACCCACAATGCTCTGACCAGGGCGGCATCGATCGTCGACCACACGGGCGGTCTGCCCGACCGGGACTGGCAGGCGATCGCCGACCTCGGGGAGGTCCTCGCCCGGACGGTGACGCGGCTGCGCGGGCACGTCTCGTCGTCGCTCGACGATCTCGGACTCGACGCGGCGGTGGGTGAGCACGTCGAACTGCTGCAGAAGGTCGCGGTGGAGGAGGCGCTGGGGGAGACGCTGCAGTTGCTCGTGATCGTCGAGGACTGCCTGTTCCTGTGGCATCGCGTGCATCTGGCGCGCACGCCCGACGACGAACTGCGCGACGCGCTGGCCTCTGCCCGTCAGGTCCTGGCCGACCACTTCACGCAGGACGCCGAACTGCTGCGCCGCGCCCGTGCCGCGCTCGCCCGGTTCGCGGAGGGCACCCCGATCGAGGTCGTCCGCCGCCTGTCGTCGGGACGGACGACGAAGGTGCTCGCGGGTCTGCGTCAGGACTTCGACGACTTCCGGTGGGCGTGCCGCGCCGACGAGGCAGGCTGGCTCGACGACGAGGACCCGGTGATCGCCGAGGCTCTGGACTCGATGAGCAGCCCGCTCAAGGCGGTCGGGGGCGTCCTCGGCGACGTGTTCGAGCGCGGGCGGGCGCGGGTGACGGAGACGTGGAGTCGCTCCGACGCTTCGGAATCCTCCGCTTCGGGATCTGCCGATTCCGCAACCGCCGGATCCGACGACCGGCAGTAGACGCTTTCGCACCGCTTCGCGGAGAGTGCTCGGTCCTTATACCTAGATCTGCTAGGGTCACCGTTATCCATAGAACTTCTAGGTATGAGGACGACATGTTCATCGAGAAGGATCTGGTGGCCGCGTCCGCCACCCCGCTCGTGCTCGGCATCCTCGCCGAGGGCGAGTCGTACGGGTACGCGATCATCAAGCGCGTCAACGAGCTGTCACAGGGCCGGATGCAGTGGACCGACGGGATGCTCTATCCCCTCCTGCACCGTCTCGAGCGGGCGGGGCACGTGTCCGCCGCCTGGCGTGTGGCCGACAACGGCCGCCGTCGCAAGCACTACGCCATCACCGACGCGGGCCGCGAGGTCCTCGCCGAACGGGCGGCGCAGTGGACGGTCGTCGCCGAGGCGCTGCATCAGGTGTGGCAGTCGGCCCAGTTGCCTCCCGCCGTCGCGCCGGGGTGGTCGTGATGACACTCGACGCGCATCTCGAGAACCGGATCGCCGGCTGGCGCAGCTACGTCGCCGACCATCGGGTCATCTCGTCCTCGGACATCGACGAGATGGAAGATCATCTGCGGGAACAGATCTCGGATCTCGTGTCGGTCGGACTGTCGGCCGACGAGGCATTCCTCGTCGCGGTCGGCCGGATGGGCGGTCTCGACGAGATCTCCCGCGAGTTCGCCCAGGAACACTCCGACCGGTTGTGGAAGCAACTCGTCCTCTCCGGTGGTGGCCGCGATGAGGAATCCGGAACCCCTCGGCGCCGTAGGGAACTCGCGGTCGTCCTCGCCTGCGCGCTCGGTGCCGGTCTGGCCGTCCGGGCCGGATTCGAATGGCTCCCGGAAACCGCGCTGGTGCGCAACGCCGCCGTGCTCGTGCTGCCCTTCCTCGCACTGTACTTCGCGTGGAAGCGGGAGATGAGCCCGAAGAGCAGTGCGCTCCTTGCCGTTCCGTTCGTCCTCGCGGCGATCGTGCTCAACGTCTTCCCGTTCGAACCGGGCGGCGCCACCGAGATCATCGCGGCGATCCACGCCCCGGTCGCCCTGTGGTTCGTCGTCGGAGCGGCCTACGTGGCGGGGCAGTGGCGATCCCATCGCCGTCGCATGGACTTCGTGCGTTTCACGGGGGAGTGCGCCGTGTACCTGGCGCTGCTCGCGCTCGGCGGCGGCGTGCTCATGGGGCTGACCGCGGGTGCCTTCAGCGCCCTGGGGATCGATATCGAACCGTTCTTCGAACAGTGGATCGTCCCGTTCGGGCCGGCCGGAGCGATCGTCGTCGCGGCCTGGCTCGTCGAGGCGAAACAGCAGGTCGTGGAGAACATCGCTCCCGTTCTCACCCGGGTGTTCACGCCCGTCACGATCCTCATGCTGGTCGCGCTGTTCGTCGCGGTGATCGCGTCCCACAGCGTCCTCGACGTCGACCGGGGCCTGCTGATCCTCATGGACCTGATCCTCGTGCTCGTCCTCGGGCTCCTGCTCTACTCGATCTCCGCCCGCGACCCGCACGCCGCACCGGACGTCTTCGATCTGCTGCAGGTCGTGCTGATCGCCGCGGCGCTCGCCGTCGACCTGCTGATGCTCACCGCGATGGCCACCCGCATCGCCGAGTTCGGTTTCACCGCCAACAAGGTCACCGCCCTCGGCCTGAACCTCGTCCTCCTGGTGAACCTCGTGTGGGCGGCGTGGCTCGGCATCTCGTTCCTGCGGGGTCGCTCCGGTTTCGCGGCGGTCGAGCGGTGGCAGATGCGCTACCTGCCCGTCTACTGCGGGTGGGCGGCACTGGCGGTCGTCGCGATCCCGCCGCTCTTCCGGTTCGTGTGAGCGCTTCCGCCCGCAAGAGCGGCCGGGACCCGGGACTACGGTAGGACCATGCCCAGGACGGACGCGGTGCCCACGTACACGATGAGGCAACTCGCCGCGTTCGTCGCCGTCGCCGAGTGGGGCACCATCACCGCGGCCGCCGACGCGATGCACATGTCCCACTCGGCGCTCTCGTCCGCGATCACCGATCTGGAGAAGGCTCTCGCGGTCAAGCTCCTCGTCCGACAACGCGCGCGGGGCGTCAAGCTCACACCGACCGGTCACGCGGTGCTCGAGCGGGCGAAGATGCTGCTGCACCATGCGAGCGAACTCGAGAGCGACGCGCGGTCGGAGGCAGGCGACATCGTCGGTCCGGTGGCGGTGGGGTGTTATCTCTCCCTCGCGCCGACGCTGTTGCCCGCCCTCATTGCCGAGTTCACCCGCGCCCATCCGCGCGCCGACGTCGACTTCCGCGAGGACACCCAGAACCGTCTGCGGATGTTGCTCGACTCGCACGAGCTCGACGTGGCCTTCCTCTACGACCTCGATCTCGAACCGGGACTCGAGACGGTCACCCTCGACGTGCGCGAGCCGATGGTGCTCGTCTCGGCCGACCATCCGCTCGCCGGAGCCTCGCAGGTACGCCTGCGCGATCTCGCCGACGAGCCCATGGTGCTCCTCGACGCCCCGCCGAGTTCGGGGCACGCTCTGCGGGTGTGCGCGGAGGCCGGCTTCACCCCGTCCATCGCGTACCGGACGCAGACCTTCGAGACGGCACGATCGTTCGTGGGGCGCGGACTGGGGTGGACCCTGCTCGTGCAGCGACCCGCCGTCGACGTCACCTACGAGGGCCGGAAACTCGTCCTGCTGCCCGTCGTCGACCCGACTCCGGAACCGGTGCCGGTCGTGCTCGCGTGGCGCAAGGACGCCCTTCCGAGCCGTGTTGCCCAAACTTTCACGGACTTCGTCGTCGACGTCGCAAGGACCTCGCAGGCACTCTGACGTGGCCGAACGTCCCTATCTACGGATTTTCCGGGGATATTCACCGACTTTGTGCGCTTTGCAAACGATGTGACCGCTCTCATGATTGGTCCCACTGCGTCCGAACGCTCGTTAATCGGATGCCTCGGATCGACCGCCGGAGAGGGCACTGAACATGACAGTCCTTGACTCGACGCCGCAGACGTCGGCAAGAGCCGCACGCAAAGCCGCGCTCGGCAGCTTCGTCGGTACCGCCATCGAGTGGTACGACTTCTTCATCTACGGCACTGCCGCGGCACTCGTGCTCGGCCCGCAGTTCTTCCCCGGCTCGTCCGAGGTCGCCGGAACTCTGGCCGCCTTCGCCACGCTCGCCGTCGGCTTCATCGCGCGCCCCATCGGCGGCGTCGTGATGGGCCACTTCGGCGACCGCATCGGCCGCAAGTCCATGCTCGTCGTCTCCCTGCTGCTGATGGGCTTCGCGACCGTGGCGATCGGCGTGCTCCCGAACTACGCGGCCATCGGCGTCGCGGCACCGATCCTGCTCGTCGCCCTGCGATTCATCCAGGGGCTCGGCGTCGGCGGTGAGTGGGGCGGAGCGGTGCTCGTCGCCACCGAGAACGCCCCGGCCGGCAAGCGCGGCCTCTACGGCGCGGCACCGCAGATCGGTGTGCCGGCGGGTGTGCTCCTCGCGAACCTCGTCTACCTGCCGCTGACCGCCTTCCTCAGCGAGGAGACCTTCAACGCGTGGGGTTGGCGCATCCCGTTCCTCGCCTCGGCGGTGCTCGTCTTCGTCGCCATGTGGATCCGCCTGGGTCTCGAGGAGAGCGAGGAGTTCAAGGCCGCCAAGGACGCCCCCGCGGCCGAGGAGAAGCTGCCGATCCTCGAGGTGCTCACCCAGCACTGGAAGACCGTGCTGCTCGCCGGTGGCACCTTCATCGCCACCAACGGCATCGCCTACGCCTACATGGTCTACGTCCTCAAGTACGGCGAGGCCACGCTCGGGTTCAGCAAGACCACGATGCTCGGGCTGCTCATCGCCTCGTGCCCGTTCTGGATGGCCGGTATGGCCTTCGCGGCCTGGCGCTCGGATCTCGTCGGCCGCCGCACCGTTTACATCCGGTCCTCGGCCGGCCTGGTCGTCGCCGCCGCCCTGTTCTTCCCCCTGATGGACACGGCGCTCCTGCCGGTCATGCTCCTCGCGATGGTCGGCCTCGGCTTCACCCTCGGCTGCTGCGCCGGTCCGCAGTCGGCACTGTTCGCCGAACTGTTCCCCGCCAAGATCCGCTACAGCGGTGCGTCGCTCGGCTACCAGGTCGGCGCGATCCTCGGCGGCGGTCTCGCACCGATGGTGGCGACCTCCCTGTTCGCCGCGACGGGCACCTCGATGTCCATCACCGGTTACTTCGTGCTGATCGCGCTGATCAGCCTCATGAGCATCCTGCTGCTGCGCGTGCCGTCCGCCGGGCACGCGAACACCACCGACTCCCGCCGTTCTCCCGAGGAAGGTGCCTGATCATGTCGACCTACTACCAGCCGCCCAAGTACCCCGCCTCGGAGTTCGAGTCGATGACTCCCGCCGACGAGACGCTGCCCGTCGTCGTGGTCGGTGCCGGACCGGTCGGCATGGCCGTCGCCCTCGGACTGGCCCAGCGCGGTGTGCCCGTCACCATCCTCGAGGCCGCCGATCAGGTGTCCTTCGGCTCGCGCGCCATCTGCATCTCGCGCCACAGCCTCGAGGCCGCCGCCCGCCTCGGCTTCGGCGACGAACTCGAGAAGATCGTGCTGCCGTGGGTCGGCGGTCGCAGCTTCTACCGCGACCAGCAGGTCCTGCACTTCCAGATGCCGCAGCGTGACTTCGACGTCCGCCCGCCCATGATCAACGTCTCCCAGTCTGAGTTCGAGCAGATCATGGTCGACACCATCGAGCAGAACCCCCTCATCACCCTGCACTGGCAGGCGCCGATCGCCGGGATCCTGCGCGGCGAGGACGAGGTCACCCTCGAGGTCGACACCGCCGCCGGCAAGCGGCACCTGCGCGCACGCTGGGTCGTCGCCGCCGACGGTGGCCGCAGCCGCATGCGCGAACTCGCGGGCCTGCGTCTGCAGGGCACCAGCTACGAGGGCCGCTACGTCATCGCCGACATCCACTGGGAGTCCGATCTCCCCGCGGAGCGCATGGTCTGGTTCGACCCGCCGAGCAACCCCGGCTCGACGATCATCATGCACAAGCAGCCCGGCAACATCTGGCGCATCGACTACCAGCTCGACCCGTCCGAGGACGCCGAGATCGAGACGCAGGAGGAGGCGATCCGCGCCCGCATCGCCAAGCACCTCGACTGGCTGCAGAACGACCTGCCGTGGACCCTCGAGTGGAAGGGCTTCTACAGCGCCCGCGCACTCGCCCTCGACGAGTTCACCCACGACCGTCTCCTCTTCGCCGGTGACGCGGCCCATCTCGTGCCGATCTTCGGTGTGCGCGGACTCAACTCGGGCATGGAGGACGCCGAGACCCTCGCGTGGCAGCTCGCCGCGGTCGTGAACGGCAACGCCGAACCCGCCCTGCTGACGGCGTACTCGTTCGAACGCTACAACGCGTGGGAGCAGAACGTCGCCAACGCCGGCAAGTCCACGCTCATCATGAGCCCCGGCAGCCACGGCTACCGCACCACGCGTGACGCGATCCTCGCGCTCGCCGTGGGACGCCCCGAGTTCGGGCACCTGATCAACCCGCGTCAGTCCAGCGCCACGCACGCCCGACTGTCGCCGCTGACCTGGTCGGTCGCCCCCGGCACCGAAGGTGTGCTCCCGGGCGATCCCGTCGAGGACCGCCGGATCCGCATCGCCGGTCGCGAGACGTCGCTGAACGACGCGCGCGGCACCGGATTCGCCGTGCTCGGGGTCGGCCTCGACGCAGCGGGCTCGGCCGCCCTCACCGTCGCCGCGGACGGCCTTGCGCAGGCACTCGCACCCGAGAGCGTCGCAACCCTCGCCGTCGACAGCGCAGAGGTGGACGGTGTGACACTCCTCGACGCGCCCGATCTCGTCGAGGCACTCGGCGCGACGGCCGGTGAGGCCTTCGTGATCCGCCCCGACGGTCTGCTGCTGTGCCGTGTGCCGGTCGCCGACCTGGACGGTGTCGCCGCGTCCCTGCGCTCGGGTGCCGCCCCGGCCGGCGCGGAACTCCCGGCCCGGCCCACCGAGCAGGTCACCGAGGACGACCAGCGTCGTGAGAACGTCTGGCTCGGCCTGTCGACCGCCCTGGACCAGGCCGCCGAGGACGACCGCGAGGGCTTCCTGACGCGACTCGCGCTGGTGCTCGGCTCTCAGGTCGACCGCCGGCAGTTCGAGGAGGCCATCGCGGCCGCCGCGGACACCTCGCCGCTGCGCGTGGAGGAACTCGCCCCGCAGGCCTGAGCGATCACATCGCTCGTATGTCCGCCCCCGGTTGCCCCCTGCTACCGGGGGCGGACTGCTGCGCGGGAACTACCGCAGCGCGTCGAGTGCCTCGTCGATCGGGACGTCACCGTTGTTGAACTCGATGGTGCGTCCCACCGTCCCCGGCCGCTCGAGCACCGCTGCGGCGACGGCCGCGACGTCGGCGCGCGAGACCTGTCCCTTGTCGCTCGCCCCGTGCCCCTCGATCTCGATGCGGCCGGTGGGCGAGTCGAGGGTCAGTGCGCTCGGACCGAGGATCGTCCAGTCGAGGTCGGTGCCCCGCAGATGGGCGTCCGCGGCCGACTTGGCCTCGGCATAGGCGTAGAAGCTGTTGTCCTCGGGGACGCCGTGGTCGGGGCGGGCCCCGAAGTACGACACCATCACGTACCGGCGGACCCCGGCCTCCTGCGCGGCGGTCATCGAGGCGATCGCCGCGTCGCGGTCCACCGCGTAGGTGCGTTCGGGATTCCCTCCGCCCGCCCCCGCGGACCAGACCACCGCGTCGTGGCCGCGCAGCAGCTCGGTGATCTCGGCGATGTCCATCTTCTCGACATCGGCGACGACGGGCGTGCCACCGGCAGCGCGCACATCGTCGGCGTGATCGGGATTGCGGATGAACGCACTGGTCTCGTGACCGGCATCGGCCAGCAGCCGCTCGAGATGCAACGCGACCTTGCCGTGTCCTCCGAAGAGTGCGATTCGTGCCATGGAGACCTCCTGACGATGAAGTGGTTTCCGTGCAGCATGCCCGGAACCGGTCACCGCGAACCGTGACGTCCGCCGCCGGGTGACCCGATCAGGCGATGCGTTCGAGGGCGCGGTCGACGAGATACTCCGCGATCGCCATCGACGAGGTGGCGCCGGGCGACGGGGCGTTGCGCAGGTGCACGACCCGTCCGTGCCCCGTGACGACGAAGTCGTCCTCGAGACCTCCGTCGGAGTTCATCGCCTGGGCGCGGATGCCGCGCGGACCCGGCCGCACGTCGTCGACGGTCAGCCCGGGCATGTACGCGGCCGCATCGGCGACGAACCGTCGAGTGCTGCTCGCCGTGCGCAGTTCCCGGCCCGCTGCGGGCAGGTTGTGGGCGGCGAACCGCCAGAAACCGGGCCAGGCGACGGCGTCGCGCAGATCCCGCCACGATCCGCGCCCGCCGCGATAGGCCTCGCGGCCGGGGGAGAGGAAGGCGTTCGGTCCCACCATCACCTCACCGTCGATCCGGCGGGTGAGATGCACACCGAGGAACGGATAGCGGGGGTCGGGCACCGGATAGATCAACCCGCGCACCTTCGCCGCCGCGTCCGGTTCGAGCAGCAGGTAGTCGCCGAGGAACGGGACGATCCGCGGGTCGCGGGTGTCGCCCGAGGTGTGGGCGAGACGGTCGGACTGCAGTCCCGCGCACGTGATCACCAGGTCGAAGGCCAACTGATCGCCCGGGATGTCGACGACGACCTGCTCGCCCGCCTCGCGGATCGCCGTCACGGCGGTACCGGTCCGCACCGTGCCACCCGCGGCGACGACGTCGTCCGCGAGCGCGCGGGTGACGGCGACGAAATCGATGATCGCCGTGTGCGGGGAGTGCAGGGCTGCGATCCCGACGGCGTGCGGTTCGATCGCGGTGATCTCGTCGGCACCGATGCGCCTGATGCCGGGGACCCCGTTCGCCGTGGCCCGCGAGAAGATCGCGTCGAGCCGGCCGAGTTCCGAGTCGTCGAGGGCGACGACGACCTTGCCGCACTCGTCGTAGGGCAGGCCCTTGGCCGTGGTGAACGTCTGCAACAACTCCACACCGCGCCTGCACAACCGCGCCTTGAGACTGCCGGGCGTGTAGTAGAGGCCGGCGTGGACGACGCCGCTGTTGTGCCCCGTCTGATGCGCGGCGAGCCGGTCCTCCTTCTCGAACAAGGTCACGTCGGCGTCGGAGAGGGCGAGTTGCCGGGCGGTCGCGGCACCGATGATCCCTCCACCGACCACCGCGACGCGAAGGTTGCGAATACTCAAGTGCCGCTCCCTGTTCTCCGCGGATCGTGACGTCCGCCCGCAGTCCGGCGAGTATATGTCGCGACGCTGTGACGACGGGCTCTTCTGTCGGATCGCTCGGCGAAATCCCCCGAGTGAGGGATAGCCGAGGTCACGAACACCGGCCGAGACTGGATCCACGGAATGGAGAGGTTCACCGAGAACCCTCGTCGATCGGATAGTGCCATGAAGAAACATCGTTCATCTCGTTCCATCGCAGTGCTCCTCGCCGCGTGCGTCGCCGTGGCGGTCGGCGGCGTGGCGTCGGCGGTGCCCACACCTGCCCACCTGCACTTCGGTCAGGCCGTGAGCGTCGGTGACGGAACCGCGCGTGCGTACGCCACCGTCGACGAGAACGGTGCCCCGACCGCCGTCGGTATCCGCTTCTCGCCGGCGGCCCTCGACGGACTGCCCGATGTCGACGGGATGTACATGCTGCACCTGCCCGCTCAGGCATCCGACACGGTGTTCGACCACGTCATGCTGAACTGGAACCCGCGCGGACACGACCCCACCGTGCTGTTCGGGAAGCCCCATTTCGACATGCACTTCTACATGACCGACATGGCGTCGATCGAAGCAATCGACCCGGCCGCACCGGATTACGCCGCTCGCGCGGAACGATTCCCGGACCCGAAGTACATGCCGAGCGACTACGTGACCCCGCCGGGGATGCTCGCATCGCAACTCGCGGTGCCGTTGATGGGTGTGCACTGGCTCGACATCACGGAAGGAATGGTCCCGGGTGTCTACGACTTCACCGAGACCTTCGTCAACGGATCGTGGGACGGCGACTACACGTTCATGGAACCCATGATCACGCGGGAGTGGTTGCTGACCCGTCCGACGATCCGCGAACAGATCAAGTTGCCGGCCGCCTATCAGCACTCGGCCTGGTATCCCACCGTCTACAGCGTCGGATTCGACGAGCAGGCGCAGGAATACGACATCGCCCTCGGAGGGATGGTCCCGCGTCAGGCATCCTGACGCATTGTTCATGAAAACCGTTGCAGTACACCAGTAACAGCAACTACGACACCGATCCGAACGGAGGAAAGTCATGCCCGTAACCGAGGAATCCGTCGTCATCGACAAGCCCGTCGACGAAGTCTTCGCCTTCTTCGCCGACCCGGAGAACGCCCCGGTCTACATGACGAACGTCATGGACTACGAGCTGGTCTCGGGTGAGGGCGGCAAGGAGGGATCCGTCTCGCGCGCCACCGTCAAGGTTGCCGGACGGCGGATCGAACTCACCGAGGAACTGGCCCGGGTCGAGCCCGGCAGAGCCCAGCACCGCCGCAGTGTGAAGAGCCCGATCCGGTACGAGACCGTCTATCGCTTCGAGCCGGTGGAGACGGGAACCCGCGTCACTTTCCACCAGGACACCGAGGACGTCGGGAACTTCTTCGGCAGGTTCACCCAGCCGGTCGTGGAGAAGCTGTACGCGCGCGATGTGCGGAACAACCTCGAACATGCGAAACAGCTTCTGGAGGAGGGAGATACGATCGAAGGGGGATGCGAAGGATCGACCGGCACCTACCGGACAGGTGCCGGTCCTTCGCGTGTTCGTCAGTGGTCGACGAGCGTCAACACCCGGTCGGCGGCAGTCGATGCACCGTCGACGGTGCGGAGCCGGGCTCCGAGTTGTGTTGCAGCCGTGCGATGACCGTCGTCGGTCAGCAGACTCGCGAGAGCCGCGCGTATCTGTTCGGGCGAGGCGGTCTTCCGCAGGCGGATGCCCGCCCCGGTCTTCGCGACCTCACGACCGATGATCGCCTGATCCGTCACCGCCGACATGGGCATGATCAGTATCGGAAGTCCGTGTGCGAGAGCCCGGAAGGCCGTCGCGTGCCCGCCGTGCCCGACGACCGCCGAGCAGGTCGGCATCAGTTCGTGGTGCGGGACGTACCGATGGACGGTCGCATTGGGCGGTACACGCAATCCGGTGGGATCGATCGCCGGCCCGGTCGTGACGACGAACTCGGCGTCCATCTCCGCCGCGGCGTCGAAGATGTTCTGGTAGGTGCGGCGCTGGCCGGGGAAACCGGCGGTGCTCAGGCTGACCAGCACGCGCGGCGGTGTTCGTCCGACCGCCGCGGCCTTCGCGTCGTGGATCGCACCGGTCCAGGTCATCGAGCCGTCCGTGCGCCGTCGCGCGGCCGGGTCGAGCATTCGGTCCGAGCACACGAGTCGCATGTCGGCCTGTTCCCACAGTCGCTTCGGCCCCAGGCCGCGTAGTCGCGAACCGATCCCGAACGGTCCGTGCCGGAACGCGCCGTCGAATGCGGCGAAGAAGGAATGGAACAGCACCACGTGCGGCACCCCGGTACGCGCCGCAGCGTCCTGGGCGTTGAACAGCATGCAGTCGACGATCACCAGATCGGTCGGCTCCCGGGTGATCTCGTCCTCCACATCCCGCGCGACGGCGCGGTCGGTCATCATGGCGTAGCCCATGGTCAGCACTTTCGGGGTGCTCAGTTCTACGTGGGGAGTCCAGGTCGGCGAGTGCCGGTAGCCGCAGAAGACGAGACCGGCGTCCTCCGCGACCTTCCGTTGCGATTCGTGACCGAGAACCCGAACGTGATGTCCGCGGCGGTGCAACTCGCATCCGAGTGCTGCTTCGGGCGGGTAGTTCCCACCGCCTTCCAGGGTGACGATCAGGATGCGTGCCACGGTTCACCTCTTCCGATGTGCACCGACCGGGTCGTTCGTCGGCGCCGGTTTCTCGACGAACCACCCGTCCGGCCCGATCTCCGTACCGATCCGGGGGAGGCAGTGCGTGAAGAACAATCGTGCGACGAGTTCCTGGCGACTGTTCACACCCGTCTTCGCATAGATGCTCTTCAGATGGTCCTGCACGGTGTACGGACTGATGAACAGTCCACGGGCGATCTCGGTGCGTGTCTCTCCCGCGAGAACACGGGCGAGGACATCGGTCTCCCGTTCCGTGAGACCGTGCAGGGCGGCGGTGAGAGCCACGAGCTGACCGGGTTGTGCGGGTTCGATCGCGACGACGATCCGGGCCGATTCCCCTCGGCCGTCCAGCGACCCGGCCCGCAGGACGAGCCACTGACCGTCCTCCGTACGGACACGGACGACGCGCGCAGCGGAACCCTCGTAGCGGAAGCGGACGGCGACGACCACGGCGGGGAGCATGAAGGAAGCTTGGGTGCCGAGTCGCTCGAGATACTCCACCGCCTGGGGAGTGGCCGATTCGATCTCGTTGTCCGCGCCCACCACCACGACCGCGGGACCGGAACCGCCGGGCGATGCGTCCGCCGCGAGGCGAGGGGATTCGCGGAGCAACGACAACCGCAGTCCGTCGCTGATCTCGCCCACACATCCTGCGAGCGCTGCCACGTCGTCGGCGTCGAAGCGCCGGCCGGGGCCGCGCATGAGAGCGCCGCCGCCCCAGATGCGGCCGTCACGACCCCGGAAGACGAGGCGCACCTCGTCGTCCATTCCCTGCGGTTCCAGGATCTCGCTGTAGGGCAGGGAATCGCGGAGGTCGCCGTCGATCGCCTCGCGGATCGTCTGCACACCGGTACGTGTCCGGGCGAGCCTGCCGTAGGTGTTCGCGAAGCGCGACGTGCCGTATTCGATGTGCGCCACCGTCTCCGCAGCACGACCGGACGGATCGTCGGCGTCGACCATGGTCACGGCCGTGAACAACATGCTCGCCGGATCGACGAGGGCGATGCATCCGATGTCGTAACGGATGCGCCGCCGGATCGTGTCGAGGACGGCGTGCCGGAACTCGGCCGGGTCGGCGGTTCCGAGTGCGATGTCCCGAACCTCGCTGCGGAGCGCCGACGCCTGCCGTGACGCGGTCATGCTTTCAGTATGTGCTGGTCACGGTCGCTCCGGCACCTTTCGGTGCGGGACGAACGACGCATATACGGCGAATGCCGTCCCCGATCGGTGAATCGGGGACGGCATTGTCCGGAACGGGACGAATTCCTCTGCGGCGCTGTGTGAGTGCTCAGCGATTGCGGTCGGAGCTGTAGCCCCAGAGCCAGTCCGTGTACTTGTAGCTCGAGGTGTCGCGGGTGCGGAACAGCTCGTTGCGGGCCTCGCGACCGGCACCGTCGAGGTGCCACAGGTCGCCCCACATGCGTCCGGTGGTGAGGATGCGGTTGCAGCGCGGTGCGCGTTCGGCGTTGACGTCCTTCAGGATCTTCGGCCAGTTCGCGCTGTCGCCCTGCAGGTCCTCGGCGGCGTAGTCGGCGAAGCACTTCGCATCCTCGAGCGCCATGACGGCACCGGAGGCGAGGTACTGCAGCGGCGGGTGCGCGGCGTCGCCGAGCAGGATCATCCGGCCGTCGACCCAGTTGTCGATCGGGTTGCGGTCGAACATCGGCCACCAGCGATCGGTCCACAGGTACTTCAGCGCGGTCTGCACGCTCTCGTGGCAGTGGTCGTAGGCGTGCGCGAGTTCCTCGGGGCTGCCCCACTTCTCCTCACCGCGGAGGAATGCGGGGGACTGGAAGACCGCCACCTGGTTGAGCATCTCGCCCTGGCGCAGCGGGTACTGGATGAAGTGGCAGCGCGGGCCGATGTAGCCCACGACGTCCTCGATCTCTTCCTCGAGCGGAACCTCGTTCATCGGGAAGGTGCCGCGGAAGGCGACGTAACCCGAGCCGACGGGCTGGTCGTCGGACAGCTTCGGACGCAGGCGCGAGTGCAGGCCGTCCATGCCGAGTGCGACGTCGCCGACGTGCTCCTCACCGTTCTCCAGGATCACCCGCACGGTGTCGCCCTCGGTGATCACGTCGGTCACCGTGGAGTTCGTCCGCAGATCCGCTCCGGCCTTGCGGGCGGCCTCGACGAGCACCGAGTGCAGATCCGAGCGGTGCACGACGAAGTACACACCGCCGTAGTGCTGCTGGTAGTCGCGTCCGAGATCGACCTTCGTGAGGATCTCCGCGGTCACGGCGTCACGGAAGACGAGGTTCTTGGGCAGCACGCCCTTCGCGATGACCTCGTCGTAGACACCGAGCGATTGCAGGATGCGCGAGCCGTGCGGGCCGATCTGGAGTCCTGCGCCCACCTCACCGAACTCGGGGGCACGCTCGAACAGCGTGACCTGGGCGCCCTTCTGCGCGAGAGCGAGGGCATTGGCGACACCGCCGATGCCGCCACCGGCAATGAGAACTCGAGCGTCCTTCAGATCGGACATGACACTCCTTCGGATCGTGTGAAGCAGAGGGGAACGGGGCGCGGTCAGCGCGTATCGATCGCGGCGCGATCGGCCGCGGTGCGATCAGTGAGCGGAGACCGGGCGGAGCGATTCGTGGCGTGCGGGGAACTTCTTCCAGATCACCGTCAGCAGCAGCGACGAGATCAGGGCGCTGACACCGAAGAGGACGAAGTTCGAGTGGGCACCGAGGCCGGCGGCGAGCAGCCAGCCACCGATCTGCGGGGCCGCGACGGCACCGATGCGTCCGACACCGAGGGCCCAGCCGAGAGCGGTACCGCGCAGGTGGTCGGGATAGTAGGACGCGACCGCGGCGATGATCAGTGCCTGCGTGCCGTGGGTGCCCACACCGGCGAGGACGAAGATCAGGTAGACCGCGGCGACCGGCGGGTCGAGCAGCAGGGTCAGCAGGGCGACGCCGGCGATGAGTGCGGCGATGATGCTGGTGGGGACCGAACCCCAGCGGACGCCGCCCCAGGCGGTGATGAACGAACCGGCGACGGCGCCGAGGTTCAGGGCCAGGGAGAACGTGAGGGCGTTGCCGAGATCGGTGCCCTCGCCCTGCATGAGCTTGGGCAGCCAGGTGCCGAGGCCGTACCAGGCGAGCAGGGTCACGACGGTGACGGCCGCGAACATGATGCTGACGGTGCGGAAACGCGAGCCGAGCAGTTCCTTGAAACCACCCGCGGAGTTGTCCGGATGGGCGTTCGAGACGGCGTGCTTCGGCAGCACCTTGATCGCCAGCGGGACGAGGACGAGCAGGGGGATCAGCGCGAACGCGAACATCGGGCGCCAGCCCCAGTTGGGGATGACCGGGATGCCGATGAGGGCGGCGATCGAGCCGCCGATCGGGACGCCCGACATCATCATCGTCGCGACCGCGGCGCGCCACTTGTCCGGCACCAGTTCGGCGGCAAGAGCGTTCGACGTCGGTACGAGTCCGCCGAGTCCGATACCGGCGACGAGGCGCAGGAGACCGAAGATCACGGGCCCGGGCGCCACCGCACACAAGGCCGTGAAGACGGAGAGGACGACGACGCAGCCGATGACGGCGTTCTTGCGTCCGATCGCGTCGGAGAGTCGGCCGGCGAGGACCGCGCCGATCATCATGCCCACGAACGCCAGGCTTCCGAGGGTACCGGCGGTGGAGGCGCTGATGCCCCACTCGCCCTGGAGGCTCGATATGACGTTGCCGTAGACGATGAGGTCGTAGCCGTCGAACACGACGAACAGCCAGCAGACGATCACCGCCATGACGTGAGCACGGGGGAGTGTGATGTTGCCTCCGGCCCGCGTCGGTGAAGCCTCGTTCTCCAGATGCATTCTTCAACGGTGGGCGCGCGCCGCCCGGCGATGCAATAAAGTTCTGCTATGCAGAACAAGCCGATGGGCACGATCCGCAAGCCGACCTACATGCTCGAGTCGGTCGACAACGCGTTGCGGCTGCTGCAGTTGCTCCGCGATGCGGGTGCGATCCGGCTCAAGGACGCGGCCGCGGAACTCGGCACGGCGCCGTCCACCGCGCACCGTCTGCTGGCGATGCTCGTCTATCGCGGCTTCGCCGTGCAGGACGAGAAACGGATGTACCACCCGGGGCCGGCGCTCGGTGTCGGTCCGGCCAGTCAGGGGTGGACGCGGGACTTCACCGACCTCTGCCGCCCCCACATGGAGGCCCTCGCCACGCTCGCCGACGAGACCGTCAACCTCGTGATCCGGGTGGGCTCGCAGGCGCGTTTCCTGTGGACGGCGGAGGCGGCATCGATCCTGCGTGTGGGCGATCGCCGAGGTCAGGTACTCCCCGCCGAGCTCACCGCGGGCGGACGCATCCTGCTCGCCGAGCTGCCCCGTGCGGTGCTCGAACAGCTCTATCTGCGACCCCCGGACGAGCCCCACATCAGTCAGGGGCCGAGTCCCGCCTACGAGACCGACCGCCGGATGGCCATCGGGGAGTTCGAGGAGTTCGCGCACGAACTCGAGGCGGCACGCAAGCTGGGTTTCGCGGTCAACGTCGAGCAGACGGAGGAGGGTGTCGCGGCGATCGGGGTGGCGATCCGCAACGGCCGGGGCACTGCGATCGGTGCCCTGACGGTGGCCGTGCCGGTCACCCGCTACCGGCAGCATCTGCGCGGAAGGCTGGTCGCGCAGATGCAGGCGGCGGTGCGGGGCATCGAGGTCGACGTCGCCGATATCGCCGGTCCGGACGTCCTGAATTCCACTATGCAGAAATAGATGGATTCCCCGGTTCCGGCGCCCCTAGTTTGGAGACAACGCCGGACAAGGAGATTTCATGACTGCCACCGAGCCTGTCGATCCCGAGCTCCAGAAGCTGTACGACGACTTCGAGACCGAACACCTCAACCCGTTGTGGACCCAGATCGGCGACCTGATGCCGATGGTCCCGACGTCCAAGGCCGTCCCCTTCGTCTGGAAGTGGTCGACGCTGTACCCGCTGGCCCAGCGCGCCGGAGATCTCGTGCCGGTCGGCCGCGGCGGTGAGCGTCGCGCCATCGCGCTCGCGAACCCGGGTCTCGGTGGCGTCCCGTACGTCACCCCCACGCTGTGGGCGGCGATCCAGTACCTCGGCCCGAAGGAAACCGCTCCCGAGCACCGGCACTCCCAGAACGCCTTCCGCTTCGTCGTCGAGGGTGAGGGCGTGTGGACCGTGGTCAACGGAGACCCGGTTGCCATGCGCCGCGGCGACTTCCTGCTCACCCCGGGCTGGAACTTCCACGGCCATCACAACGAGACCGATCGGCCGATGGCGTGGATCGACGGCCTCGACATCCCGTTCGTGCACTACACCGACACAGGCTTCTTCGAGTTCGGCTCCGACGGTGTCACCGACGAGGGCACCCCGGACATCTCCCGGTCCGAGCGACTGTGGGTCCACCCCGGTCTGCGCCCGCTCGTGGGCCTCGACCGCAAGACCAGCTCGCCGATCGCGTGCTACCGCTGGGAGCACACCGACCGTGCGCTGAACGAGCAGCTCGCCCTCGAGGACGAGGGTTACGCCGCCACCCCGGAACCCGGCCACGCCGCAGTCCGCTACACCAACCCCACCACCGGTGGCGACGTCATGCCGACGATCCGCGCCGAGTTCCACCGGCTGCGCGCCGGCGCGCACACCCGCGCCCGCCGCGACGTCGGATCCGTGGTCTTCCAGGTCTTCGACGGTGAGGGCCGCTTCCATCTCGCAGACAAGAGCCACGACGTCACCAAGGGCGACATGATCGTCGTCCCGTCCTGGGTCGAGTGGTCGCTCGAGACCGACAAGGGTGTCGATCTCTTCGCCTTCTCCGACGCGCCGATCGTCGAACGTCTGCACTTCAACCGCACCATCATCTCCGAAGGAGCCTGAACCCCATGCGTCTCGCCACCCTCCGCCTCGACGGCGGCACCGCCGCCGTCCGCGTCGACAGCGACTCCAGCGCCACCGTCATCGACGGCTACGCCGACCTGTCCGCACTGCTCGCCGATCAGAACTGGAAGTCGGTCGCCGAGCAGGCATCCGGAAAGACCGTCGACCTCGGCTCCGCCGACTACGCACCAGTCGTCCCCGCCCCGGGCAAGATCGTGTGCGTCGGCCTGAACTACGCGACCCACATCAAGGAGATGGGCCGCGACCTGCCGGAGTACCCGACCCTGTTCTCGAAGTTCAAGGAAGCCCTCACCGGCCCCTACGACGACGTGGTCGTTCCCGCCTACGCGGGTTCGCAGCTCGACTGGGAAGCCGAGCTCGCCGTGGTCATCGGCAAGCAGGCCTACCAGGTCTCCGAGGCCGACGCCGCCGAGTACATCGCCGGCTACTCTGTGATCAACGACTACACGATGCGCGACTACCAGTACCGCACGCTGCAGTGGGATCAGGGCAAGACCTTCGAGAAGACCAGCGGTTTCGGTCCCTTCCTCGACACCGACTACCAGCTCGGCACCGCCATCGAGACCCGCCTCGAGGGTGAGGTCATGCAGTCGTCGAACACCAACGACCTGGTCTTCACCCCGGCCAAGCTCGTCGACTACATCTCGCACATCGTGACCCTGCAGCCCGGCGACGTCATCATCACCGGCACCACCGGCGGTGTCGGCCACGCCCGCAAGCCCGCGCGGTACATCGGCAACGGCGAGGTCTGCGAGGTCACCATCGAGGGCCTCGGCACCGTCCGGAACAAGACGATCATCAAGTAGGAGAAGCCGACCGTGGGATTCAACGATCTCGACCTGTCCGAGCGACTCCTCATCGCCCGCCGGGGCACGGCGTACCTGTCGCAGCGCCTGGCCGAGCTGACCGACGACGAACTCGACGGTCCCACCCTGCTCGAGGGGTGGACGCGCCGGCATCTCGTCGCGCACATCGGCTACAACGCCGCGGCACTGTGCCGGCTCATGGACTGGGCGGCGACCGGTGTCGAGACCCCGATGTACTCCTCCACCGAGCAGCGGGCGCAGGAGATCGCCGAGGGCGCGACGCTGAATCCCGCCGCTCTGCGGAACCTGTTCTCGCACACCGTCGCCCGTCTCGACGAGAAGTGGCGGCACCTGCCGGAGACCGCGTGGCAGGCGCAGGTGCGCACCGCACAGGGCCGGCTCGTGCCGGCCGAGGAGACCGCCTGGATGCGCACGCGCGAAGTGTGGATCCACGCCGTCGACCTCGACAACGGTGGACGCTTCGGCGACTTCCCGCCCGTCGTCCTCGACTCGCTGCTCGACGACATCGTCGGAATGTGGCGCAAGAAGGACCTCGGTGCGGGCATCGCGCTCGAGGTCGAGGGACGCGACGCGGTCCGCGTGAACGGCGACGCCGAGACCACCCACACGGTCCGAGGAGATCTCGCCGGTGTCGTCCGCTGGGCGGCCGGTCGCGGAGCCGTCGGCATCACCGGCGGAGAACTCGCACCGCCGCGGTGGCTCTGAGCTTTCTGCACGTACGAACGGGCGAAGGCCCTTCCGTCCCCGGGGACGGAAGGGCCTTCGCCCGTTCATCGGTCGGAACGGTCAGCGCGGATCGCGCTCGCAACCGATCCCGTCGTTGTCGCGGTCGAGACGCGGAGCGTATCCGGGGTCGTTGCGGTGGACCGGAGCAGCGCCCGCGTTCCATGCCTCGGTGCAGTTCTTGAACCCGCCGCTCGGTGCGGACGGAGCCGGACGGGGAGCCGGGGGAGCCGGTGCCACCTGCGGAGCCGCCTGGGGTGCCGGCGGGGCCGGGGGAGCCGGAGGTGCCGGCGGCGGAGCGAACGGATTGAACGATCCGCTCGGAACGAGATCGGCGATGCCCTTCGGGAGCAGGTCCACGAGAGGGAAGGCGCTGGCGGTCGAGGGTGCGGCGACCGTCAGAGCCACACACCCCAGCGTCGCAGCGACGATGCGGCGGAACTTCATGCGCGAGGCCTTTCTGTACTTCGTCCGGATCCGATTTGCCGGATCCGAACGAAATGTCGGCCTGGATGTCGCGGATGTTACGTCGCGCGGTCGCAGACGACGATCGGCCCGCTCGCGACCGGATGTCGCGAGCGGGCCGATGTACTCCGGGCCTGCCGGGGGACGGCCCGGATGCCTGTCGTACGCCGGGATCAGCCGGCGTCGGTCCATCTGCCGGCTCAGCCGGCGGTCATCATCTGCCGGCTCAGCCGGCGGTCGTCATCTGCCGGCTCAGCCGGCGGCGGTCTCCTCGAACGGCACGACCACCTTCGGGTCGATCCGCATGACGGTGTACCCCGCCACCGCTCCGGCGCCGAAGCCGGGAGCGAAGATGCGCACCGGCTCGGTGATGACTCCCTCGCGGACGGCGTCGTGGATCGCGAGCGGGATGCTCGCCGACGACGTGTTGCCGACCTTCTCGATGTTGAAGTACAACCGGTCGGCCGAGAGTCCGGCGTTCGCAGCCAGCTCGATGACCATCGTCTTGTTCGCCTGGTGGGGAACGATGAGATCGATGTCGTCGAGCAGCGAACGCTCGGCGTCGTCGGGGGACGGAATGGCCTTGATCTCGTCGAGCATCTGCGTCAGATAGCGACCGGCGAGCGTCTTCACCTCGGGTCCGTAGACCGTGATGAAGTTGTCGAAGTCCGGATTCGGCCAGATGATCGAGTTGACCTCGCTCGTCGGGCCGCTCGCGTAGCTGTTGAAGAACTCGAGGTCGGGTGCCTCGCCCTCGGCGGCCGGCGAGATCACCATTGCCGCGGCGCCGTCACCGAAGATCATCCGGGACGGCCGGACCGTGCCGATCTTGTCCGAGAACTTCTCGACGCACACCACGAGGACGGGGCGCTTGACCTGCTGCAGGATGCGGGTCGCCTCGGCCAGGCCGTAGGGCATTCCCGCGCACGCCGCGATCAGGTCGAACGAGGCATGGGTCTGCCCGATGCCCAGTTCGCCCGAGATCCACGTGGCCAGCGACGGGATCAGCCGGCCGCTCGTGCACGTGCAGGTGATGACCGCGCCGATGTCCTGCGGGCCGACACCGGCGTGGGCGATCGCCTGCTTCGCCGCCGTCAGGGCCAGGTCCTCGAAGGTTCCCGAGGTGTACCGGCGCTGCTCGATCCCGGTCTTGGCCGTGATCTCGTCGGCCGACATGGGTGACCAGTTGTAGGCGGTGTTGCGGATCAGGTCCTCGTTGGTGCACACCTGGTCGCCGTGCGCGACCGCGATCGCGTCGATGCGCGGTGCGATCGCGAACTCCGAGCGCACGTCGACGGCCGGGTAGGGCGCAGACGGAGCCACAGGTTCGTGCCGCGTGTACGAGGTGGCCTTGCGGGTCTTGCCCGACATGACCCGGTTGATGAACCGCTGGACCTCGCGATTGCGCGGATGGGACACCACGACGTAGTCGTCGTCCTTCAGGTCCGCGACCCGGACGAGTTCGGTTTCGCTTCCGTCCCAGGGCTGCTGGTTGTGCAGAACCATCGACCAGCGGCTCAGGGCCTCGAGTTCGGCGATGTCCTCGTGGCAGTCGAGGATCTCGTCGTATCCGAAGACGGGGTGGTTCGGATCGTAGTGGCGAACGCGCAGGGTGATGTTCTCCGGATCGGAGAGCAGCTGCGGCACGGTCGGTTTGACCGTGGGAAGGTCGCCGGCGAAGTGGCGGCGCGAACCGAAGACCGCGAAGAGCCGATCGAAGATGCGGTCCTCGGCGGCACTGTCCCAGGCGCGGGGGAGAGCGCGGTAGGCCTCCTCGACCGCGCCCAACCGCTCCTCGGCCTCAGGCCAGGGAGTCAGGCGCGGCATGTAGACGTCGTCGCGGTTGCGGGGAACGTCGCCCCAGCGGGTGACGCGCCGCTCGAACATCATCAGCGGGAATCGGTCGGCCCAGAAGACGTTCAGGGCCATGTCCCGCATGATCTCGAACTTCGAGGCGTACTTGCCCAGTTCGTGTCGGGAGAGGATCTCCGAGACGGTGGGTGCCTTGGTGTCGAAGTCGCGGCGGATGACGGCGTCGAGGTGGTCGACGCTGCTCAGCGTGGAGAAGTCGAGTTCGGGAACGAAATTGGAGGGGAAGACTATTCGGCCGTGCCGATTGAGCTCGAAGGGCTGCATGTGCGAGGGGACCGTTCGATTCGAAGTAATGGGTGGGGTGGCCGGATCACATGTCCAGGCCGCCGTTGACGCCCCACACCTGACCGGTGATGTACGAGGAGGCGTCCGCGGCGAGGAAGTGCACGACCCGGGCGATCTCCTGCGGGTCGGCCAGTCGCTTCACGGGGATGGTGTCGGTGATGCGCGCGAGAACCTTCTCGGGGATGGCCTCGACCATCTCGGTGGCGACGAAGCCCGGGGTGACGGTGTTGACGGTGACGCCGATGCCGTTCGGGTCCAGCTTGTCGTTCTTGGCCAGGTAGAAGGCCGCTTCCTTGGCGAGGGTCTTGGTGAGACCGAACAGGCCGGCCTTCGATGCCGCGTAGTTGGCCTGGCCGATGTTGCCGGTCTCGCCGATGACGGAGGAGACGTTGACGATGCGTCCGGTGCCACGCTCGAGCATGTGCCGCAGTGCGGCCTGTGCCAGGTAGAACGCACCCGAGAGGTTCACGCCGATGACGGTGTCCCAGTCCTCGTCCTGCATCTTCAGCACCGTGCGGTCGATGGTGATGCCGGCGTTGTTGATCAGGATGTCGAGACGGCCGTGCGTTTCGATGACCTCGTCGATGGTGCGTCGGCAGTCGTCGGCGTTCGCGACGTCACCGCGGTGCACCGAGTAACGGACGTCCTTGCGACCCGTCTCGTTCAGGTCTGCGAGGAACTGATCCGCCTGGGCGGTGTTGCGTCCGTAGCCTGCGGCGACGGTCGCGCCCTGGCTCGCCAGGCTGCGGCTGATCGCCGCACCGATGCCGCGCGTGCCGCCGGTGACGAAGGCGACGCGTCCGCGGAGCTTGTTTCCGCCGGCAGCGATCTGCGAGCTGGGTTCGATGGTGCTGGTCATGCTGATCTCCTCGCTGTGCGAGGGGGCGAAGGGCGCGGCTGGTCGCCGACGTCGCGCAAACGCCCCCTGCGCGTTGATTTCCCTGTGGAGGAGCACGTTTCGAATCCCCCTGACTCGAACGCGTGTCCTCTGAAACGAGCCGCCATTGGCTCGTAACTCCCTGCGGCGACAATCATGCAACACCTCGATCATGTTGTCACCAGAAACAATTCGGACTCCGAAATCGCGCCGATTTGTCCGGTTGAATCGAGAAAGCATGTACTGCAATAGAATTAGGTCGGGAAAATGGGTTACCGCGCGGTACGAACATGCTGAATGTCCGTACCCGTCATGGACGTACAGCCTGCACGAATGCGAGTGTTCCAGAATGGCACAACGTACTACCGGCAAGTCAGGTACGACTGTGTGCACATGGCATGAACGAGAAGCTGTTTCGGGAGCGACTGTGAAATATGGTGCAGTAGAACGGATTCTGCGACGAATCGTATGCGGAGGCTGTCGCCGGGCGTTCCTCGGGGAGGGGCGCACTCCGTGCCGCCGGACTGCAACCGGGACGAGTCTCCCTGTATTCCCCGTTCGAAAACGCGCCACACCTCGCATCGGTGTGATTCTCGACACCATGCCGGGTGATTGTGTCGAAGCACAGCTCTTCCGGCGATGAGAGGATGACCCCGTGAGCAGCATTCGTCTCGTCGAAACACCGGTGGCCGAACTCGAGGTGCGTCTCGACGGGGAAGGACCGGCAGTCGTCCTCCTTCCCTCCCTCGGACGCGATTCCTACGAATTCGATCCGATTGCAAGCGACCTCGCGGCAGCGGGATTCACCGCTCTGCGACCGCAACCCCGAGGTATCGGCAGCAGCCGCGGACCCATGACCGACCTCGACCTGCACGACCTCGCGGGCGACGTCGCCGCCGTCATCGAGCACTTCGACGCCGCACCCGCCGTGGTGGCCGGCCACGCGTTCGGGCACTACGTGGCCCGGGTCCTCGCCGCGGACCGGCCCGAACTCGTCCGGGGTGTCGCCGTGCTCGCCGCCGGCGCCCGCCGATTCCCGGCCTCGCTGACCGAGCGTGTCGCCAAGTGCTCCGACCTGTCGCTTCCCGACGACGAACGGCTCGTGCACCTGCGCGACGTCTTCTTCGCCGAAGGGCACGATCCGGCGGTGTGGCTCGACGGGTGGTGGCCCGACGCGATCGTCTCGCAGCGGGCAGCGATGGCCGCGACCGACAAGGAATCGTGGTGGACGGTGGCACCGTCACCTCTGCTCGACGTACAGGCGGGAGAGGACGTCTTCCGGCCCGCAGAGACCCGAGGCGAGCTCGTCGACGAGTTCGGAAGCGGACTCGTCTCCACGGCCGTCGTGCCGGGTTGCGGGCACGCCCTCGTCCCGGAGGCTCCTCACGAGGTGGCCCGGATCCTGGTCGAGTGGATCCGTACGCGTCTCGGATGAAGATTTCGTCATCTTCGGCCCACCGACATCCCCTACATCGACGTCACGACGTGCGACGCGTGGTTAGAGGACTGGGAGGACACGGCGGCGGACCACGTCGAGGACTTCTACGACGAGTGGGACGACCGCTGCGACGATCTGCACGACGACGACCGGGACGACGATCACGACGACCGACCCGCACGACGGCCCCACGACGACGAGACCCCACCGGAAGTGTTCCGGTGGGGTCTCGCTCTACTTGCGTGGGTTACGCGAGCGTGCGTGCCATGCCGCGCTCGACGGCCGCGATGATCTGCGGCCGCAGCTCGACCGCCGGCACGATCGCGTCGACCGAGCCGACCTGCTGTGCGCGCTGGATGTTGTGGATCGCCTCGAACTCGGCTGCCACCTCACCGAGCTTCTCCGACCGCACCGCGGTGCGCAGAGCGGTGAGCTCGACGCCCAGTCGTGCCTTGTCGCCGTCCTCGGCGGCCCGCAGCTGGGCCTCGAGTTCCACGACCCGCGGATCGCTCGCGGTGCGCTTGTTGACGTCGCGGGTGAAGACCACCGCGGCCGCCGGAGCACCACCGAGCACCGAGGCGAACGAACCCTCCACGGCGAGGACTTCCATGTTCTCGTTCAGTGCGCCCGAGAACACCACGAAGGCACCACCGTGGTAGCGGGAGACCACGACGAACACGATCGGACCGTCGAAGTTGACGATCGCCCGGCCGATCTCGGCACCGTACTCGAGCTGCAGGTTGCGCAGCGACTCGGGGGAGCCGTCGAAGCCCGACAGGTTGGCGAGCACCACGAGCGGGCGGTTGCCGCTCGCCGCGTTGATCGCCCGCGCCGTCTTCTTCGACGACTTGGGGAACAGCGTGCCCGAGGTCCACTGGTCCGGTCCGTCGGCCGGGAACCAGCCCTTGCGCGGGATCGCGCGGGACTCGATGCCGATGACCGTCACCGGGTTTCCACCCAGATGTGCGTCGAACACGACCGAGGTGTCGGCGTCGGCCATGTCGGCCCACCGCTCGAGCACGGCGTGGTCCTGGTCGACCACCGAACGCATCACCGTGCGGATGTCGAACGGCTTCTTGCGATCCGGGTTGGTCTCGGACGAGAAGATGTCGCCCACGGTGGTGAAGTCGCTGGACGGATGCACGTGCGGGTACACGCACACGTTGCGGTCGACCGGGTCGGCGGACACGGCCTTGCGCGGGAAGCGCTCGCCCGGCGCCACATAGGCGTGGGCATAGTGCGCGAACAGCGTCTCGATGGCGGCACTGAGGTTCGGAGCCCAGTACTGCGCCTGGCCGTTGGGGCCCATGACGCGGTCGTAGCCGCCGATACCGAAGTTGTCCTCGGCGGAGACGCCACCCGAGTAGTCGAGCGACTGCTTGCCCGTGAGCACCATGGCGCTGTCCGGGGTCATCACGAGGATGCCCTTGGTGTGCATGAGCATCGTCGCCTCGGCGTTCCAGTACGGCTGCGCGCCGACGTTGATGCCCGTGACCACGACGTTGATCTCGCCGCCGTTCTGCGTGAACGTGATGATACGACGCAGGCCGCGCGACACCCAGTCCATGTTCTCGGTGCCCGAGCCCATGGAGATCGTCGCGCCGGACGACAGCGCGAACCACTCGACGGGAGCATTCAGGCTCTCCGCCAGGTCGATCGCGGCGACGACGCGGGAGCACTCGGCCTCCGCGACGGTGCCCAGCGCCTTGGTGGGATCACCGAACAGCGCGACGCGCTTCATGCCCTCGGGGTACCGCGGGGTCGGGGTGTCGACGACACCCACGATCAGACCCGCGGTGTTGCGGCCGTAGGGCCGGTCGACGGGCACCAGGGTGCCCTGCTCGTCGAAGTCGTACTCGACGAAGGTGCCCTCGCTGCCGGTGAGCAGCGGGATCAGCTCGTACGGGTAGACGGTGCCGCGGGCACGGGACCGCTGGACCTTCTGGGTGTACTCGTCGAGCGGCTTCAGCGGCTCCTTCGGCGGCTCGGTGACCCGCACGATGACGCCCGCACCGGAGCGGTACGAGAAGCGCAGGGCGACCTCGCGTGCCGGCTCGTCCTGACGGTCACGCCACGATCCGATGACGGTGATCTCTTCGAGGCCGGCACCCACGGTCAGCGGCGCGGCGTTGCGGCCGATGCGGCGCAGGTCCTCCATGTCGAGATCGACGGCGGGCCACACGTAGAGCACCACACGGTTCGCGTCGAGACGACGCCCGCCGCGGGTGGCCTGGGCGCGGCGCATACCGTCGAGCGAGCTCGCGAGAGCCCGTTCGAAGGCGGGCAGTCCGACGATGCGGCCGGACTCGTCGCGCTGCGGCGTCAGGTCGCGCACCTCGGCGAGGGCGATGAACCGCTCGTCGGACGGATTGTCCTGCGACACCAGGTGATACAGGTAGGTGTCCGGGTTGGCGGGCAGGCGGGTGCCGTCGAAGTTCTTCAGGCGCCACAGATCCAGACGCTGACCCGTGAGCGGGTGGATGTCGCGGATGTTGGCCTCTTCCGCGTATCCGGTCTCGTAGGGGCGGAAGGTGAACACATGCTCTTCGGCCGTGTCGGTGTGGCAGACCGTCACCGTCACGCGACGGGCACCGCCCGTCACGGGGCGTGCGGCGAGTTCGGCGCGCAGCGCGTCGGCCTGGGCGTCGGCATCGGCCGGAGCGTCGTCCCACGCGAGGTACAGGTCGATCACGAGGTTCTTCGTGTCGGGAACCGAGGCCGCCGACTCCTCGACGGCGTCGAGCAGCGACGCGAACTCGGCCTGCGGAGCCTCCGCGGACATCAGGTACAGACGCGTGCCGCGCAGATCGAAGTTGCCGGTGACGAACTGATGCCCGCCGACCGTGGACGAACGCACGTCCTCGAGGGTGCGGATCTTGTACGCCCGTCGGACGATGACCTCGAGCAGCGGGCCCGGAACGGACTCCGGACGCGTGATCTGCTGTGCGAGAAGATCGATCAGCGGCTCGGGCGTGGCGACCAGCGAATCGATGCGCTCCGCGTAGTCCGTCGCCTGCGGATGCTCGGCGAGGTACGCGAGCGAACCGCGGACCCCGTCGTAGACCTGCTCGCGGGCCTTGCGGATCACCGGCTCCTCGAAGTACCGGTACCGCAGGTTGCGGGCGGTGTCACCGATGACCGGGAAGCGGACCTGGGTCGCGACGATCAGCCGGTCGAGGACCTCGTTGAGCTCGTGGGAGATCCCCACCTCGGTGTCGTCGCGCTCGACCCAGCGATCGAGCAGCGAGGTGACCACGGGAACGTGGGCCTCGATGCGCTCGAGCGCGAGGAACAACCGGTAGACGGCCTCCTCGAGCTCCGGGGTGCGATCGAGTTCGAGGACGTCGTAGTGCCGCAGGGCGCGGGCGAGACGTGCACGGAAGCTGTCGGGCAGACCCCCGACCTCGACGTCGAGCGACTGCAGGTAGCCGTGGAAGAACTCGCGGGGGCTGTGGACCCGGTCGTCGCTGTTCTTCTCCTCCTCGGTCGGACGGTTGCGCGACAGTTCGCACACGTCCGCGAAGGTCGTCAGCAGGGCGAGTTCGGCGCGGACGAGCGCGCACGAGTCGACGGAGCCGGACAGACGCTCGTACTCGGCGAGCAGGGCTGCGGTGCGCTTGGCGGACACGTCGTACCCGGTGACCAGAGCGGCGAGCGAATCGAGGCGGGCGAGAGCGTCGGCCGCGACGTCGTCGCTGATCGAGGGTGCCGGTGCGGCGAACTCCACGCGCTCGACGGTCTCGGTGACGACCTCCTCGACGATCTGGTCGACCCGCAGGAGCGGGGCACCCGCGTCGACCTGCGCGTTGACGACGGCGAGGATCTCGCGGACCTTACCGGCGAAGGGAGCGCGGACCGCGGTCTCCATCTTCATCGACTCGAGCACGACGAGCGTCTGGCCGGCCTCGACCTCGTCACCCACGGCGATAGGAACCGCGACGACCACGGCCGGGGCAGGGGTGCGCACCACGCCGGCCTCGTCCTGGCTGATCTGGTGGCTGATGCCGTCGACCTCGACGAGGAAGTGGGCGGGACCGGCGATCGAGACCACGTTGTGGCGGCGTCCGCCGAGGGTCAGGCGCGACTCGTAGTCGCCCAGCCGCTCGACGTCGACGTCGAACTCGGCAGAACCGGTGTCGACGCGGTAGCGGTGCGGGCCGACCTGGCCGACGACGAGCTCGTAGGCCTGGCCCTGATAGCTCAGCTCGATCTTGCGTCCGACGGCGTGCCCGGCACGCGGGCGACCGCCGCGGGCCGAGGCGAGGAAGGCGGAGCGCTCGCGGGCCTCGTCGGTGTCGTAGACGTCGACGGCCGTCGCGATCAGAGCGACGTCGGCGACCTTGGACGGACCGGTCTCGGTGCCGGCGCCGGTGCGGTCGAGCCAGCCGGTGTCGGCGGAGGCGTCGATGACCTCGGAACGATCGAGCAGATCGAGCAGGAACGACTTGGTGGTCGTGCCGCCGTCGAGGACGACGGTGGTCTCGCGCAGAGCGGTGCGCAGGCGGGCGAGTGCCTCGTCGCGGTCGCGGCCCCACGCGATGATCTTGGCGACCATCGAGTCGTAGTCGGGCGGGATGACGTCGCCCTGGGCGATCCCGGTGTCGACACGCAGGCCGGAGCCGAGCGGGAACTTCAGCAGCTGCACGGTGCCGGGGGCGGGCGCGAAGCCGTTGGCGGCATCCTCGGCGTTCAGGCGCGCCTCGACGGCGTGACCGAACTCGGAGGGGCACTCGCCGGGAAGCTTCTCACCGGAGGCGACGAGGATCTGCAGCTTCACGAGGTCGATGCCGGTCGTGGCCTCGGTGATGGGGTGCTCGACCTGCAGGCGGGTGTTGACCTCGAGGAAGGTGAAGATCTTCAGGTCGGGCTGGTAGAGGTACTCGACGGTGCCGGCACCGGCGTAGCCGGCGGCGCGGACGAGATCGGCCGAGACCGCGCGCAGGTGGTCGGACTGCTCCTTGGTGAGCAGCGGCGAAGCGGATTCCTCGATGACCTTCTGGTTCTTGCGCTGGATCGAGCAGTCGCGCACGCCCGGGGCCCACACGTTGCCGTGCTTGTCGGCGATGACCTGGACCTCGACGTGGCGCGCGTCGGTGACGAGACGCTCGATGAACACGACGGGGTCGCCGAAGGAACGCTCGGCCTCACCCTGGGTGCGCTCGAGGGCGAGTTCGAGCTCGTCCTCGGCGTAGACCTTGCGGATGCCGCGGCCACCGCCGCCGGAGCGGGCCTTGATGATCAGCGGGTAGCCGATGGCCTGCGCGTGACGGCGTGCGTCGGCGCGGGAATCGACCGGTCCACCGGACCACGGTGCGACGGGAACGCCGACCTTCTCGGCGAGGAGCTTCGCCTCGACCTTGTCGCCGAGCAGGCGCATGGCGTCGGCGGAGGGGCCGATGAAGGTGATCCCGAGGCGGGCGCACAGCTCGGCGAAGGCGGGATCCTCGGCGACGAAGCCCCAGCCGACCCACACGGCGTCGGCCTTCGCCTCGAGGAGCGCGCGCTCGAGTTCTGCATGATCGAGGTAGGGGGTCGCCGCCGTCGTCGACGGACGGAGGGTCACTCCTTCGTCGGCCTGACGGACGAACATCGCCCGTCGTTCGGCGTCGGTGTGCAGAGCGATCGTCCTGATGTCGTAACCGTGCTCGGAGTTGAGCTCCCGGACTGCCCGGATGAGGCGTACGGCCGCCTCACCACGATTGACCACTGCGATCCGCTTGAACATACTCGTTGCCACCGTTCTCCATGGTTTGTGCACGCATCGGGCGCGCGTCTCGAAGCTCCACCCCAATGAGGAGGACAAACTAACCGGTCCTACGTCCCACGTCTCGTGTTGGCGACGCGAGCGGGAACATGTAGCGGTCGGCTCCTCGTGGTTGGCATGGGCATGCGTGTTCGTCGTCGATCCACCGGGCAACATCCGCGGTGTCCGAAGGACCGTTTCGAACAGGTCTCCGCAGCTACGGCCGTCGGTGTGACGGTCACGTCCCCCTGGGCGAAGGCTCCGTTCGGATAACAGCATGGAGGAAACATGAGGGTTTGTCACGTTTTGCTTCCATGCGGAGCGATCGGCGGCCTTCTCGCGGTCGAGTCCTCTCACTAATATTCGCGCGCAGGGGCTTTCGTTCGGTAGCGGGTGTCGGGACGGGGATCTCCGGTTCCGGGCGCCGCCGGTACTGTGCAGTAACACCGGTCGGTAACTTTCCGAGGCGTCCGGAGCCTGTCTCGAGCGACCCTTCGTTTCCGCTGGTACGCACCGGTTTTCGCGCGCCCCGGATCGGGCGCGATCCGGGATCGGACAAACCGTTCCGAGCCGCCTCGACGATGCTGTGACATCCGTCACGAGGCGCGAAAACGCGAAGGTCTCAACCGAACCGGAGAGCGGTCGCTTACGCGTCGGATCGTGACAGTGGACCGCGCGGTATCGGGGCCGTTACCGGGCATTTCTCCGAGTCCGCGCGGAATCTGGAACAGTGGACAGCGCACGCCTGCGGACGAGCCGCGAGGAGGATTCCCGTGTCCGAAGCCGATCGACCCCACCTCCCGGGACGCGACGACGCGCTCGGTCAGGACATCCCGTCGGTGGACCGGCGGACACGTATCGCCGGGCAGGTCCGCCGGTGGTGCGAGACCAGCAGCATCGAGGGCAGGCACGCTCCGTTGTCGGATGCCGCCGCGGTCGCGCTGGCCGCCGGTTACCTCGACGAATCGGCACGTGCGGTGCTGGCGAACCGCCGGCACGTCGGGCGCCGGCTGCCCGGCCTCGACGGATTCGGTGAGCTGCGCCGGCTGTCCGACGAGCACGCCCGCATCCGCGCACGCATCGACGGTCTGCGTCCCGGCGCCGCGCGACTCGCACTCGAATACCGGGCCAACGAACTCGGCAAACGCATCCGGACAGCGCGGCAGACCGTCGTGCACTCACCCCTGCACTACGCCCAGGGCGTCCGCGCCGTGCGCCGCGACCGGCGCGACGGCCTGCACCTCGAGATCGAACAACGCGAGGCACTGTTCGCCGCACTGCAACGCACCCCCGCGCCCATGCCCGTCGCGCCCGTCGAACAGGCCCGGGGGATGGTGCTCGGTGTCGCCGTCGACCGCGTGGGTCGCTGGTCCGAGCGCACTCCGCTGGCCGAGGCGGGTCGCCGCGTCGCCGAGCGGCTCGGACGTGAGGTGCCCTCCGGCGACGACCGCTTCGTCGACCGCTACGACACACTGCTCTTCCTCGCCGGGTCCCTGTACGACCGCATCGAGGCGTCGGCCGCGTGGCGTTCGGGGTACTTCGAGGTTCAACGAGCTCAGCTCGACCTCGCCGAGGAACTCACCCAGATCGCGGTGGACACCGTCGCCCTGCGCGACCTGCTCGACGAGCTGCAGTCCGCGATCCGATCGGCACCGGAGGCGCGGTCCGGTCTCGAATCCCGTGTGGCAGCGCTCGAACCGGTATGGGATCAGATCCTGGCGCGGGTCACCGCGCTCGCGCGTATCGGCGACCTGCTCACGCGGGCGGAGGACCATCTGCATCTCGCGCACATCGCGCAGCGCACCGCAAGCCTCGACCAGCGGATCGACGATCTGATCGGCAGGTCGGGCGCGCGCGAGTTGTCTGCCGAGAACACCGATTTCGTCGGCGACCAGCTCGGCGCTGCGGCCGAACCGATGGTCGCGCTCCGCAGTGCTCTGTGGACGGACATCGCCGAGCTCACCGCAAAGGAGTAACTCGGAGTTACTGTCATCGGTCACATCGATTCGGCTGTGCTTCGGGCCGGATCCCCGAACTCGTGGAAAGTGACCGGCTTCACTGGTGCATTTGTCCGAACCGGTGGTAGCTTCCTCGCGTCCTATCGGGGGTCGATACACAGGGGGGCGCGGTGGCGTCGCGGTTCGTGCGTACTGGTTTTGCGCTGGCTGTCGCTGCGGCGCTGGGGGTCTCGGGTTGCTCGGGGGCGACGAGCGTGTCCGTCGTCGACGACCCGAGGCTCGAGGCGGAGTTCGAATCGGTGCTCGTCTCCGGACGGTCCCGAACGCTCGGGGAGGTCGCGGCCGCAGCGGGTGTCGAGTCGTGGGACCGGATGTACTACTTCCGTGTCCCGGTGTTGATGAGCGAACTCAACCGCGTGATGCACACCCCGGGGACCACCTGGCGGAACATGCCGGGATCCGATGCCGAAGGGCTCATCGTCTTCGTCTCGGAGGGGCAGATCGTGCGCGCGGTCGCAGACCGTGAGCCGCCGCTGTACCTGAGCGGTTTCGCGACCTCCGATTCGTACGTCACCCCCGATGAACTCGCCGGCATGCCTCGTCTCGCGGTCGAGTCGAGGGGTCGCTGACCCGGCAGCTGCCACCCGGCGGCCCCGTATGTCCGCCTTCGGGTAGTTTTGCTCGCAACAACGAGTAGTGAATTTCTTTCCCGAAGAGGTGTGGGGTGGCACGGGTAATCGCGACGATCAACCTGAAGGGTGGTGTCGGCAAGACCACGACGACGGCCGCTCTGGGTGAGTTCATGGCGGCGGAGTTCGGGCAGCGGGTGCTCATGATCGATCTCGACCCGCAGACCAACCTCACCACGATGATGGTGGGGGAGGAGCGCTGGCGCGAACTGAACGAGCTCGGTCTGACCCTCGCGACACTCTTCCGTAAGGCGATCGCGCCCGACGCCGACGCGTTCGACATCGAGAAGGCCGTCCAGAAGGGCGTCTCGCCCGTACGTGTGGTCCGCGATCTCGACCTGCTCGCGTCGTCCCTGGATCTCATGGACATCCAGGAGGGCCTCACCCACCAGCAGTACGCCGATCCGGGCTCGCACCGTCCCGTCGAGCTCCTCCTCTCCGCCGTGCGGCCCATCGCCGACCGGTACGACTACATCCTGATCGACTGCCCGCCGAATCTCGGGATCCTCACCCTCAACGGCTTGCGTCTCGCCGACGGCTATCTCGTCCCCACGATTCCCGACATCCTGTCCACCTACGGAATTCCGCCGCTGCAGACGAAGATCCAGGAATTCGCGAAGCGGACCGGGCACACGGTGCGGGAGATCGGCCTCGTCATCACGAAGTACCGCAGTGCCTCGAATCTGCACCGCACGATCATCGAACAGCTCCAGCGCGACGAGCGGATCGCAAACGTCGTTCCGGCCTGGGTGCCCGAGGCCAACCAGATCGCGGCGTCCGCCGAGTTCGTGCCCTACGGCACGCTCAAGCGCAAGTACGGCAACACCGGTCAGTACGACGCACTGCGCATCCTCACCGAGACGATCATGATGAATGCGCAGGTGTACCTGTGACGAATCCCGGCACCGATACCGACATGGCACAGGCGCGTCTGCGGGTGCGCATCGGCGAGGCGAGCTCTGCACTGCTCCGGCTCGACGAGGCGGCTCCCGGTACGGCCGGCGCGCTCGTCGCTCTCGTCCAGGTGATCGCCGACGAGGCCGCACGCACGCCGCGCTTCGCGAAGGCACTCGCGGGAGCGCTCTCGGTCACCGCGGACCCGAGTACTCCGACCCCTGCTCCCGCTCCTGTTGCGCGGCCCGCCGCGGCCCGAACCTCGGCGCGTCGCAGCCGGCGCGCACCCGGGGCCTTCGACCCGTTCGTGGTGTACCGCGAGAGCGGGGAGGCGACTCTGCGGGAGAGACTGTCGTCCCTCGGGGTCGAACAGCTCAAGGACATCATCGCCGAGCACGCCATGGACTACGACAAGCTCGCGATGCGCTGGCGTACCCCGTCCAAGCTGCAGGACCGCATCGTCGAACGGGTCAAGGCGCTCACCACGAAGGGTGATGCTTTCCGGTGATCGGTCACAGACGGTTCTTCTTCCGCTCGTAGCAACGTATGGTCGCAGCAGACCTCCGGTCTCGACGAGACCGCGCAGGACGTGGGCACATCGCGCGTCGATCCCGAGTCACCGCTCGATGTGCGCACCGAGAAGAGGAGTCGAGATGGGGGACATCGTTCGGCAGGGAGTCGTGGCCTTCGTGGCCGAGGTTCTGGCGCGCGGCGGCCGCGCCGAGCCGATCCCGGGACAACGCGACGTCCGCGTACAGGGCGCGGACGGATCCGAACGTGTGGTGCGGGTGTGCTCGACGGCGAGCGATCCGTGGCTCGCGCGACGCCGGGACGGGGTTCCCGCCGCCGACGGTGCAGGCGTGTCGCATTGGGTCTTCGTGGATCTCGCGCCCGCGGTACCGGAGTTCTACGTGGTGGACGCGGAGGACATCGAAGCGGGGATCGAGGAGGAGGTCGCGCTCTGGCTCGCCGACCGCCCCGGCCGCACCCCGACCGGCAGTCATCCCATCCAGCGCAGCAATGTTGTTCACGGGCACGACCATTGGGACCTGCTCGGTCTCGACGCGGTCAAGGATCCCGACCACGACGCGACTCCGGTACCGGCTGCGCGGGCCCGCGCCGAACGTCCGGTCGTACGTACGGTCGCGGAACCCGAGGTCGTCGACGAGCGACGCGCAGTGGTGGCGGACATCGGCGGGTATCGCGTGCAGGGGCGCCTCGATCCGGCCTCAGGGACGCTCGAGATCACCCGGGGACCGATGGAGGGGCGTCGCTTCCCGGACGCCGCGGCAGCCGCACAGGCGCTCGTCACCTTCTTCGACGACCACGAGACCGTCCCCGACGGCAACACCTTCTGGCGGAGCGAGATCCTCAAGTGAGAACGCACTCCCGATAGCGGCTTCGGCTCGTTTCGATCTGGCTGACCACAACCGTCGACTCTGCCGACGGATGGCGGTGAACTGAACCGGCGCAATCAACAATGCCCGGTTCAGATCATCGAAGGGGAGATCGCATGACCATCACCGAACTCGATCGCGACACGACCACCGCCGAATCCGTCTACACCGCCGGCGGCATCGTCGTCACCAAGCTGGGGGAGCACATCGGTGCGCGGATCGACGGAGTGCGGTTGTCCGGGTCGTTGGCGCCCGAGACCGTCGAGGCCATCCGCTACGCCCTCGCCGTGCACAAGGCGATCGTCTTCCGCGACCAGCATCATCTCGACGACGAGCAGCAGTGGGCCTTCGCGGGTCTGCTCGGCATGCAGACCCAGTCGCACCCCACGGTCCACTCGAAGGGCAAGCGGCTGTTGCCCATCGAGGGTGCCGCGAACAGCTGGCACACCGATGTCAGCTTCGTCGACCGCATTCCGAAGGCGTCGATCCTGCGGGCGGTGACCCTGCCGCCGTACGGCGGTGCGACGACGTGGGCGTCCACGACCGCAGCCTACGAGCAGTTGCCGGACGCGTTGAAGGCGCTCGTCGACAACCTGTGGGCCCTGCACACCAACCTCTACGACTACGCCGAGAAGCTCGACGCGGGCAGCTCGGATCCGGCGCTGACCGAGGAGCGCCGCCGCTACCAGGACGAGTTCCGCCGCAACACCTACGAGACGATCCACCCGGTGGTGCGGGTCCATCCCGAGACGGGTGAGCGCACCCTGTTGCTCGGTCACTTCGTGAAGGAGTTCGTCGGTCTCAAGCCGTCGGAGACCGCCGTGCTGCTCCAGCTGTTGCAGAGTCGGATCACGAAGCTGGAGAACACCTTCCGCTGGTCGTGGGAAAGCGGCGACGTCGCGATCTGGGACAACCGCGCCACGCAGCACTACGGCATCGCCGACTTCGGCGACCACACCCGCCGCCTGCACCGCATCACCCTCGCCGGCGACATCCCCGTCGGCGTCGACGGCACGCGCAGTCGGGTTGTGCAGGGCGACGCGAGCGAGTACTCGGTGGTCGAGGAGCCGTCGCGGCTGCCTGGCTTCGACGCGAACTGAGACAGCAGAGCGCGAAACGGTCGAAAGATCGCGAAACATCCTGCGCCGATGACCGTTTCGCGCTCCGCAGCATCAGGTCACGACGTACTTCTCGTTCTCGCGGACCCACAGCACACCGTCGCCGGCCGTGGGTCCTTCCTTCTCGAGCGCGCGCTTGAGGATCTTGTTGGTGGCCGTGGTGGGCAGATCCGCCGCGATCCGCACGTATCTCGGCCACGCCTTGGGGGACAGATCGGCCTGCTCGGAGAGGAACTTCTCGAATTCCTCAGGGACGAGCGACGTCTCGTCGCGCAGCACGATCGCGGTCATGACCTGGTCGCCCACGTGTTCGTCGGGCACACCGTAGACGGCGACGCGACTCAACTGCGGCAGTCGCTGCAGGATGCGCTCGATGGGAGCGGCGGCGAGGTTCTCACCGTCCACGCGCATCCAGTCGGCGGTGCGACCGGCGAGGTAGATCCAGCCGTCCGCGTCCTTGTAGGCGAGATCGCCCGACCAGAACATGCCGCCCCGCAGACACTCGTCGGTGGCTGCCTCGTCGTTGTAGTAGCCGGTGAAGAATCCGGCGCCCTGCGTGTTGACGAGTTGGCCGACGGCCTTGTCGGCGTTGATCAGGGCGCCGTTGTCGTCGAACTCCGCGTGGGCACAGGGGGTGAGGGTCTCCGGATCGTAGACGTCCACACCCGGCAGTCCTCGACCGATCGATCCGGGTGGGGTGCCTTCGTCGCGGGTGATGATCACCGCAGCCTCGGTCGACCCGAAACCATCCCAGACGGTGCAGTCGAAGCGCCGGCCGAACTCCTCGATGTCGCGGTCGGTGGCCTCGTTGCCGAACGCCACCCGGAGGGGGTTGTCGGCGTCGTCGGGTCGTTCGACGGTCGCGAGGATGTACGCGAGGGGCTTGCCGACGTAGTTCATGTAGGTCGCGCCGTAGCGGCGCACGTCGTCGAGGAAGTGCGAGGCGGAGAACGACGCCGGTGCCATCGCCGCGCCGCTGCACAGCGACACGCACCACCCGGCGAGGATCGCGTTGGAGTGGAACAACGGCATCGACAGGTAGACGACGTCGTCGCTCGTGATCGAGAACCGCGGGACGAGGGTGCCGCCCGAGAACAACACCATCATGTGGGCGAGCATCACCGGCTTCGGATCCCCGCTCGTCCCCGAGGTGAAGATCAGCATGAACGGATCGGTCGGACCGACCTCCCGATACGGCTCGAGCGGACCGGTCCCGTCGACGAGTGCCCGCCACTCGGGGCTCGCGACGTCGAAGACGATGACGTCGCCGAGATCCAGACCGTCGAGCAGTGGGGCGTGCTCGGCGTCGGTCAGCAGGATCTGGCAGTCCGCCCGCAGGATGTCGCGTGCCAGGCCCTCACCGCGTCGGGTGTTGTTGATGCCGACGAGCGGGAACCCCGCGAGCCCGGCCCCGGCGATCGCGTGGAGGAAGGCGGGGGTGTTGCCGAGCAGCGCTCCGACGTGCACCGGCCGGTCGTGGTCCATCAGCGACAGCAGTGCCGCCGCCTGAGCGGATGCCTCCTGCAGGTGTTCGCGCCAGGTCCACCTGCCGGTGTCGTGGACGATGGCCGCGGTGTCGTTCTCGAGCAGGTCGCGGAGTGCCTGCTGGACGGTCTCTGCCATGGCTACCTCGGATGTGCGAAGGGAAGGGATCCGTGAAGACGGATCCCTCGGGGTTACTGCGCAGCGAGATGTCGGGTCAGGAAGTGGATCTGATGCTCTACGGCCGGGTCGAACCAATCCTTGCCGGGCCACACGTCGAAGTGGTCGCACGGATAGTGACGCACCTCGGCGCGGGCGCGGAAGGCTGCGCGCGCCGCGGCGTGCGGGGGAGCGCTGCGATCGAAGTCCGCGATCTGCACCAGGACGGGGCACGCAACGGACGACGCGTGTCGCGCGGGACGGTAGGTGCCGAGCGACAGCACGACGTCGGCGTCGATCTCGTTGCGCCAGGTCGGGCCCGCCAGGGAGAGATAGTCCTCGCGGTAGCCGTCCAACGACAGGGCGGCGACCGTGCCCGGTGGACCCACGATCGGGATGGTGGTCGACGAGCGTCGCGCCACCCGGCTGCGAAGCCCCGCTGCCGTCGAGCGGGCCAGCGACGAGGGCGCGTGATGCCGGGCCGCGAGGACACCCGCAGCCGGTCCGTCGACGAGCGGTGTCACGGACACGACGGCCGCGACGTCCCGGTCCTGGGCCGCGACGGACAGGACGTGTCCGCCCGACAACGACACGCCCCACAGCACGGCGCGACGCGGATCGGCGCCGTCCAGTCGTCGCGCAGTCGAGACGGCTGCGCGGTAATCGGCGATCTGTCCCGCGACGTCGACGCGCTGACGGTCGGTGCCTCCGGACTCACCGAATCCCCGGTAGTCGAAGGCGAGCACGTGCATGCCCGCGGCCGCGAGCCGCTCGGCGAACGGGGCGAGACCGGAGTCCTTCGTCCCGCCCAGACCGTGGGCCATGACCACGACCGGTGCCCCGTCGGCGCTGCCGAGAACGTCGGATCCGGGGGTGAAGTGCCAGGCGTGGACCGTCTCGCCCCCGGAGGGGAAGGTCAGTGAACGCGGGTGCACGAGGCGTCCTCCTTCGATGCCCGGCCGGCACGGGCGATTCCGGCGGGCAGCTCGCGCGTCCGGATGTCGAACTCGTAGGCGAAATAGTCGAGCTGTTGCGTGTGCCGGGGGCGGTCGAGCATGTGCCCGGTGAACGTGCGCTGATCCTCGACGATGACGCGGCGCATCTCGTCCTCGGACGGAAGGGCGTAACGGCCGATCGCATAGGCCGCGATCAGTCGCGCCTGGCATTCGACGAACGGGAACAGAGTGGGCGTGGCCTGCGCGAAACCGGCGAACGCGAGGTCGGGGATGCCCGGGGCGAAGATCCGCTTGTACAGCGCGATGTGGTTGTCGGGAGCGCTGATGAACTCCGGATCGAAGAACGGGAAGGTGATGTTGTAGCCGGTCGCGTAGATGACGACGTCGAACTCCGCCGACGTTCCGTCCACGAAGTGGACCGTGTGGCCGTCGAACCGTTCGATGTCGGGTTTCGCGACGATGTCGCCCGAGCCGAGGCGCAGCGGCAGTTCGACCGACTGCGTGGGGTGCGCCTCGAAGAACTTGTGGTTCGGAGTGGGCAGCCCGTACCGCTCGGGACGTCCCGACAGCAGCGGCTGGCCCCACTGCGCGATCTTCCGTTGCCACGACATCGGTATGTAGGGGACGGTGCGGTAGAACTTGTCGGCCGGCCGGCCCGCGATGTACTTCGGGACGATCCACGCACTCGAGCGCGTCGACAGCGTCACCTCGGTCTGCAACGCCTTCGACGACAACTCCACGGCGATGTCGGCCGCGCTGTTGCCGAGCCCCACCACGAGGATGCGCTTGCCCGCGAAATCCATCGGGGTGCGCGGGTCGATGTAGTGGTGGGAGTGCAGCGACTCGCCGGCGAAGTGCCCGGGGAACTCCGGCACCCGGGGATCCCAGTGGTGACCGTTGGCGACGACGAGGAACTCGAACTCGCGCGTGCTGCCGTCCTCGAGATCGAGCTCCCACCCGCCTTCGGGTCGCCGTCGCGCGTGGCGGACACCGTTGCGGAACTCGATGTTGCCCCGCAGTCCGAAGGCGTCGGTGTAACCGTCGAGGTACTCCTTGATCTGCGTGTGGTGCGGGAAGTCGGGATAGGACTCCGGCATCGGGTAGTCCTTGAACGACAGCTGATGCTTCGACGTGTCGATGTGCAGTGAGCGGTACGCGCTGCTGTGGCCGTTGGGATTGCCGAAGGCCCAGTTGCCGCCCACACGATCGGAGCTCTCGAAGCAGGTGTAGGGCACCCCGTAGTCGCACAGCATCTTTCCGGCGGTCAACCCGCTGATACCGGCGCCGATGACCGCGGTGGTAGGTGCCGACATGGTGTCCCTTCGACGCGGTGGTGCAGGTGCTCGGAGCGACGACCTGCAGTGACGACGGTCACAATGTAGAACACGTTCTCTTCCGTGTACACGGGACGTTCCGCTCGCCCGTCGTCGCGTCGCAATTCGGTCCGCGAACCCGGTGCGCGTGTGAGATGGAACGCCTACTCTGAGTTCACCTGCAGCATCGCGGGTGGTGATCGCCGCGCGCCGTCGATCCCGTCCGCGCCGCACCGTTGCCGCCTTCCCGGCGGCTCGAGGAGGCCCGATGAACGCGGTTGTCGCTCCCGTCAAGCCCACGCGGCCGTATCCGCCGCGGTACCACTCCAAGGGCGCGGTCCTCTACGACCTGATCACCACGACGGACCCGAAGAAGCTCGGGTTGATGTACATCTTCACCTCGTTCTCGTTCTTCCTGTTCGGCGGTGTGCTCGCCCTGCTGATGCGCGCGGAGCTGGCGGTGCCCGGTCTGCAGTTCCTGTCGAACGAGCAGTACAACCAGCTGTTCACCAACCACGGCGGCATCATGCTGCTGATGTACGCGACCCCGATCGTCTTCGGTTTCGCGAACTACATCCTGCCGCTGCAGATCGGTGCCCCCGACGTCGCTTTCCCGCGCCTGAACGCCTTCAGCTACTGGCTGTTCCTCTTCGGTGCGCTCACCGTGGCCTTCGGATTCATCACGCCCGGCGGTGCAGCCGATTTCGGCTGGACGTCCTACATGCCGCTCGCCGACGAGATCCATTCGCCGGGTATCGGCGGCAATCTGTGGTTCCTCGGCCTGATCGTCATGGGTCTCGGCACCATCCTCGGCGGCGTCAACATGATCACCACCGTGGTGTGCATGCGTGCACCCGGCATGACCATGTTCCGGATGCCGATCTTCACGTGGAACATCTTCATCACGATGATCCTCGTGCTCCTCGTCTTCCCCCTGCTCGCCGCGGCCTTCATGGGTGCCTTCGTCGACCGGGTGATCGGCGGCAACATCTACGACCCCGCGACCGGCGGCGTGCTGCTCTTCCAGCACCTGTTCTGGTTCTTCGGTCACCCCGAGGTGTACGTCATCGCGCTGCCGTTCTTCGGCATCGTCTCGGAGATCTTCCCGGTGTTCTCCCGTAAGCCGATCTTCGGATACAGCGGCCTCGTGTACGCGACCATCGCGATCGCCGCGCTGTCCATCGCGGTGTGGGCGCACCACATGTACGCCACCGGCGCCGTGCTGCTGCCGTACTTCTCGTTCATGACCTTCCTGATCGCCGTCCCGACCGGTGTGAAGTTCTTCAACTGGATCGGCACCATGTGGAAGGGCCAGATCACCTTCGAGACACCGATGCTCTTCGCCGTCGGCTTCATCGTGACCTTCCTCTTCGGTGGCCTGACCGGCGTCATCCTCGCGAGCCCGCCGCTGGACTTCCACCTGCACGACTCGTACTTCGTCGTCGCCCACTTCCACTACGTGCTTTTCGGCACCATCGTGTTCGCGACCTACGCCGGCATCTACTTCTGGTTCCCGAAGATGACCGGCAGGTTGATGGACGAGCAACTCGGCCGCTGGCACTTCTGGCTGACCTTCATCGGCTTCCACACCACCTTCCTGGTGCAGCACTGGCTCGGCAACGAGGGCATGCCCCGTCGCTACGCCGACTACCTGCCCTCGGACGGGTTCACCACCCTGAACACGATCTCCACGATCGGTGCCTTCGTCGTGGGCGCGTCGACCCTGCCGTTCGTGTGGAACGTCTTCAAGAGCTACCGCTACGGCCAGGTCGTCACGGTCGACGACCCGTGGGGTTACGGCAATTCGCTCGAATGGGCGACGACCTGCCCGCCGCCGCGGCACAACTTCTACGAGCTGCCGCGGATCCGCTCGGAGCGCCCTGCCTTCGAGCTGCACTATCCCGACATGGTCGAGCGGATGCGTGCCGAGGCGCACGTGGGTCCGGGTAGCGACAAGCACGAGGTGAATGTGCTCGAAGGTGCCGACCGCACGCCGGGCGACGTCCCCCGTGAGTGATCGAGCGGGATAGCCCCGCGCATCGAACGAACCCCGCCGAAGGACGGAGTCGAGCGAACATGACCGCAGTCGAACCCGGCGGGGGCGTGCCCGCCGAGGTGGATGTCCTGATCGTCGGCGCCGGTATCTCCGGCATCGGCACGGCCTACCACCTGAAGACGAAGAGTCCGGGGACGAGCTTCGCGATCGTCGAGGCACGCGACGCGCTCGGCGGCACATGGGACCTGTTCCGATATCCCGGTGTGCGCTCCGACTCCGACCTCCACACCCTCGGTTACGAGTTCAAGCCGTGGCGGAAGAAGCACGCGTACGCCGGAGGTAGCGAGATCCTCGGCTATCTCCACGAGACGGTGGACGAGCACGGACTGCGTCCCTACCTGCACTTCGGGCACCGCGTCGTCGGTGCGTCCTTCTCGTCCGCCACCGGCAGGTGGACGGTCACGCTCCGGCGCACGAGCGACGGCACCACGCTCACGGTGACCTGCTCGTTCTTCTTCTCCGCGACCGGCTACTACGACTACGACGAGGGGTACAGCCCGGAGTTCGAGGGCAGCGACGACTTCCGGCACCATCGTCCACCCCCAGCACTGGCCCGAGGATCTCGACTGTGCGGGCAAGCGCGTCGTCGTCATCGGCAGCGGCGCCACGGCGATGACACTCATTCCCGCGCTGGCCGGCGTCGCCGAGCACGTGACGATGCTGCAGCGCTCCCCGTCCTACGTCCTGGGGTGGCCGAAGGAGAACAAGGTCGCCAACGCACTGCGGCGTGCACTCCCGACATCGGCGGCCGACCGCGTCGTCCGCTCCCTGAGCATCCGTCTGCTGCACGAGATGTACCGGACGAGTCGCCGGGCGCCGAACCTCTTCCGCCGTCTCCTGCGCCTGCGGATGACGAGCGTGCTGCCCGACGACTATCCCGTCGACGTGCACTTCAATCCGTCCTACGACCCGTGGGATCAGCGCCTGTGCGTCGCGACCGACAGCGACCTCTTCCACGCCATCGCCACCGGTGAGGCGTCGGTGGTCACCGATCGCATCGTCCGGTTCACACCCACGGGGATCGCCCTCGAATCGGGGCGCGAGATCGAGGCCGACGTCATCGTCACCGCGACCGGGCTGAACATGGTGCCGTTCGGGCGAGTCGAACTCGACGTCGACGGCGAACCGGTCGACTGGCACGAATGCATCACCTACAAGGCGTCGATGCTCACCGGCATACCCAACTTCGTCTTCGCGTTCGGTTACGCCAACTACTCGTGGACCCTCAAGGTCGACCTCACCGGCCACTATCTGTGCCGGTTGCTCGACCACATGGACGACCACGGCTACGACATCGTCACCCCGGTCTGCGACGACCCGGCCGTCGGTGGCGGACCGTTCTGGGACCTCACGTCGAACTATCTCCGGCGATCGGCCGACGTGTTTCCCACATCCGGGGAGGACGGCCCGTGGTCGATGGAGCAGAACTACTATCTCGACCGCAGACGGCTGCGCCGCGAACCGGTCGACGATCCCGCCCTGCGCTTCATGCGGGTGGCCGAGACGGCGGGGTCATCGAGCCCAGCAGGTCGCCGGGAACCCCCACCACGAGTGCCCGAGCCGCGCTCGTCACTGCCGTAACGTCGCTGACACCGAGAACCGTCAGCGACGCCGTCGCCAGCGCTTCGGGTAGCCCGGCGTCGACGTCGCCGTCGTCGGCCCGCATGCCGATGACCGATTCGACGATCCGGAACGGCAGGTGTGTGCGGGGATCATCGTCGCCGACGATCTGCGCCGCCAGGATCCGGTAGCGCTCCATCAGGTGCCGGCGTTCCTCCCGGAAACGATCGAACGGTTCGGTGCGAAGCTCCGGAAGATGGTAGAGCGCACCGAGATTCCATCTGCCCGCGGACAACTGGGCCGTGTCGAACCAGGCGAGCGCGCACAGGCGCACCTCGGGCGGCAGCGTGGGGTCGAGATTGTCGTCGAAGTCGAGGGTCGGTTCGACGGTGTCCTCGAGCAATGCGACGAGGATGTCGTTCTTCGTCGCGAAGTGGTTGTACAGCGATGCCTGCCGGATCCCCACCGCCTCGGCGATCGTGCGTGTCGACGTGGGGGAGAACCCGCGGGTGGTGAACAGTTCCGCGGCGGCGTCGAGGATCTCGGCGCGCGCGGTCGGTCCGGGCCGTCGCGGCGCGTGGAGACGGGGGCGTCCTGGTCCTGCATGGGTCACCTCTCCACTGTGACACGACGAAAGATGGTGCAGCACCGCGGTCTTCATGCGTGAAGTTTTCGTCACACGCACGAAACACACGTCACGGACTCGTTACGCCGTGGACATTCCCCGAAGATGCGCGATCGGAAAACTGTCGATCGACAGTTTCCCCGGACCGCCGATCGGAGCGCCATGACCGAGACCCTCGCGACCGCCACCACGCACGCTGCTCGCGCCCATGCCCGAGCGCAGGCAGGAACCGTCACAGACGCCATGCCGATCGTCCCGGCATCGTCGTGGCCGGCTCCGCCCAGCGGTCGCGCGGCGTCGATGACCTGGGCCGAGACCGTTCCCGGTGGCCGCTACACCAGCAAGGTCCTCGCCCGGGGCACCCGCCTGCGCCTGCGGGACGTCCACGGCACCGCCTGCGCCAACCTCCTGCTGTTCCGCGCCGACGCACCGCACGAGCGGCTCAACGTCGCCGACACGGTGAAGGTGCCGTGGCAGGCCTATCTCGGTGTCGGGCACCCCCTGCTCTCCGATCAGGGCCGCGTGCTCGCCACGATCGTCGCCGACACCTCCGGTCGCCACGATGCGCTGTGCGGCACGACCCACGTCGCGGGGAACACCGCGAAATACGGTGAGGGATCGCTCCATTCGAGTTCTCCCGCGGGTCGTGAACTGTTCACGGTCGCCGCGGCCAAGCACGACCTGCAGCCGCGCGACCTGCCGCCCTCGCTGTCCTTCTTCCACGGTGTCCGTGTCGAGGAGGACGGCAGCCTCGTCAGCACCGGCAACACAGGTCCCGGTGCCGCCGTCGACCTGCTGATCCACCTGCCGGTGATCGCCCTGATCGCCAACACCGCACACCCGCTCGACCCGAACCCCGAGTTCACCACCGGCAGCCTCGAAGTCCTCGCCTGGCGGGCGCCCGGCGAACTGAACTCGCTGCCGAACACCGACCCCGAATACCAGCGCGCCGTGCTCAACACCGACGACGCCTGGGCCGCCGCCACGTCCGAAACGGAGATCCGCCGATGACCATCACCGCCGACACCGCAGACCTCGCCCTCGTTCCCGGTCGCGTCGTCCTCGACGAGATCGTCGGACTCCGCGGCCCCTGGTCGGCCGTCGTCGCCGCCGGCGACGTCCTCACCATCGTCGACCTGCACGGCAACCAGGCCGTCGACACCCTCGTCTACGACGCCGCCGACCACACCCGCCGCTACAGCGCCGCCGCCACCGTCGCCGCCCAGCAGAACCTCTTCCTCTCCACCGGTTCGGTGCTGCGCGACGCCGACGGTGAGCCGCTGATGACGCTCGTCGCCGACGAGGTGGGCAACCACGACACCGTCGGCGGTGCGTGCTCGCAGGAGTCCAACACCCTGCGCTACGGCCACCACACCAAGCACCAGCACGCCTGCGTCGAGAACTTCCTCATCGAAGGCGCCAAGTGGGGACTCGGCAAGCGCGACCTCGTCTCCAACATCAACTTCTTCATGAACGTGCCGGTCGAGGCCGATGGCGCCCTCGGCATCGTCGACGGCCTGTCCGCACCCGGCAAGCGACTCGCGATCCGCGCCGAGCGCGACGTGCTCGTCCTCGTCTCCAACTGCCCCCAGATCAACAACCCGTGCAACGGCTTCGACCCCACGCCGGTCCGCATGATCGTCACCCGCGGGGAGTGAGGAAGCCATGACCACGAAGATCACCGTCGAACGTCCCGGAATGCTCACCACCGTCCAGGACTATCCCGGACGCACCGGTTACTGGCAGATCGGTGTGCCGCCCTCCGGTCCCATGGACGACCTGTCGTTCCGTCTCGGCAACGTCGCCCTCGGCAACGACGAGGGCGCTGCCGGTCTCGAGACCGCCATGGCCGGCCCCGCCCTGCGGTTCACGGAGGAGACCGAGGTGTGCGTGACGGGTGCGCCCGTCACCGTGCACGTCGACGGCGTCGTCGTCCCGCAGTGGCGGCCCGTCACCGTCCCGGCGGGCGGCCTGCTCGACGTCGGCGCGGTCTCCGGGCCGGGCCTGCGCGTCTACGTCCTCGTTCGCGGTGGTCTCGACGTCCCCGAATTCCTCGGCAGTGCATCGACGTTCACGCTCGGCACGTTCGGCGGTCACGAAGGTCGGACGCTGCGCGAGGGTGACGTCCTCGTCGTGGGGGAGAACGCTCCCGGTACGAGCGCGCCGGTCCCGTCCGAGCACGTGCCTGCTCTGAGCACGCGCTGGGAGATCGCGGTCACCGAAGGTCCTCACGGCGCACCCGAATTCTTCACCCGCGCCGACATCGACGCCCTCTACGCCACCGACTACGAGGTGCACTTCAACTCCGACCGTACCGGCGTGCGGCTCATCGGCCCCAAACCCGAATGGGCACGCACCGACGGCGGCGAAGCGGGCCTGCACCCGTCGAACATCCACGACAACGCCTACTCGGTCGGGGCACTCGACTTCACCGGCGACACCCCGATCCTGCTCGGTCCCGACGGTCCCAGCCTCGGCGGTTTCGTGTGCCCGGTGACCGTCGTGGCCGCCGATCGCTGGAAGCTCGGCCAGCTCGCTCCCGGCAACACGGTCCGGTTCGTGCCCGTGAAGTCGCAGCACACCGCCTCCCGTCGCGAACTCGGCGTCGCGCGTCGCGCCGGACTGTCCCTGGTCACCTCGGCCGGTGGCGACGGTGACGACGGAGTGCTCACCCGCCGTGACGGGCACACCGCCGTCACGTATCGCCGCAGCGGCGACGACAACGTCCTCGTCGAGTACGGCGACATGACCCTCGACCTGGAGCTGCGGGCCCGCGTGCACGCGCTGCACCAGCGCCTCGAAGCCGACCGTCCCGCGGGCCTGCTCGAACTCACCCCGGGCATCCGGTCGCTGCAGGTCAAGGTCGATCCCGACGTGCTGTCCGTGCCGACCCTGCTCGGTCTGCTCGGCGAGGTCGAGGACACCATCGGTGACAGCAGCGAACTCGAGGTCCCCAGCCGCCAGGTGCGACTCCCGCTCTCCTGGGACGACCCGGCGACCCGCGAGGCCATTCAGCGCTACATGCACGGCGTGCGCTCCGACGCCCCGTGGTGCCCGTGGAACATCGAGTTCATCCGCCGCATGAACGGCCTCGACACCGTCGCCGACGTCTTCGACACCGTCTTCGCCGCCGACTACATGGTCCTCGGCCTCGGCGACGTCTACCTCGGAGCCCCGGTCGCGACGCCGCTCGACCCGCGCCACCGCCTCGTCACCACCAAGTACAACCCCGCCCGCACCTGGACCCCCGAGAACGCCGTCGGCATCGGCGGTGCCTACCTGTGCATCTACGGCATGGAGGGCCCCGGCGGCTACCAGTTCGTCGGCCGCACCACGCAGGTGTGGAACCACCGGCACCCGCAGCCGGCCGGCCCGTTCGAGGACGGCACCCCCTGGCTGCTGCGCTTCTTCGACCGCATCTCGTGGTACCCCGTCGATCCCGACGAACTCCTCGATCTGCGAGCGGATCTCGCCGCGGGGCGCGGTGGGGGAGTGGAGATCACCGACGGCACCTTCTCCCTGGCCGATCACCGGAAGTTCCTCGCGGACAACGCTGATTCGATCAGCAAGTTCCAGGCGACCCAGTCCGTCGCCTTCGGACAGGAGCGCGCGCGGTGGAAGGCGAACGGCGTGTGACGGGAATCGTTCCGAAAACCGTTGATCTGCCGTACATCTGACCGAAGAGATCTTTACAGCGACGTCACATCGGGTGCGTAAGGTTCCCTGTGAACGGTGTTCGTCACCCCGTCGCCTCGCCGGGGCCGAGATCATTCGGCTCGGCCCCGCACAAGCCCTCTACTCGCTCGGACGCGAAGCACAACGAAGCGCTCCTGCCGTCTGACCTTCTCCTTACGGAGCTGCCATGATCATCACCGGTGTCGCCGTGTGCCTCGTCGTTCTCCTCGGGGCCGGCTTCTACTCCACCCGCAAGGTCCGCGGGGAGGCCGGGAACTTCCTCCTCGCCGGTCGTTCCCTGAGTGCCCCCGTCCTGGCCGTCCTGCTCATGTCCCAGGTCGTCGACTCCAACGCGACGCTCGGGTCCGCCGACCTCGCCGCAGGATTCGGTTTCTGGGCGGGCGCAGCAATGCCGCTCGGCATGGCCGTCAGCATCCTGCTCGTCGGCGTGTTCTTCGCGAAGCGTCTGCGCGCCACCGGCGTCGTGACCCTGCCCGAGTTCTTCGCACGCCGCTTCGGCCGCGGCACCGAGATCACCGCATCCGTGCTCACCGTCGGCAGCTTCGGCATCCTGCTCGCCGGCAATCTCGTCGCCCTCGGTTACCTGCTGCAGTACTTCCTCGGCCTGAACTACACGGCCGCGGTGCTGGTGATCATCCCGTTCGTGCTCGCCTACACGATGGCCGGCGGCATGTTCGCCAGCGTCTACACCGGCCTCGTGCAGTTCGCCGTCATGGCGGTCGGCATCGTCTCCCTGCTCGTCTGGACGGCGTTCGGTCCCGGCTTCACGCACGGTGAGGGCCTGGGCATCGGCGATCTCGGTCAGCTCACCGATCCGGCGCAGGGGGCCGCGATCAACTGGGCCACCATCACCGCCCTCGGTCTCGGCAACCTCGTCGCCATCGACCTGATGCAGCGCGTGTTCTCCGCCAAGTCCCCGGCCGCCGCCCAGCGTGCCTGCTTCGGTGCGGCGACGGGCATCCTCGTCCTGTGCGTGCCGCTGTCCTTCGTGGCCCTCGCTGCGGTGTCGATCGTCGGCGACACGGCGGGTGCGCCGATCCTCTACGTCCTGCTCGGCGAGTACACCCCGAAGGTACTGTCGATCCTGGTGCTGTCCGGTCTGGTGACGGCGTCGCTGACCACCATCAGCGGCGTGCTGCTGTCCACCGCAACGGTTCTGGTACGCAACGTCTTCCGCGTCGGTGGCGAGAACGCCGCGATGTCGTCGGACGTCATGAAGGCCACCCGCCTGCTCATGTTGCCGATGGCGGCCTTCGGCGCCCTCGTCGCGCTGCGGGTCCCGCAGACCGGCATCCTGCTCACCCTCACCTTCGACCTGCTGCTCGCCTCGCTGGTCGTGCCGTTCATCCTCGGACTGTTCTGGTCGCGCGGTGACGGCCGCGCCGTGGCCGTCGCGGCGATCGCCGGCATCACGGTGCGCGCCGGTTTCTTCGTCCTCACCCCGACGATCTACGGCGTCGACAACACCCTGCTGTACATCCCGAACTCGCTGGTCACCTCGAGCGTCGACGGTTGGACGACCTTCATCGGCTTCCTCGTCTCGCTGGTCGCGTACGTGACCGTGGCGCTGGTGCGCCGTCCGGTTCCCGCCATCACGGTGCCGGAACCCGTCGTCGTCCCCGCGAAGCAGCCGGTCGCTGTGTAGTTCGCGCGCCGAACCGGGGTTCGCTACCGCAACACGCGGGGCGAGCCCCGGTTCACCGCGTCAGCCTTTGTGCGGGATCTCCACGTCGGAACCCCGATCCGTTTCCCTCGACGGCCGTTCGCACGCCGAACCGGGGCTTGCTACCGCAACACGCGGGGCGAGCCCCGGTTCACCGCGTCAGCTTCGCAGCGCGACGCGCAGCCTGCCGCAATCTCTCCGCCACGACGTCGAATCGCTCCAATTCCGCCCAGGTCCAGCGCACCACTTCGTAGCCCGCGTCGCGGATCGCGTCCTGCCGGAGCTTCTCGTCGAACAGGTCGCGCGGGTCGGAATACTTGATCCGTCCGTCGAACTCGCCGACGACGCCGTTCTCCCAGAAGAAGTCGACGCGGTAGCGTCGCCCGTTTCCGCCCACGATCTCGTACTGGAGGATCGGTCGCGGCAGTCCTGCTTCCGCAATGCGTAGACGCGACAGCGATTCGCCCGCACTCTCGCTGCGACCGTCCAGGAACGGCACCACTGTGCGGGCACGAGCCAGGCCGTGGCGGGTCCGGGCATCGGCCAGCGCCCGCGAAACCTGTTCACGCATCCCGGGGTACAGGCGAAGAGCGGAATCGCCGGCGATGACGGCCTGCTCCTTCGGGAGCGTGCGCGCCAGGTCGACGACGGTGCGGGCGATCGACGTGACGGCTACTCCGTCGACGACCACCACGTCGTCGCCGAGTTCGGTCGGATGCACATGGATCTGCGAGGTGACGCGACCGCGCCGCGTGGCGGGCCGGGAGATGTGGACGAGGTCGAGCGGTACGTCCCACAGTTCGAGGCCGTGCAGTGCCGCCGCCGACGTGTGGCTGAGCGCCTCGTCGGGACCGAGCGTCGCTCCGACATGCCGGGCACGGACACGGTGGACGCCGACGGGTCCGATCGCGTCGACGTCACAGCGGTGCAGATAGCACCCGCGCCCGACCCGTACGAGTGAGCCGGTGCGAACGCCGGTGCGGATCTCGGTGTCCGAGAGGCCCGCGACGGCGAGCGAGGTGTTGGTGAGAATGTTCGGATCTGTCACGACGACGATCCTGCGCGGAGCGACACCCACCGAACCCGCGACGACCACTCGATCCGGTGTACCTGTGGATCGATCGCGGGGTTGGGGACAAACTCCTGTTCGGAGGCCGTTGACGCGCCGAACCGAGGTTCGCGCGTGCTACAGCGGCGGCGAACCTCGTTTCGGCGCGTTCTCTACTTCTCGAAGACGATGTCCTCGATGAGCGTGTGCTGCTCCACCGCGGAGGGTGCCTGCATGCCCGGAGCCTGATCGTCCGAGTGCGACGCCTTGAACGAGTCCGAACGCAGCCACGCGAGGAAGTCCTCCTTGGAGTCGAACTCCATGGTGGACACGTAGGGCAGGCCGTCGGCTGCGGGACGCATCAACGTCGTGCGGTTGAGGCCCGGCACTCCGTCGAGCGTCGAACGCATGCTCTCGACGAAGACCTTTTCGAATGCCTCGGTGGTATCGGCAGGAACGTCGATGCGGTTGGTGATGACGTACACGGTGACCCTTTCTGAGAAGTCGTGGTGGACCCGGGAGCCCTCGAGAATTATAACGACACCCTGTCGATAACCTACGGTCCGTGCCCGCTCACGATGTGCGGATCGGTGAAGCCACCCCGATCGACATCTGCCAGAACTGCGCGTAGCGGCCGCCGCGACGCACCAGCTCGTCGTGGGTTCCCTCCTCGACGATTCGCCCTCGGTCCAGGAACATGATCCGGTCGGCGTCGCGGACGGTGTGCAACCGGTGCGCGACCATCAGCACCGTCCGTCCCGCCGTGAGCCGCTCCAACCCGGCGCGGACGACAACCTCGTTCTCCGGGTCCAGAGCGGACGTCGTCTCGTCCAGCAGGACGATCGGTGCGTCCTTGAGCAGTGCTCGCGCGATCGACACCCGCTATCGTTCTCCGCCGGACAACATCGCGCCACCTTCGCCGACCCGCGACGACCAGCCGTCGGGTAGGCGTTCGATCACCTCGTCCAACCCTGCGGCGGCACCGGCGGCGCGCACCTCGTCGTCGGTCGCAATATAGTTCGCGCGCCGAACCGGGGTTCGCTACCGCAACACGCCGCGCGAGCCCCGGTTCGGCGCGTCAGCTTCGTTGCGTGGCCGCACTCGTCACAGAATTCCTGGGACGGGAACCGCGACGTAAGGGGATCGAACGGCTCAGGCGCCCGGGCGACTCGCGACCACAGCCTCCTCGGTTGTGGGATTGCTGATCGTCGGATCCGGGCTCCAGCCGAGGATCGGCGGCACGAAGGTGCACGCCAGCGGCCCTGCCGAATCCGGATCGAGCGCGTCGAGGACGAACCATGCCGCGTTCGGATCGTTGACGATGCCGGCATGTTCGACGAAGTCGTTCGCGCAGTGGTCCTGCAGCACGATGTTCGTCGCGTTGGGTGCCTCGCGATAACCGCTGGTGTACGGGAGGACGATCTCCTCGTAACGGGTCATGATGTTCGTGTACGTCACCTCGTCGGCGTAGACGCCGGCCTCCTGGATCGTGTGGATCCAGTCCGATCCGGCGAGAACCTGCGGGCACGCACCGCATCCGACGAAGTGGACGAGATTCTCCACGTCCTGCCGCACACCGACGTGCTCGAACAGTTCGAACGACGCCGCGAGCAGGAAGGCGTGGCTGCCCTCGTAGACCGGTCCGAGCGAGATGTAATCGTCGACCTTCTCGTTGCCGCCGAGGAACTTCACGTACCAGACGGGCATCAGGGTGCCCTGCGAGTGACCCACGAGGTCGACCTTCTCCGCGCCGGTCGCGACCAGGACCTCGTCGACGAAATCGGAGAGCTGCTGTGCGCTGTCCTCCATCGGTAGCAGCCCACCGACGGAATTCAACGGCCAGGGGAGGTCGGCATGGTTGCCGTAAGTGAGAGCGAAGACGCAGTAGCCCTCGTTCGCGAGGAGAGGCCCGAGATACGACCAGTTGTTGTGCCGGTTGAGCACCGTGCCGTGGACGAGCACGACCGGATCCGGGTGTTCCTCCGACGGCACGCAGTCCCAGTCGTTCGTACCGAGTGCGTTACCGTTCGGGTCGCCGAACTCGTGGGCGAACCCGTCCAGGAACGTCTTTCCGACGGGCAGGGGAGGAGCGGTCTCCTCTGCGACTGCCGTTCCTGCCCCGACCGCAGCGAAGGCGACCGCGAGTACCGCGGCGACCCATGAGCGTATGTGCATTCCCATCCCCCCGAAGTATCTGGATGGGCAAGGAAGTTAACAGAAATTCTTCCCCTGGGGGAGCGTGGTTCCCGCGGGTGTCAGGCCTAGGTGTCCTCCGGGGAGCGCGCGGACTCCACTGCAACAGTCATGGAACCGAGGAACTCCCGCACGACCTCCAGTTGCGGCTCGGAGAAGGACTCGAGCGCAGTGGATGCCCGCGTGAAGAGCGGACCGAAGAAATCCCACCCGAGTTTCTCGGCCGCCGGGGTCACGTGCAGGATGACGCGCCGCCGGTCGTCGCTGTCGCGATCCCGCCGCACGTGACCGGCCCGTTCGAGCCTGTCGACAAGTGCGGTGACCGATGCCGTGTTGAGCCGCAGGTGCTCGGCGAGCCAACCGGGTGTCGCGATCTCCCCGGCCCGTTCCCGGTCGAGAAGTCCGATCAGCGCCCGCAGATCGGTGGGATGCAGCGCGTGCTTCTGTGCGAATTCGGCGCCGAGCAGATCGAGTTGCACCGTGAGCGCGCGCAGCCGATGGATCATGTCGAGTCTGGCGTCGTCAGTCATGTCACCTCCACCTCTCGACAGACTCTACTCGCCCACCTAGTATCTCGATCATCGAGATATTAGACGGTGGAGGTTCCGATGCTCCGGTCACCACGCACATCGTTCGCCGAATCCGACGAGGGCCGCGCCTTCCACGCCGCGTACGACGCGCTTCTCGTGAAATGGCCACCCGGCACCGTGATCCACGATCTCGACTCCCGCTTCGGCATCACCCGAGTCACCGAGTACGGGCCGCCCGGCGCACCGCCGGTCCTGCTGCTCCCAGGTGCCGGCGCCACGTCGATGGTCTGGTTTGCCAACGCCGCGGCCCTGGGGGAGACCCACCGCGTGCTGGCCGTCGACATCATCGGCGACGTCGGACGCAGCGTCGCCGGCGGTGATCCCGTCCGCAGCGTCGACGACCTGCTCGAATGGCTCGGTTCCGTCGCCGACGCTCTCGGGGCGACTCGGTGTGCACTCGTCGGTCACTCGTACGGCGCGATGATCGCGCTCGCGGCGGCCGTCCGGACTCCCGAGCGGGTCGACCGGCTCGTGCTGCTCGACCCCAACTCGTGCTTCGCCGGGATGCGGTTCGGCTACCTCCTGCGGGCGCTTCCCGTTCTCGTCCGGCCCACCGCCGCCCGCGAACGGGCATTTCTCGAGTGGGAAACCGGAGGGGCGCAACTCGATCCCGGCTGGGGCACCCTGATGGCGCTCGGCGCGGCGCACTTCCCTACTTCGAAGACGATCGTGCCCCGGCGACCTTCACCAAAAGTGCTGGGGCGGTGCACTGCCGACGTCACGGTGATGCTCGCGCCGTTCGGACGAGTGCACGACCCGGACAGGGTGGCACGTGCTGCACGGCAGGCCCTGCCGTCCTGCCGAGTCGTCACGCTGACCGCCGGTACCCACCACACCCTGCCGATGTACCCGAGCGACGAGGTCGACGCCGTGCTACGGGATGCACTCGGCGCCGGTGCGCCGGTGCGCCGGCGGACCCGAATTGTGACCCAGATCACCGGCGAGCGTAAGGATGTCCGTTCTTGCAGGTCACCGGGTAGTAACGGAGTGTGCGCCGCAGATTCGGGGTCCCGATGTGATCCGGAAGGCGTGGAGCCGTAGAAACACACTCGCTACGGTTGAAAGCGATGAAGTGCCCCGAAACGGGCGAATGGAAGTGAGAGATCATGGGCAGTTCTCCAGCCCCTGAGCGAATAGCCGAATACCCCAGACCTTCGCACACGCTCCTCCACCTCACCGACACCCATCTCGTCGGTGGAGACGAACTCCTCTACGGCACCGTCGACGCCGACACCCGCCTCGGGCTGATCCTCGACGACATCCGCGCCTCCCGGGTCCGACCCGACGCCCTGGTGTTCACCGGCGACCTCGCCGACCGCGGTCAACCCGACGCCTACCGCAAGCTCCGCGGGCTCGTCGAACCACTCGCCGCAGCGCTCGACGCCGAGATCGTGTGGGCGATGGGCAACCACGACGACCGCGCGACCTTCCGTGAAGAGCTGCTCGACGAAGCGCCCCTCGGCGCACCGATCGACGCCGTCCACGCCGTGGGCGGACTGCGGATCGTCAGCCTCGACACCTCGGTCCCGGGCCACCACCACGGTGAGGTGACCGACGACCAGCTCGCCTGGCTGGCCGACGAACTCGCGACACCCTCGCCGTTCGGTACCGTTCTCGCACTGCATCATCCGCCCGTGCCCAGCGTGTTCGACATGGCCGTCCTCGTCGAACTGCGCGACCAGGCGGGCCTCGCCGAAGTGCTGCGCGGCACCGATGTGCGCGCCATCCTCGGTGGGCACCTGCACTACTCGACCTCGGCCACGTTCGCAGGCATCCCGGTCTCGGTCGCCTCGTCGACCTGCTACACCCAGGATCTGAACGTCCCGGTCGGCTCGCAGCGCGGACACGACGGTGCGCAGGGCTTCAACCTCGTGCACGTCTATCCCGACACGATCGTGCACTCCGTGGTGCCCAGCGGAAGCTACGCCACCGCCGGGCAACCCCACACGGCCGAGGACGCGGCACGGCGTCTGGCCGAGGCCGGCATCCGCATCCCCGAGAACCCCGACCTCACTGTTCGTCTCTAGCCGACGTCCGTTCGGTCCGGGTGGTCGGTCTCCCAGGGTGCCGGAATCGGGTAGTACCGCTCCAGGAACTGCGTGACCTTCGCGGTGCGCAGCTCCAGGTCGACCTCGGGTGTGCTGCCGTCGTTGAGGCAGAACAGGTCGAGATTGCGGCGCGCCAGGATCGTGTCCAGGTGTCGCAGGCCGGACTTCACGGTGGTGTCGACGTACTCCACCTTCGCCGTGGTCTGCTGCACCGCGCGGCCGGTCAGCAGCGTGTAGTAGTGGTAGAAGGAGTTCGTCACCGAGATGTTGTCGGCCGCCCGGAACGGGCTCGCCGCCGTCGCAGCGAACTCGTCCGCGAACTCGCGCTCCATCTCCGCCAAGATCGACCTGCGCAACGGGACCGGCGTGTGTTCGAGGTGCCGAGTGATGGTGACCCCGAAGCGGTCCTGCAGGAGCGTGCGGTTCATGCGGGCGGAGTTCTCGAACCCACTGCGCGAAGGGTTGTTCCGGCCGAGGCCGATCCGCACGTCGCACTCGATGAACTTGCTGACACCCCCACCGGAGAAGAACAGGCTCGGGCTCACCCGGCGACCGAAGAACATGTCGTCGTTCGAGTACAGGAAGTGCTCGGACAGTCCCGAAATGTGGTGCAGCTGCGACTCGACCGCCATCGAATTGTAGGTGGGCAGCGCCGACGGGTCGGCGAAGAACTCCTCGCTGCGCACGAACGTCACGCGCGGATCGTCGGCGAGCCACGCCGGTCGCGGCGAGTCGGTGGCGACGAAGATCCGCCGCACCCACGGCGCGTACATGTGGACCGAACGCAGGGCGTACTTGAGTTCGTTGATCTGCCGGTAGCGGGCCGGCGAGTCGTCACCTTCGCCGACGACATAGTTCTGCATCAGCTTCGCGCGCTTGGCCTGGAACGACTTCGACGACCCGTCGACCCACGAGAACACGAGGTCGATCTCGAACGGGATGTCGCCGGGATGGCGGTCGAACATGCCTTCGATCGTGGGCCACAGCTGCCCGTACCGCTCGACCGTCGTCCGGCGCATCTCGTCGCGCAGGGCGACCGTGCGGGTGAGAGCGTTCGGGCGAGGCATGATCACCTCGTCGTCGGTGTAGGTCCACAGCTCGATGTCCACGCCGTTCGACGCGCCGTACCGCAGCCCGCTCGTCAGTTCGACGCGCGGGCGGAACAGCCGGAACACGCGGTCCTTCCTGTCGCGCGAGAGCTGTCCGTCCGCCACCGGGACCGGTCGTCGCTTCGAGCCGACGGCCTTCGAGTAGAACGGCTCGGCGGCGCACCCCTCGGCGAGCACGGCCCGCAGCCTCTTTCGGTCGGCGCGGTCGATCGCCATGATGGGACGGTCGCTGTCGTCGCGCACGAGCAGGTAGTCGATGCGCGCCCGGTCGAGCACGCGGCGCAGGAACAGCACGTCCTCGATCTGCGCCTCGTCGGGAGTGGTGGTGGTGATCGGGATGGCGTAGCGATCCTCGAACCACACCACCTCCTCGTGCCTCGCGGGGCCGCGGACCGTGGCGCGGCCGAGCGGGGGAGCGTCTCCGACCTTCTGAGAAAGGGAGACGTAGGGAGCGTTGTGTGGGGCCGGCGTGTGCGTCGGAATCTCCTTTCACGAGTCGGGACGGGAACAGCCATTTTAACGTCGATCTGAGCTAAGTTCTCGCGTAGGCGATGTGACGATCCTGTGAACGCCGACGCCGCCGCCTCTCGAAGACCGAACCGGTGCCGTGTAGCCTGTCCGCAGGACTCGACACGGGGTGCCGGAAACGGCTGAGAGAACACCCGTCGAACCTGATCTCGATCATGCGAGCGAAGGGATGCCGAGCCGGCGCCGGGCCACAGGTCTGTCGCCCTCACGCACCCTTCCCCACACAGGGAAGGCACAGAAGATGTCATTGCAGAACCAGGTCGTCCTCGTCACCGGTGCCGGTCGCGGCCTCGGCCGGAGCATCGCGCAGGCGTTCGCCGACGAAGGAGCCGCCGTCGTCCTCGACTACCGGCGCAGCGGCGAGGGTGCTCACGAACTGGCCGACAGGATCGGACCCGAGCGGGCGGTCGCGCTGGAAGCCGACGTCACCGACCGCGCCGACGTCGAATCGCTGTTCACCCGCGCCCGCGAGCACTTCGGACGCCCCGTCACCACCGTCGTCAACAACGCCCTGCCCGACTTCTCCTTCAACGGCGACGCCCGGCCCAAGGCCGACGAGATCGGCTACGACCGGTTCGGAGCCCAGTTCGACGGTGTCATCGGCGGCGCGGTCAACATCATCCAGGCGGCGCTGCCGGGCATGCGCGAAGCCGGCGGCGGCAGCATCGTCAACATCGGCACCAACCTGTTCCAGCATCCCGTCGTCCCGTACCACGACTACACCGCCGCCAAAGCCGCGCTGCTGTCGCTGACCCGCACCTTCGCCGCCGACCTCGGCCCCGACGGGATCCGCGTCAACATGGTCTCCGGCGGTCTGCTGCGCACGACCGACGCATCGTCGGCGACCCCCGAAGCGGTGTTCGACCTCATCGCGTCGTCGACGCCGCTGCGGAAGGTCACCACGCCCGAGGACTTCGCGGCGGCGGTGCTGTTCTTCGCCTCCGACTGGTCGCGGGCCGTCACCGGACAGAACCTGGTGGTCGACGGGGGACTGGTGATGAACTGATGGCCGGACCACGCACCCTTCACCTCAACGCCTTCCTCTACGGCGTCGGGCATCATTCGTCGGCGTGGCGGCATCCCGACTCCGCGGCCGGACGCATCGGCGACATCACGTATTTCGAGGAACTCGCCCGCACCGCCGAACGGGGATGCCTCGACGCGGTGTTCTTCGCCGACGGTCACAGCGTCAACCCGAAGTACACGGCAGGCACCACCTGGTTCCTCGAACCGCTGACTGCGCTGTCGGCGATGGCGCGCGCGACCGAGCACATCGGTCTCGTCACCACCGTCTCCGCGAGTTTCTTCACGCCCTTCCATGCCGCACGGATGCTCGCCTCGCTCGATCACATCAGCGGGGGACGGGTGGGCGCGAACATCGTCACCTCGATGTTCGACGAGGAAGCGCGCAACCACGGATTCGACGCCCTGCCTCCGCACGCCGAACGGTATGCGCGGGCCGAGGAATTCATCGAGGTGCTCTGCGCTCTGTGGGATTCGTGGGGTGACGGCGGTGTCCTCGTCGACCGGGCGGGTGGCAGCTTCCTGGACTCCGACGCGATCCGCCCGATCCATCACCGGGGCAGTCATTTCCGCGTCGACGGTCCGCTGACCGTGCCGCGGTGCCCGCAGGGTCGTCCGGTGCTGTTCCAGGCCGGCGCCTCGGAGACCGGACGCAACCTGGCGGCCCGTCACGCCGAGGCCGTCTACTCCGTCGCGTGGGACATGACCGCGGCGCTCGAGTACGTCACCGACCTGCGTGCGCGGATCGCCGCGGCCGGCAGGGATCCCGGGACGGTCGCCATCCTGCCCGGACTCGTCACCTACGTCGGTCGCACCGAAGCGGAGGCGTGGGCGAAGAAGGCCGAACTCGATGCGCTCCTCGACGTCGACGCCGCCGTCACCCAGCTCGGCGTCTTCACCGGTCAGGACTACACCGGCCACGACCTCGACGCGCCGGTCGCCGACCTGCCACCCATCGAGGAGTTCAGCGGGCCGCAGGGGCGCTACGCGACGGTGCAGCGCATCGTCGAGACCCGCCGCCCCACCCTGCGCGAACTGCTCGGTTACCTCGCCGCGGGCGGTGGTCACGCGACCATGATCGGCACCCCCGAGTCTGTCGCCGACAGCATCGAGGAATGGTTCACCGCGGGCGCCTGCGACGGCTTCAACCTGATGTGCCCCGCCTATCCGGATTCGCTCGACGACTTCGTCGACCTCGTCGTCCCGGAACTGCAGCGTCGTGGCCTGTTCCGGACCGAGTATCCCGGCTCGACCCTGCGCGACTCGCTCGGTCTGAAGGCGCCGTAGCGGAGAAGAGCGCGAATCGGTCATCGGAGCGGGTTGTAGCGCGCACCGATGACCGTTTCGCGCTCCTGAGCGGCCCGACGCGCCTGCCACCGGCGACCGGTACGCTCAGCCTCCCGGCGTGGGCGCGGGAGTGCTCTCCTCCGCTCCGGGAGCGCGTGCCGGATCACCCGGCGGCTGATAGCTCGAGCCGTAGAAGATCGGCAGGATGCCCTTGACGAGGGTCAGCGCCGAACCTTCACCGGACGGCACCGTCGACAGGTTCGTGGCGATAACGATCGTCAGGTCGGTCTCCGGGTCGTGGCCCATGAAGGTCATGAAGCCCGGAAGCTGACCGTCGTGTCCGAGCAGCGGACCGAACTGCGCCATGCCGAGGCCGTAGCCGGCGGTCCCGCCGCCCACCGATTGCACGCTGTCGAGGCGGGTCTGCTGCATCTGCTCGTCGAGCAGACCACCACCGACCAGCGCCTTCACGTAGGTGGTCATGTCGTCGACGGTGGAGATCGCAGCGCCCGCGGTCCACGTCCACGACGGGTTGTCGTCTGTCACGTCGTTCGGCTTCAACGTTCCTGCGACCGCGGCCGCCTGCTCGTCCTCCGGCAATGCGAAGGTGTCGATTGTGGAGACGTTGGTGCCGAACATGTAGCCCTGCGGATGCGGATCGGGAATGGAGGAATCATCGTTCGCCGGGAACGAGGTGTCCGCCAATCCGAGCGGGACGAAGATGCGCTCGTCGAACGCCTCCGCGATCCGCATGCCCGTCAGTTCTTCCACGACGAGTCCGAGCAGCACCGTATTCGTGTTGCTGTATTCGAACTGTTCCCCGGGCGGGAAGTTCACGGGCTGGGCGAACGCGATCGCGAGCAACTCCTCCGGCGTCCACGCCTTCTCGGGCTCGCGGTCCAGCGTCGCGTTGAACTCCGGGTCGAAGCTGTAGCTGTACAGGCCGCTCCGCATCTCGGCGAGCTGCGCAATGGTGATCGTGTCGCCGTTCGGGACACCCTCGACGTACTTCGATATCGGGTCGTCGAGCGACAGGCGACCTTCCTCCACCAACTGCAGGACGGCGGTGACCGTCATCGTCTTCGTGTTGCTGCCGATGCGGAAATGGTCGTCGGGGGAGATCGGGTCGTCGGCATCGATGGTGGAGGTGCCGAACGTGCCGGTCCAATCGCCGCGGTCGGGGGAGCTGATCTGTACCACCGCGCCGGGAATGGCGTTGTCGCGCATCAACTGCTCCACGGTGGATTGCAGCTCGGCTACGTACTCGGGCTGAGCCGCCTCGGTGGAGGTCGGCGACGGTGTGGATTCGGGCTCGGTGGTATCGGAACTGCACGCCGACGCGGTCAGTACGGCCACCGTCAGGAGCGACGCTGCGAGTGTCTTCATCAATCGTCTGCTTTCGGGATCGGTGGTCCCCGAAAGAACAGGGGACTCTGTGATGGTGTCACGAATTCGGACATTTCCCGCTGTGGAGGTGAATTTTTCACCCTCTCCGAACGATTCCGATCGCAGTGTCCCTCGTGTCATTCTGGAGCGGGACCGAATCCGTGTTCGGAGGTCGAATCATGAAGGCATTGGTGTTCCACGGGCCGGGGAAACGATCGTGGGAGGACGTTCCCGATGCGACGATCCAGGACAGTACCGATGCCGTGGTGCGCGTCGACGCCGTCACCATCTGCGGCACCGACCTGCACATCCTCGGAGGTGACGTACCCGAGGTGACCGACGGACGGATCCTCGGTCACGAGGCCGTCGGGACCGTGGTCGAGGTGGGCGACGGAGTGCAGACACTCGCGCCCGGCGACCGAGTGCTCGTCTCGTGCGTCACCGCGTGCGGTATGTGCCGGTTCTGCCGCGAGAGCCGCTACGGGCAGTGCCTCGGAGGAGGCGGCTGGATCCTCGGGCACCTGATCGACGGCACCCAGGCCGAGTTGGTCCGAGTTCCGTACGCCGACAATTCGACCCACCGGATTCCCGACGGCGTGAGCGACGAACAGATGCTCATGCTCGCCGACATCCTGCCCACCTCCTACGAGGTCGGCGTTCTCAACGGCCGTCTCCGGCCGGCGGACGTGGTCGTCATCATCGGGGCCGGTCCCATCGGGCTCGCCGCCATCCTCGCCGCACGACTGTTCAGTCCGAGCCGCATCGTCGCCGTCGACCTCGCCGACAGCCGCCTCGAAGCGGCGAAGGCATTCGGGGCGAACGTCGTGGTCAACAGCGGTCGTGACGACGTGGCGGCGGTCGTCCGCGATCTCACCGGAGGTCTCGGCGCCGACGTCACGATGGAGGCCGTCGGCTATCCGGAGACGTTCGAACAGGCGGTCGCGCTCGCGCGGCCGTGCGGGCACGTCGCCAACATCGGTGTGCACGGTAAGCCCGCGACGTTGCACCTCGAGGACATCTGGATCAAGAACCTGACGATCACCACCGGCCTCGTCGACACCTACTCGACGCCCACACTGATCGGTCTCGTGAGCAGTGGTCAGCTCGACACGTCGCCGATGATCACGCACCGGTTCGCGCTCGACGAGTTCGAACAGGCCTACGACGTGTTCTCCCGTGCCGGCGAGACCGGTGCGCTGAAAGTACTCCTCACGGCCGGGTCGTGACGCTCATTCCTGCTGATCGGCGATATCGAGAAGCTGCTGGATCTGCTCCGGCTCGACCCCCGGAGCGAACCCGGCGAGACGACCGAGCGGCATCGACGCCGCCATCTTCAGAACACTCTCGTCGACCCCGACCTCGCCGCCGAGCGAACCGAACGCCTGCAGGACGATCTCGGCGGCCGCGGGGTTCTGGAACAGTTCTCCGAGAGACGACTCCATCGTCAGCGGAATTCGCACCGCGTCGCCCGTCATGTCGACGGTGAGCGTCTGCCGGATGTCGCGGCTCGACGCACCGATGTCGATGCTGTACGTGCCATCTTCGACCACCCAGGAATCGACGCGGGTGTCCCAGTAGGCGAGGTCGTCGCGTCGGATACTCACGGCGACACGTTGCGATTCGCCGGAATCCAGACGGACCTTGGTGAAGCCCTTCAACTCTCGCGGCGCCCGCGCAACGGACGAACCGGGTGCACCGGCGTACACCTGCACGACCTCGGCGCCCGCACGCCCACCCGTGTTGGTGACGGTGACGTGCACCGTGAGATCGCCGTCGGATTCCACAGCGGCATCGGAGTATTCGAACGTCGTGTACGACAAGCCGTGACCGAAGGGGAAGGACACGTCGAGGCGACGCGCGTCGTACGAGCGGTATCCGACGAACAATCCTTCTCCGTACCGCACATGGCCGTGTTCGCCCGGGAAGTTCGTGTGCGCCGGGGTGTCCTCGAGCCGGATCGGGACGGTCTCCGCGAGTCGGCCGCTCGGATTCACGTGCCCGTAGAGCACGTCGGCGCCGGCGCCGCCACCGGCCTGCCCGAGCAGCCACCCTTCCACGATCGCCGGAACACGGTCGGCGAAGCCGCTGAGCCGCACGACACCGCCGTTCGACAACACGACGACGACGTTCGGGTTCGCCGTCAGCACAGCATCGAGCAGCGCGGTTTGACGCTGCGGGAGTTCGAGGTCGTCGCGGTCGAAACCTTCGGATTCGAGTTCGGCGGGTACACCGAGGAACACGACCGCGATATCGGCGTCTGCGGCACGCTTCACCGCCTCGTCGACGAGTGCGGCCGAGTCCGATCCGTCGAGCGCGTAACCGGCGGCGAAGGGAACGTCCCGGCCGGACAGCGACCGGATCTCGTCGAGCGCGTTGTCGAGGCGCGTCGGTTCGATCCGGGACGATCCGGCGCCCTGGTAGCGCGGCGTGCGGGCCAGTTCGCCGATCACCGCGATGTTCGCGTCGGTGGCGAGGGGAAGCAGGTCGTTCTCGTTGCGGAGCAGCACGATGCTCTGCCCGGCCACCTCGCGTGCGAGGGCGTGATGGGCATCGGCGTCGAAGGTCGCGCGGGGATCGGACGCAGCGACGGCCTTCTGCACCAGTTCGATCACCCGCGCGGCTGCCGTGTCGAGGACCGATTCGTCGACCGTGCCCGCCCGTACCGCCGCGACGATCTCGGCGTCCGTACGACCTCCTGTGGACGGCATCTCGAGATCCAGACCTGCCGCGAGGGACGCGACGCGGTCGTCGACAGCACCCCAATCGCTCACGACCAGACCCTCGAAACCCCACTCGTCGCGCAGGACGTCGGTGAGCAGCCACGGGTTACGGGACGAGTACACCCCGTTGATCCGGTTGTATGAGCACATCACCGTCCACGGCTGCGCGTCGCGCACGACCCGCTCGAAGGCACGCAGATAGATCTCCCGCAGTGGCCGCGGGTCGACGTCGGCGGAGACCCGCATCCGGTCGGTCTCCTGGTTGTTCGCCGCGAAATGCTTGAGCGACGCACCGACGCCCTGCGACTGCAGGCCGCGCACGAGCGCGGCGCCCAGGACACCGGAGATCAGCGGGTCCTCCGACAGATACTCGAAGTTCCGCCCGCACAGTGGCGAGCGTTTGATGTTGATGCCGGGTCCGAGCAGAACGGCAACCTGCAGCGCCTTGGCCTCTGCACCCAGTGCTGCGCCGACCCGTTCGACCAGCTCCGGATCGAAGGAGCACCCCAGCGCGACGGCGGGCGGGAAGCAGGTCGCGGGGACGGACGAGTTCAAGCCGAGATGATCGCCCGCCGCGGTCTGCTTGCGCACGCCGTGCGGACCGTCGGTGAGCATGATCGAGGGAATGTCCGCGCGCGGAAGGGGTTCGGTGTGCCAGAAGTCGAGGCCGCTCATGAGCGACGCCTTCTCCTCCACGGTCAGTTGCGCCACGATCTCGACGGGTGAGCGGTCGGTCATGCTGCTCCTTCGGCCGGGTCTTTCCGCTGCACCATAACCCCTGGGAGAGACCGACGATATCGGCGGAGTCGGAGGGCGCGTCACAGCGGGAGGGCGGTTTCGATCCTGTCGGTAGCAAGGTTGAGAATGTCCGATCGTGGTGGTTCTCGTCGGGGGACGAAGCGATCGGAGGAGTACGTGATCGAAGTGCACGCGCCCGCGGAGGGGGTCGTGATGTTGCCCCGCGACCATCGGTGGGTGGTGGTCGACGTCGAGACCTCAGGCGTGCGTCCCAACGCCCACCGGGTCCTGAGCGTCGCCGCCCTCGTATTGCGCGAGGACGGGTCCGTGGAGCGGGAGTTCTCGACCCTCGTCGACCCCGGCTGCGATCCGGGACCGGTGCATGTCCACAACCTCACACGGGAGCGCCTCGCCGGGTCGCCGCGATTCGAGGACATCGCCGGTGAACTGGCCGGGATCCTCGACGGCGCCACGATCGTCGCCCACAACGCGTCGTTCGATTACGGGTTCCTCGACGCCGAGTTCCGCCGGGCCGGCACGTCGCTCCCGGCCGAGCATCGCCTGTGCACGCTCGCGTTGTCGCGCCGGCTCGAACTCGACGTCCCCAACTACCGGCTGGCGACCCTCGCGCAGCACTGGCAGGTCCAGCAGCTGCAGGAGCACGACGCCTACGACGACGCGCGCGTCCTGTCGGAGATCTTCCTGCGTAGCGCCGCGATGGCCGACAACCTGCAGTTGCCGCTACCCGTCGTCAACTGCCGCAGCCGCAAGTCGGTGTATCCCGCCTCCGTCCCGCGGGTCGCGTGCCAGTGGAAGAACCCGGGTCGCCTCGGCGACGACGGCCTCGTCCAGGGCATGAAGGTCGTGATCAGCGGTTCCACCGTCACCCCGCGGGTCGCGCTCGCGAACCGGCTGACCGAGGCCGGGCTCGACGTGATGAACAACGCGAGCAAGCAGACCAGCGTCGTGGTGTGCAACGACCCCACGGTGCAGACCGCCAAGGTCCGCAAGGCGATGGCCGAAGGCATCCCCGTGATCAGCGAGCAGCAGCTCGAGGATCTCCTGACGCGGGTGCGGCCGGGTGAACCGAAGGTCGCGACGGTCGTCGACATCATTCTGCCGCCGGAACCGCAGGTCGCGGTGGTGCCTCCGGTCCGGCCGCTGACCGGACAGAAGCCCAAGCTGTGGACCGGACGTAAGGTACTGCTGCTCGGCGGCACGCACCTGCAGGCCGTCATGATGCGCTCGCGACTCACCCAGCTCGGTGCACGCCCGGCCCTCAACTTCACGGCCGCCGTCACCGACGTGCTGGTCCTCGAAGGAGGAGAGGCCGACAAGCGGATGGCGCGGGTCGCCGCGCGCGAGCTGCCCGTCCTCCGACCCGACGATGTCGATGCCGCAGTGGAGAAGGGCGTCGTGCCCCCGCACATGCGCGTGGAGTCGTGGCTGACGGCACCGGTGCTGTCGCGCGGCGAGGTGATCGACCTGCCGACCGACAGTCACCGCTGGGCCGTGAACGTCGCGTGGAAGGCCGAGGCGGCCGGCGACGAGTTCGATCTCGACGTCGTCGCCTTCCTGCTGGGCGCCGACGAAAAGGTCGACACCGACGACGATTTCGTCTTCTACAACAACCCGCTCTACGACGACGGTGTCGTCGAACTGACCATCGACGGTTCGAGCGAGCACTGCATCCGTGTCGACCTCGCGGAGCTCCCCGCCGAATGCGAACGCATCGCCATCGCCGCGGCCATCGACGGCAACCGCACCTTCGGCGAACTCGGCGCGGTGTCGGTCGGCGTCGACAGCGACAGCGGCACCGCCGCGACGTTCGTGCTCGACGCCAGCACCACCGAACGCACCATGGTCCTCGCCGAGATCTACCGCCGCGCCGGCAAGTGGCGGCTACGCGCGGTGGGGCAGGGGTACGACGACGACCTCGCGGCCCTCGCACGCCGGTACGGGGTGGATGTCGATGACTGATCTCCGCTATCGGGTTGGTGGCGGTGCTTGGGGCACCTTCTCACTGCATCCGCTCGCGAAATTGCTATCTGCACCTGCCGTAACCGTAGCGAATGACGAACCTGCGAGCGGATGGAAGTCGAATCAGCTGCGCCCCTTGCCTATTCGGCCCCGATCGATTGTCGGCCGACACCAACACAACTGCTCGAACGCGCGAAATGGTCATCGGTGCGCGTTATTGCGCGCTCTGATGATCATTTCCCGCTCCGCTGTCGGGGTCTGTGGCGGCGAGTTGACGGGCCCAGTCGGATTCGGTGTCGAGGAAGGCTTCTCCACCGGCGGCGAAGGCGTCGCGGAGTTGGGTGAGGGCGAGAGTGAACTGCTCGATGCGTTCGACTGCAGATTCCGGTGTGCCGGACGCTTTGCGCTTGTAACCGGCCGCGAGCTGTTGCGCTGACGCGAAGTCCCCGAACCCCTCGACATTGAGGAGCCTACGCGCTGTCTCGTGTGACTCGTCGAATTCATCAAGCATGACCTTGCATATCCTGAGGATCTCGTTCACGACATGCGGCTCGAGTCGGGTAAAGCCGGATGGCATAGTGCTCCTCGTGGGTCAGTTGAGAAAGGGTTCGATCGACGCGATGAGTTCCTCGAACCCGTCACACCACACCTCGATGGGCGGACGAGTTACGGAGTCCGAGTGGTAGAGCCTGTCGAAAATGACGATTCCGAAGTTTGTTTCCAGGACATACGTACAGGCGAGTGACGCCGACGGGTCGACTCGGAGGAGTGCAGCCCGGCCATTGATCGATGTCGGTTCGGAAATGTGCCTGTTCTTCTGAGATTCCTCTTCGAGGGTGACGTTCCCCGCCAGGATGTTGAGCCCGTATCCACGCCTGACGCCGGGGATGTAGTCGTCCTTCTTGTAAAGACACCCCAGAAATGTGTACGTCCCCATCGGCATGTCCGCGAGCTCCTTCTTCCCCGCGTCGTACCCGGCCGCGTTCATGACGTCGTCGGGGATGTCGTAGCAGGGGTCGAAGGTGACCGGTGGTCGGCCGGAGTCGTCGGTGATGCGCGGGGTGCGGGTGGTCGACGTGGATGCTTCGTCGCTCATCACGTCGTCTGCAGCGCTCGGGCTGCACGCCGTCGCCACGACCGCGAGTGCTGCGAGCGCGACTGTTCCCCACCTACCCATGCGACCCCCCGATCGATTCGTCGGGAGACGCTAACACAACGGATCGGTCGGGCACTCCGGCGCGCGAAGTGGTCACAAGAGCGCGTTGTTGCGCGTTCCGATGACCGATTCCCGCTCCGCGCGCAGACAAAGCAACGGTGCTGTGCTTCACAAGATCAGTTTGATTGTGACTGCAATCGCATCTACTGTCTGCATCGTTCCGAATAGTAGAACGACGTTCCGAACTGCGAGGCCGCTATGACCCACTCCGCCGCTGTCACCACCGACGAGAACCGTCGATCCGTCTTGGGGCGCGCATTCGACATTCTCGAGTGCTTCACCGACGCCGAGCCGGAGCAGACGATCGGGTCGCTGTGCGCGGCCACCGGCCTCCCGCCGGCGACCGTCCACCGCATGCTGGCCAGCCTCGTGGAGTGGGGAGCCGTCGAGCGTGCGGCACGCGGCAAGTACCGCCTGGGTATGCGGCTGTGGCGTCTCGGCTGGGGTGTCCCCGGCGCTCGAACCCTCAAGGACGTCGCACGCCCGCACCTGGTCGACCTGCACACCAGCACGCGGGAAGCCGTTGCCCTGGCCTCCCGCGACGGGGACAGCGTGGTGCTGGCCGACGTCATCGCCGGTAGCTCCACTCGCACGGGCCGGATCCTTCCTCGGCGCCTGGACCTCGTGAACTCGGCGCCCGGATCGGTCTTCATGGCCTACATGTCCCCGGACGAGGTGTCGGAGCTGACTGCCCGCACACAGCACGACCACAACGACGCCTTCCGTCTGCGTCAGGAGCTGTGCGAAATCCGGCGCACCGGAGCAGCCGTCGTCCAGAGCGCCGACGGTATGTACTGGATCGCGTCGCCGGTGTTCGCGAAGCCTCGGGAAGTGCGGTCGGTCGTGTGCATCGCGGTGCATCGCCCTCGGTTCAACATCGGTGCGCTGGTCCATGCCGTGGTCGACACGGCGCGCGCCGTCAGCGACGGTCTGCCTCCTTCTCTCCGTTCGGTGGGCTGAGGTGTCCGTTCTCGACAAGGCCGTGCAGCTCGTCGACACCCTCGGTCGCGCTCCCGGGCCGATGCGTCTCGGGGCGCTCGCCGAGGAGATCTCCATTCCCAAGTCGTCGGCGCACCGGCTCCTCGTCGAACTCGCACGTCTCGGCCTGGTTCGCAGATGCGGCGACGGCGAGTACACGATGGGGTACCGGCTGGTCGAATGGGGGAGACTCGCCGACAGGTCCATCGGAATCCGCGACATCGCTGCACCCGTGATGGCGACCTTGCGCGACCAGGTCCGTGAGAGCGTGCACCTCTACGTCCGCGACGGCGACTCGCGTGTCTGCGTCCATGCCGTGGAGGGCCCACACGCACTGCGCCCGGTGGCAGTCCTGGGCAGGGCGTTGCCCCTGGGCTACGGGGCGGCGGGGAAGTTGCTCCTCGCCTATGCCGACGACGCGACGGTCCGCAGGGTGTCCCAACAGCTCCCGGTGCATCGCAACAGAACTCTTCCCACACGCGATGACCTCGCGACGATCAGGGCAGGAGGGTGGTCCGTCTCCGTCGACGAGATGGAGGACGGGCTCACCTCTCTCGCCGCGCCGATCTCCACACCGGGCGGGGGAGTCCCCGCAGCGCTGGCCATCGCCGGCGCCACCGCCAGGATCGCGCCGGAGAGATACGACGAGGTCCGCGACCTCGTCGTCGATGCCTGCCGTGAAATAACTTCGCGCAGCTCCTGAACGGTGCTGCCGGACCGGATTTCCGCAATCTCGCGAAGTGTGCCGCATATCGGAACGATCCGATGGAAGGGCTTCGGCAGGGATGTGACGCTCGTTACCAAGAGCCGCGCACCTCTTCTTGCGGCACACAAGCTGAGACGAAAGGGGCAGTCATGCCAGCCCACCTCTCGGAGGCCGAAACCAGCCGGTACATCGACACTCCCCACGGAAAGATCCATCTGCACCAGGCAGGTACGGGGCATCCGATCGTGATGCTGCACGGCAGCGGCCCGGGGGCCACCGGTTGGAGCAACTTCAACCCCAACATGGCGCAGCTCGCCGAGGACTTCCAGGTCATCGCGCCCGACATGCCGGGCTGGGGCAAGTCCGATTCCGTCACCTACGAGGATCGTGACCACGTCACCTCCGCCATCCACCTGCTCGACGCGCTCGGAATCGAGAAGGCCGCCTTCGTCGGCAACTCGATGGGCGGCGCCACCTCGCTGAAGGTTGCTGCGCGCCATCCCGATCGCGTGTCGCACGTCGTCTCGATGGGTGCCGGCGCCCCCGGCCCGCGCATCTTCAGCCCCGGCAACGGACCCTCGGAGGGCCTCAAGGTCCTGCACCGCGGCTACCTCGATCCGTCGCCGGAGACGATGCGCGCGCTGGTCGACATCATGACCTTCGACAAGGAGTTCGCGACCGAGGAGCTGGTTCTGCAGCGCTCGGAGAACGCCCGCGCACGCCAGGACCACCTCGACAACTTCGCTGCCGGCCTGGGTCGCCCCCGCCGCGGTGAGGCGTCGATGGACGAGATCGCGTCGATCAAGGCTCCCACGCTGGTCATCCACGGTCGCGACGACCGAGTGGTGCACTTCGAAGCCGGCCTCCGCCTGGTGTCGATGATCTCCGACTCGCGTCTGCTGCTCCTCAACCGGTGCGGCCACTGGGCGCAGCTCGAGCACGCCGACGAATTCAACCGCGTCGTGCGCGATTTCATCCTCAACACCGCCCCGAACGCCTGAGACCGGAGAGACAACGATGAGCGAACTGGTGCAGCGGGTCGAGGAACTCGCAGACTTCTTCGAATCCCAGGCCGAGGAATCCGACAAGATCGGTCACCTCACCGAACCCACCCACAAGACCCTCCGTGAGGTCGGAATCGTCCGCGCCTTGCAGCCCAAGGACTTCGGCGGATCGGAACTCAACCCGCGCGAGTTCTTCGAGGCAGTGCTGGCGGTGGGAAGCCGCTACGCGTCGGCCGGATGGGTTTCGTCGGTCGTGGGCGTCCACTCCTTCGAACTGGCGCAGGGAACGCGTCAGGTCCAGGAGGAGATCTGGGGCGAGGATCCCGACACCTGGGTGGCCTCGCCGTACGCTCCCATCGGGCGGGCACGTCGCACCGAGGGTGGTTGGATCTTCTCGGGCCGCTGGCCGTTCTCGTCGGGCACCGACCTGTGCGACTGGGTCGTCCTCGGCGGCATGCTCACCGACGACGACGGCAATGTCCGTCCGGACGGTCTGCGTCACTTCATCATTCCCCGCAAGGACTACACGATCCTCCACGACTCGTGGGACGTCGTCGGTCTCAAGGGCACGGGTAGCAAGGACGTCGTGATCGACGGGGCCTTCGTGCCCGACCACCGGCTCATCGACCCCGAGGATCTCGGTTCCGGAGCAGCCGCACGCCAGGCAGGCCGCGGCGATGTGGCGCTGTACCGGATGCCGTTCCACTCGATGTTCAGCGGGGCCATCACCGCCGGCACTCTCGCTGCCGCCGAAGGCGCTCTCGCGCACTGGATCAATTACACGCGGACCCGCGTGTCGGCCCGCGGCGTCACCGCTGCGACCGACCCGCGTCAGCTGCACGCACTCGGCGAAGCGGCATCGGACCTGCAGGCCAGCCGCATGCAGTTCCTCGCCGACATCGACCGCCTGTACGAGGTGGCGCAGTCGGGCAAGCCGATCGACATCGCTCTGCGGGCCGAGGTGCGACGCAATCAGGCACGCGTGTCCCGACGCGCGGGCGCTGCCGTGGACAAGCTCGTCTCCCACGCGGGCGGCTCCGCGATGCGGATGGACAACCCCATCCAGCGGTTCTGGCGCGATATGCACATCGCCCTCGGGCACGGCGCGAACGTCGCCGAGCCCATCTACGAGGCTGCGGGCACCATCACCTTCGGTGGCGAACCCCCGAAGAACGTCCGGATGTGACGAAGCGGGGGACGGTGCGCACCGTCCCCCGCCTCGAGAAAGCGCTCAGATCTGCGAGCTCGTGTTCCGACCGCGAGCAGCCGAGATATCCGCTGCCGCACGACGAACGAGCATCTCGGTCCGGTCCCACCGGACACCTGCGGTCGGTCCGGACACCGACACGGCCGCTTCGATCGTCCCGTGAACGATGATCGGAGCAGCGACGCAGACGAGTTCGCGCGAGAGCTCTTGACGGTTGTAGGCGACGCCCGATTCCCTGATCCGCTTCAGCTCCGACATGAAACGACGCGGATCGGTGATCGAGTGCGGCGTGAAACGAGGCAGACCGGCGTCGAGTGCAGTACGGACGTCCTCGGAACTGCCGAAAGCGAGAAGTGTCTTGCCGAGGGCCGTGCAGGATGCGGGATGACGTTGGCCCGGCATCGTGAGAACTACAGGGTTGTTCGGGCCCTGGACCTTCTCGACATGCAGGATCTCCGGACCGTCGAGGACAGCGAGATGAGCCGTGAGACCGGTAGCCGTGTGGAGGTGACTGAGGAAATGACTTGCCGTGTCGCGCAGACCGTTCGGACGGCACATGCTGTAACGTGCGCCGAGTTCGAAGCAGGACAGCCCCAGCCGGTATTTCGTACCGTTGCGGGCGACGAAACCGGACTGTTCGAGCTCGGCGAGCAGACGGAAAGCCGTCGACTTCGGCACATCGGCGCGACGCGCGAGTTCGCTCAGGCTCATGTCGGCGCGAGCCTTGCGGAATGCGTCGAGCAGCTGCAGCGCCTTCGCCACCGACGTCATCTGGCGGCCGGCGCGCTCCTCGCGGGACCCATTGTGGGTGTCGTCGAGAACGGTCAACGGTTCCTCCACTCAGTGATGGACACGATCGAATCGCTTGCCATGCGGTCCACGTTAAGGGGCGGCCCACCCGGATTTCGTGGTTGCAATCACCCAATGGAATTTCGGTTCCCCCGCCGCCCCGGCCCTGGCAGATTCAGCAGCATTCGTTGCGGTGCTGCCGGTGCCGACCGGGCCTGATGTCGACGAACGGACGAGCAGTCCCGCCCCCTCGACGCCCGTTCCCCACCTGTACAGCGACTTCTTCCCAAGGAGCCCCATGAACATCACGAAGTTCCCGCGCCCGCTCAAGGTGCTCGCCCTCGGCGCACTGGCCTCGCTCGCGCTGACCGCGTGCGGCGGATCCAGCGACGCCGACACCGCCGGCGACGGCACCGTGCGCGTCGCCGTGTTCCCGAGCTTCAACGCCCTCGGACCGCGTACCGCCGACCTCGAAGGAGTCTTCGACAAGCACGGCCTCGACGTCGAGCTCGTCACCGTCGCGACACCCGGCGAGGCCACCCCTCAGCTGCTCGGCGGGAAGATCGACTTCGCCCTCATGGACATGGTCAGCCCGATCATCGCCAAGACCGAAGGCGTCGACCTCGTGATGGCCGCTCCGGGAGCCGTGGGAGCCCCCGCGAAGGACGACGGTCTGACCAGCGGACGTTTCTGGGTCCGGGCGGACAGCCCCATCCAGAGCGTCGCCGACCTCGAGAACGCCACCTTCGGCATCCCGCAGACCAAGGGCCAGCTGTGGCTCGACGTGCGTGAGGCCATCGACAACGCCGGCGGTGACTCGTCGAAGACCGAGTTCGTCGAGGTGCCCAACACCCTCGCCGCACTCCGCTCCGGCAGCGTCGACGTCGTCACCACGGCGGAGCCCTCCGGCACCGCCACCCTCAACGACCCGGATCTGCGCGTCCTCGATCACTTCGTCAACGCCGGCGGCGACCTCTCGTACGCCTACGTGACCACCCCGCGCTACGCCGCGGAGAACGCCGAGAACGTCGAGAAGTTCCGCGACGCGGTCGTCGAGGCCAACACCATGCTCGCCGAGCAGGACGGTCTCGCCGCCGAGGTCGCCGCGACCTACATCGAGGTCGATCCCGCGATCCTGTCGCAGGCCATCTACCCGAAGTTCCCGACGACCCCGATCACCGAGGACAACATCAACTCCACCCTCGACCGGATGGTCCGTTACGGCCTGGTCCAGGAGGCGGACGCTCCCGCTCCCGGCGACATGATCGTGGGTGGCTGACATGAGCCCCACCGCCACCGCGAATGCGCCCGGGGCAGCTCGGGAGGTGACCCCACCGCGCCCCGCCGGTTCGATCGGACGCGCCGCAGCACGCAAGCGCAAGACGATGTCCGCGCGGCTCACCTCCGCTGCCGGCAAGCTCGTCGCCCTCGCGATCGTCGTCGTCGCCTGGCACGTGTTCGTCACCGGACCGGGCAAGGCCTCGGGCATCCCGACGCCACTCCAGCTGATCGAGACCGGCGCCGACCTCGTCGTCACCGGCCAGTACTGGGACGCCGTCGGCAACACCCTGCTGACCGCCCTGATCGGTTTCGGGCTCTCCGTGCTGATCGGTGTTCCGCTCGGTCTGGTCAACGGCACCTACCGCAAGGTCGAGCAGAGCACCTCGTTCGTCGTCGACTTCGGACGCACGATCCCCGGTGTCGCGATCCTGCCGCTGGTGCTGCTGTTGTTCGGCGGCACCCGCACCATGGCCGTCGTGCTGGTGATGTTCAGCGCCGTCTGGCCGATCCTCGTCCAGTCGACCTACGCAGCACAGCAGCTGTCGTCGCAGATGAAGCAGGTGGCCCGGGCGTTCCGCCTGTCGCCGGCGAGCCGCATCCGGGACATCTACCTCCCGTCGTCGATGCCGTTCCTCATGACGGGTCTGCGTATCGCGGCGACCATCAGCCTCCTGATCACGATCTCCGCCGAGTTCCTCGGTGGTGCGGACGGCATCGGCCAGCGCCTCTACCAAGCCCTGACCGTCGACGACACCCAGCGGATGTTCGTCTACGTGTTCACCGCCGGTGTACTCGGTATCTGCCTGAACCGTCTTCTCGTTCTCGCGCAGAGCCGCGTGCTGTGGTGGCACCCGTCCGAAAGGGTGAACAAGCCGTGACCGTCGTACGCCGCCTCGCGTGGGAGCTGTGGCTCCCCGTCCTGCTCATCGCACTGTGGGCGATCTTCAGCGCCACCAGCACCGACCCCTACTTCCCGCCGCTGTCGGAGATTCTCGACAAGTTCGCCGACGTGTGGTTCTTCGAAGGCATCCGCACCGAGATCTGGCCGAGCCTGCAGCGACTGTTCGTCGGCTTCGCACTCGCCTGCGTCGCCGGTGTCGGCCTCGGACTGGCACTCGGCGTCATGACCCGCGTCGACAACGCGGTGCGACCCATCGTCGAATTCCTCCGGGCCACACCGGGCGTCGCGATCCTTCCCGTGATGATCCTGCTGCTCGGCCTCGGTGACTCGATGAAGATCGCCATCATCGCCCTCGTCGCGACCTGGCCGATCCTGCTCAACACCATCGACGGTGTCCGCTCCGTCGAACCCGTCCTGCACCAGGTGACCGCCAGCTACCGCATCACGCTCGCGGACCGGATCCGCTTCGTGATCCTGCCGGCCGCGTCGCCGCAGATCTTCGCGGGTGCACGCACCGCGCTGGCGATCTCCATCGTCGCGATGGTCGTCGCCGAGATGGTCGGTACCCCCGGCGGCATCGGCTACTACATCCTCGACGCACAACGTGGATTCAAGATCACCTCGATGTGGGCGGGCATCATCGCGCTGGGGATCCTCGGCTACCTGCTCAACAAGCTCTTCGCGCTCGTCGAGCGTCGCGTGCTGGCCTGGCATGCGGGCATGACCGCGCACAACCGTGGAGGCAAATGATGACCACTACCGAAGCGACCAAGCCCGAGACCCGCACGGGTACGGTGCTCGAAGTACGCGGTCTCGGACACAGCTACGGCGGACCGCAGATCTTCGAAGGCCTCGACTTCACCGTCGGCAAGGGTGAATTCGTGTGCATCGTCGGCCCGTCCGGCGTCGGCAAGAGCACCCTGCTGCAGTGCCTGACCGGACTCATCCGCCCCAGCGAAGGCGACATCCTCTTCGAGGGCAAGCGCGTCACCGAACCCCCGGAAGGCCTCGCGATCGTCTTCCAGGACTACAGCCGGTCGCTGATGCCGTGGCTGTCGGTCATCGACAACGTCGCCCTGCCGCTGCGCTCGGCCGGCGTCAAGAAGGCCGAACGCCTCAAGCAGGCACGGCAGGCGCTCGTCGAGGTCGGCCTGAGCGACGTCGCCCAGGCGTACCCGTGGCAGCTGTCCGGCGGCATGCAGCAGCGCGTCGCCATCGCCCGCGCCCTCGCGTCGAACCCGCGCGCGATCATCATGGACGAGCCGTTCGCCTCCGTCGACGCGCAGACCCGCGCCGACCTCGAGGACCTTGTGCTGCGTGTCCGCGACCATCTCGGACTGACGGTCATGCTGGTCACCCACGACATCGACGAGGCCGTCTACCTCGCCGACACGGTGCTCGCACTGTCCGGTCGTCCCGCGCGCGTCACCGCGATGCTCCCGATCGACCTGCCGCAGCCGCGCGACCAACTGTCGACGAAGGCACTGCCGGAGTTCGCCGACCTGCGCGCCGAGGTCTACACCCTCATCCGCAACCCGGCGACCGCGTAGGGGAGAGGTCATGCAGCTCCACGGCACGATCGACCCCGCGCGCTTCCGCCAGACCCTCGGGCACTATCCGACCGGCGTCGCGGTCATCACCGCGATCGACGAGGACGGGCAGCCCGTGGGCATGGTGGTCGGTTCGTTCACCTCGGTGTCGCTGGACCCACCGATCGTGGCGTACCTGCCCACCCGCAAGTCGCGCACCTACGCGCGGCTCCGCACGAGCAGCCACTTCTGCGTCAACGTGCTCGCCGCCGACCAGCGTGAACTCTGCGGGCGGTTCGCCGCCCGCGGCGACGACAAGTTCGCGGGCGTCGAATGGACGCCGGCGCCGTCGGGATCCCCCATCCTCGACGGAACAGTCACGTGGATCGACTGCGAGGTCGCCGACGAACTCGAAGGTGGCGATCACTTCATCGTCATGGGCCGTGTGCAGGATCTCGACGTGGCCCGCCCGACGCTGCCGCTGCTGTTCTTCCAGGGCGGATACGGAAGGTTCTCCCTGCCGACCTCCGTCGCACCCGCCGACCCGGAACTCATCCGGGGCGTGCGCATGGCGGAGGCGGCCCGCGACGGACTCGAAGCGCTCGCCGCCGGCGTCGGCGCGGACTGCGGTGTGCTCGCACGCGTCGGCGACGAAGCGGTCTTCGTGATGACCGAGAACCATTCCGGTGATCCCGATGCCGTGGAGATCGGACAGCGGATTCCTCTGATCCCGCCGCTCGGCACCGTCTTCCACAGCCAGGCCTCCGACGACGAAGTGCAGCAGTGGCTCGGCCGTGCCGGAAGGAACGACGACACAACAGCTTTCGTCTCGAACCTCGAGAAGGTTCGTGAACGCGGCTACTCGATGTCGCTCATGCCCGAGACCGAGCTCGCTCGCGTGTCGGTGATGAACGACTACTCGGGATGCGACGTCCTGCCCGAGCACGACCGTCGGATGAAGCAGATGATCTCCGGCACCGCGTCGCTGTACGAACCCGACATCGAACCCGACGGCACGTACGACCTGCACTCGGTCGTCGTCCCCGTCCCCGACCCCGAGGGACGCACCCGCATCGCACTGCGACTGTCCCGGCTTCCGCGCGCCGCGTCCGGCGACCAGGTGCTGCGCTGGATCGACGATCTGCGATCCGTCGCCGCCGACACCGCCGAGGCTCTCGCCGCGCGCACCCCATCGACCAAGGAGAAATGATGAACGCTCGAGTCAGGGCACTGGGATACGCGGTCGTCCGCGCGAAGGACCTCGACGAGTGGGTCGCCTTCGGCTCCGAACTCCTCGGCCTGCAGGTCGCCTACCGCGACGACGACCGGATGCTGATGAGGATGGACGAGTACGCCTACCGCCTCGACGTGCGACGCTCCGACGACCCGGGCGTCACCGCACTCGGCTGGGACGTCGGCGGACCGGAAGCTCTCGAGGAACTGTCGAAGCGCCTCGTCGACGCCGGCTACCACGTCGAGTCGGTGGACTCCTCGGTGATCGAGGAGCGGCAGGTCATGGACCTCGTCCGATTCCGCGACCCCGAGGACGTCATCGATCACGAATTGTTCTGGGGTCTGCGCAACGCCCTCGACAAGTTCGTCTCACCCACGGGTGCGAACTTCGTCGCGAGCGACCTCGGTTTCGGGCACGCCTTCCAGGCGCTGCACGGTGATGCGAAGGTCTACGACCGTCTGTTCCGGGACATCCTCGGTTTCCGGCTCAGCGACCACATCGACATGCCGGGCTCGGTGGGCACCTTCCTGCACTGCAACCCGCGCCACCACTCGTTCGCGTACGCCCATGCGCCGCACCGGAACAAGGGCATCGGGCACCTGATGTTCGAGATCGACGACCTCGATCTGCTGGGTCGCCAGTGGGACAAGGTGGAGGACAGCGACATCCCGATCCTCTCCACCCTCGGCAAGCACACGAACGACAAGATGATCTCGTTCTACGTCCGCAGCCCTTCGGGTTTCGGCATCGAGTACGGTGTCGGCGGCATTCTCATCGACGACGACAACTGGCTCCCCACCCGCTACGGCTCCGCCCACTACTGGGGTCACCGCCGCCCGCAGGGCTAGTACGCGGCTCTGTGCAGTCATAGGAGCGCGGAATGGTCATCGGTGCGCGTTAGTGCGCGCGCGGGTGACCATTTCGCGCTTTGCTGTCGGGGTCGGTGGTGGCGCAGGGGCAATTTCTCATTGCATCCGCTCGCGGATTTGCCAGTTGCACGCGTCGCAACAGTGGCGAATGGCGAACCGGTGAGCGGAGGGAAGTCGAATCGGCTGTTCCCCTTACCCAGTCGACCCCCGATCGATTGTCGGCCGGACGCCAACGCTACTGCTTGAGCGCGCGAAGTGGTCATCGGTGCGCGTTATTGCGCGCTCTGATGACCGTTTCCCGCTCCGCTGTCGGGGTCGGTGGCGGCGCCGGGGCAATTTCTTATTGCATCCGCTCGCGGATTTGCCAATTGCACGCGCCGCAACCGTAGCGAATGGTGAACCGGTGAGCGGATGGAAGTCGCATGGACCGTTCGCTTCGCCAGCTCTGCCTCGATCGCTTCTCGGCGGGACGCCTACGCAACTGCTCGAGCGCGCGAAGTGGTCATCGGTGCGTGTTATTGCGCGCGCTGATGACCGTTTCCCGCTCCGCTGTCGGGGTCGGTGGCGGCGAGTTGGCGGGCCCAGTCGGATTCGGTGTCGAGGAAGGCTTCTCCGCCGGTTGCGAAGGCGTCGCGGAGTTGGGTGAGGGCGTCGATGAATTGCTCGACACGTTCTCTGGCTGACTCCGGCGTGCCTGCAGCCTTCCGCCGGTAGCCCGCCGCGAGTTGCTGGGCTGATTCGAAGTCGCCGAAACCGTCAGTTCTCACGAGTCTGTCCGCAAATTGCAGAGATTGTTCGAACTCGGCGAGCATGACGCCACAGATGCGGACAATCTCGTCCACAACCTCAGGTTGTAGTCGTGTGTAGTCGTGCATCGCTACTCCATTCGAAGGATCACTTATCGATGAACGGTTCGATTGTGGTCACGAGCTCGATCAATCCTGCACACCACTCGCTTTGAGGGGCAGGGCCTGCATGGTCTGCGTAGTACAGTCTGCTGACGATGACGAGTCCGAAGTCAGTCTGCAGAACGTAGGCACACGTATTCCTATCTGCAGGGCTAATTTCTAAGAGAGCTCGACGCCCGCCTACGACAGTCTCGGTCGCCATATGCCCGTTCTTTGCGAGCTCTTCCTCAAGCGTGACGTTTCCGGACAAGATGTTGAGTCCGTATCCATGCCGCACTCCTGGGACGTGGTCCCGTTTGTCGTAAGCGCAGCCGAGAAAGGTGTACGTCCCCATCGGCATGTCCGCGACTTCCTTCTTCGCTGCGTCATACCCCGCCGCGTTCATGACCTCGTCGGGGATGTCGTAGCAAGGGTCGAAGGTGACTGGCGGACGGCCGGAGTCGTCGGTGATGCGCGGGGTTCGGGTCGTCGACCTCGCCGTCTCGGCTCCTGCGGCGTCATCCGCGGCGCTCGGACTGCACGCCGTCACCACTGCCGCGGCTGCTGCGAGCGCGACGATTCCCCACCTACCCATGCGACCCCCCGATCGATTGTCGGGCAGACGCTAACACAGAGTGCGCCGGCGGTGAGGAGACGTCACCGACGGTGCTACCACCTACACGAATGCCCCCGACTCTTGCGGAGTCGGGGGCATTCGCTGGGATCATTTGCTCGCTACGAAGCGATGGCGTAGTTGAAGCCGCCAGAGCGATCGCGACTTTCCTCCCGCGCAACGAGACTCCGGTTGGGCGGGGCGCCGGTGCTTCCCGAGAAGAGCGGGTAGGACACCGAGTAGATCGCCGCGTATACGTAGTGCGAGTGATCGTTGGCAATCGAGGACCAGACATACGAATCGGACTCGATGCCGACCTCGATCGCCCCGCAGTAGACCTTCCCGTCGAAGTCGGGCAAGCTGACGATCTTCTCGACCATGCCGTAGCGGTCGTAGTAGGTGACTTCGTTGTTGTGCTGGTTAGCGCTGCAGAACACGTACTCGACCGCGCTGCCGGAAATCGTCGCTGCCTGAACTGCAGGTGCAGTGAGCACGACAGTACCCGTAGCGAGAGTTGCCGCAGCAGCGAGCGTTCCGATGAGCTTCTTCATTGAATCCAATCCTTGTGTGAATGCTGTCGATCGAGCGCACCCCGCCCTGGATGTGGGCTGCAGTCCGTATGCGGACGGGGCGGGAGGGCGGTGACGTGGCGGCTTATGGCCGCGGGTCGTCGACTCCTCCACGAGATCGCGCTTCCGAACACAGAGGGCTGCGCACTGAGATCCGTCCTCGTCGACTCGAGGCGGGCCGAGGATGACTCGGCCGCGGGCCGGCGGGCAGGTTCAATGCAATGTCCGTTCTGTATGGAATGACCGTATGGGTGTCGCACCTGCCGCCACACGCGTTACACACAGCCCCCACCCGAGAGCGCGAAATGGTCATCGGTGCGCGCAACAACGCGCGCCGATGACCATTTCGCGCTCCGCTACCGCGTCAGTCCTGCTCGACCCCGCGCCAGAACTCGGGCAGTTCCGAGTTCAGTCGGTCCTTCGCCTGCATGGGGAGCGAGTGCGTCGTGTCGGGGAAGACCAGAACCTCGGCATCAGCGAGTTGCCGTGCCCGAGCTGCTGCTTTCTCACCTCCGGCGAGCGAATCACGCTCCGCGATAGCGACATAGGTGGGCATGGCCAAAGCCCTCAGCTCGTCGTCGCTCAACGGCGACGGGGTCGGTAGCGCAGCGGAGAAGTGCTCCGAACCCTCCGAGATCATCGCCGCCATAGCGTCGTCGGAGTCGTAGTCGTCGACACCGCCCACCTTCGCGAGTGCGGTGTCCCGCCAACTGTTCGGAAGGCCCGGCAGTGTCGACACCGACGCCCAGAACAACATTCGGGCAGGGGGATAGCCGAAGGTGAACACCGGCTCGAGCAATGTCAGCGACCGGACCTTCTCGGGGAACTGCTTCGCGTAGGACGCTGCGCTTGCCCCACCGAAGGAGTGTCCGACGACGTGCGCGGTCTCCACGCCGAGCCCGGAGAGCGCGTCATCGATCCACAGCGCCTGGTCGTCGGTGGAGGTCAACGGTGCGGCCTGGACGGACAGGCCTGCGTCGCCGAGTGCGTCGAACGCGAGAACGCGGTGCTCGGGGAGGAAGCCCGGGAGATTCTCGCCCCACATCGGCACGCCAGACGCCCGGCCCGGAACGAGGACGACGGGAACGGAGTCGGCCGTCTGCGGCGACGTCCATTCGTAGACGCGGACCGTGCCGAACCGGGTGGGGACGTCGTGAACCGCAGAAGGTGGCGGCAGCATCGCCATCGCTCGCTCGTAGGCGGCGACGTAACTGTCGCGGCCGTCGGCGCTGCGGAAGTGGCCGACGCCCGGCGCGCCGAAGAAGAACTGGTAGGCGGCGACCAGGCCAACGACTGCGAGTACCGCGACCACTACGAGACCGGCGCGCCGAAGAACTCTCCTCGATCGAATGTGCTGGGTCATCGGGACCCCCGATTGTCGACGTTGCAATATGTTCATATTGTATCGTGTGATCATGCCGAGAGTCGTCGACCATGCGCAACGTCGCCGGGAGATCGTGTACGCGCTGTGGGCGGTCATCCACGAGCGGGGGATCGACGGCGTGACCTTTCAGGCGGTGGCCGCCGCCGGGGGAGTGTCGATCGGCCGGATCCAGCACTACTTCGATTCCAAGGAACACCTGATCCGCACGGGCGCCGAATACATGGTCGCCGAAGCCGAAAAACGCTATGAACGAGCAGAATCCGATCCGCAGGCAGCGCTCGTGGCGCTTCTCGCTCAACCAGTCCCGACGGACGAGGTCGGACGTCTCGGCGTGTCCGTCTGGTACGCCTACCTCGCCAAATCCGCGAGCGACCCCTGGATCCGCGCGTTCCTGGAAGAGTCGACACAAGGCACAACAGAGGAAACCCGACGACTCCTCGAAGAACTGGGCATGTCACCCGAGAAAGCATCCGAAGAAGCCAAGCGCCTCGTCGCGCTCAGCAACGGCGTCACACAAGCCGTCCTGGTCGGTGTCACGGAGCCGCCCGACGGCATCGCTCTGATCGCCGACGAGGTGGCCCGCGCGACCGCCTGAACCCACCCTGTGATTGCCGGGTGGCGGAACGGGCTACCCATTCGGGTAACCACCGGAAACATCGCAGTCGGGAGGCACGTTCATGAGTGACGACAGTTTCGGCACACGCGACACCCTGAAGGTCGACGACACCGACTATCGGATCTATCGCATCAACAAGGTCCCGGGCTCGGAGCGACTGCCCTACAGCCTCAAGGTCCTGCTGGAGAACCTGCTGCGCACCGAGGACGGGCGGCTCGTCACCCGGGAGCAGATCGAGGCCGTCGCGGGATGGGATCCGAAGTCGACCCACAACCCGGAGATCCAGTTCTCCCCGGCACGCGTCCTCATGCAGGACTTCACCGGCGTGCCGTGCGTCGTGGACCTCGTCGCGATGCGCGACGCCATGACCCAGCAGGGCGGCGACCCGAAGCGCATCAACCCCCTGATCCCCACCGAGCTGGTCATCGACCACTCGGTGATCGCCGACGTCTTCGGCACCGAGGATGCCTTCCGGATCAACACCGATCTCGAGTTCCAGCGCAACCGCGAACGCTACGAGTTGCTGCGCTGGGCGCAGGGTGCCTTCGACGACTTCAAGGTGGTCCCGCCCGGCACCGGCATCTGCCACCAGGTGAACCTCGAGTACCTGGCCCGCGTCGTCTTCACGCGGGAGGACGAGGACGGCGGGCTCGTCGCCTATCCCGACTCGCTCGTCGGCACCGACTCGCACACCCCCATGATCAACGGCCTCGGCGTCGTGGGCTGGGGTGTCGGCGGCATCGAAGCAGAAGCTGCGATGCTGGGCCAGCCGGCGTCGATGCTGATCCCGCAGGTCGTCGGCTTCAAGCTCACCGGCGAACTGCAGGAGGGCACCACGGCGACCGACCTCGTGCTCACCGTCGCCGAGATGCTCCGCAAGACAGGCGTGGTCGGCAAGTTCGTCGAGTTCTTCGGCCCCGGCGTCGCCAACGTGCCGCTCGCCAACCGCGCGACCATCGGCAACATGAGCCCCGAGTACGGCTCGACGATCTCGATCTTCCCGATCGACGACGCCACCCTCGACTACCTGCGCCTCACCGGTCGCGACGACCAGCAGATCCGCCTCGTCGAGGCGTATGCGAAGGAGCAGGGCCTGTGGCACGACCCCGATCGCGAACCAGACTACAGCGAGGTCGTCGAACTGGATCTGTCGAAGGTCCGGCCGTCCGTCGCCGGCCCGAAGCGACCGCAGGACCGCATCCCCGTCGCCCTCGCGCCGAAGGCCGTGACCTCGCTGCTCAACGGTGAGGAGGTGCCCGACGTCGTCTCTCGCGTCCAGGACTCGGGTGTCGACGAGGGCGTGCTCGAATCGTTCCCGGCCAGCGACCCGGTGTCGGTGCGCAGCGAGGACTCCCGCGACGAGCCGCGCGACCCGGTGCCCGACGAGGCCGACACCTCGGCGCCACCGTCGAAGAAGGTCCCGGTGCGCGTCGGGGACGGTGACGAGTTCGAACTCGACAACGGGCACGTGGTGATCGCAGCGATCACGTCGTGCACGAACACGTCGAACCCGTCGGTGATGATCGGCGCGGCGCTGCTCGCCAAGAATGCCGTCGAGAAGGGGTTGCGGAGCAAGCCGTGGGTGAAGACCTCGCTGGCTCCGGGGTCGCGGATCGTCACCGACTACTACGAACGCTCGGGCCTGACGCCGTATCTCGACAAGCTCGGCTTCAACCTCGTCGGATACGGCTGCACGACCTGCATCGGCAACTCCGGTCCGCTTCCCGACGAGATCGCGGCCGCGATCGACGAGCACGACATCAACGTCTCGGCCGTCCTGTCGGGCAACCGCAACTTCGAGGGACGCATCCATCCGCAGACGAAGATGAACTTCCTCGCGTCGCCGCCCCTGGTGATCGCGTACGCGTTGGCCGGTTCGATGCTCGTCGACCTCTTCGATGACCCGCTCGGCACCGACTCCGAGGGCAACGACGTCTACCTGCGCGATATCTGGCCCACCACGCAGGAGATCCAGGAGGTCATCGACGACGCGGTGCGCGCGGAGATGTTCGAGACCGGCTACCAGGACGTCTACACCGGCGACGAGACGTGGCGAAATCTCGACGTGCCCGACAGTGAGGTGTTCGAGTGGAAGGACGAGTCGACGTACGTGCGGCGTCCTCCCTACTTCGAGGACATGTCGTCGGAGCCCGAACCGCTGAGCGACATCGAGGGCGCGCGGGTACTCGCGCTGCTCGGTGACTCGGTGACCACCGACCACATTTCGCCGGCCGGTGCGATTCGACGCGACAGCCCTGCCGGTCGCTATCTGCAGGAGCACGGCGTCGAGCAGGCCGACTTCAACTCCTACGGTTCGCGACGGGGCAACCACGAGGTGATGATCCGCGGCACCTTCGCCAACATCCGACTGCGTAACCAACTGGTGCCGGACGTCGAGGGTGGCGTCACCCGCTATCTGCCGACCGACGAGCAGATGAGTATCTACGACGCCGCGCAGAAGTACGCGGAGGACGGCACACCGCTGGTCGTGCTCGCGGGCGCGGAGTACGGGTCGGGCTCGTCGCGTGACTGGGCGGCCAAGGGCACGCTGCTGCTGGGTGTGCGCGCAGTGATCGCGCAGTCGTACGAGCGCATCCACCGCTCCAACCTCATCGGCATGGGCGTGCTGCCGCTGCAGTTCCCGGATGGTGAGTCAGCGCAGAGCCTCGGCCTGACCGGGGAGGAGGAGTTCACCATCACCGGACTGGCGGACAGCGCCGAGATCCCCGAGACCGTGCACGTGAAGGCGGGAGATACGGAGTTCGACGCGACGGTGCGCATCGACACCCCGGCCGAGGCCGAGTACTTCCAGCACGGCGGAATCCTGAAGTACGTGCTGCGTAAGCAGCTCGCGCAGTAGGCAGCGACAGGCTGGTTACTGCGCCGCGAGCCCCCGCTCCGCTGCGGCGGTGCGCACCGCGTCGATCACGAGGCGCAGCGGGGGCCGTTCCGACGCGATCCCGCGATGCGCGATGGAGATCGTGCGGAAGAGCGGTTCGGTCAACGCCACTACCTCGACCCCGGGTGGGCTCAACGTCAGCCCGAGATCCGAGACGAGAGTGACGCCCAGCCCCGCGGCGACCATCGCCAGCGCCGTCGCCTGCTCACCGACTTCATGGTTGATTCTCGGCTCGAACCCCGCACGCTGACACGCGAGGCTCACCGCGCGACCGAAGTGCGACTTCGGGCCGGCCAGCACCCACGGATGCTCGGCGAGGTCGGCGAGTGCGATGGTGCCCGCCGGCACCGTCCCGGGCGGCACCGCGGCGTGCAAGCGCTCGACTGCGATCACCACCTTGGTCAGCTCCGGATCCCACAACATCGGGTAGCCGGAATATTCGATGACGAACGAGAAGTCCAGGGAACCGTCGCGCACGGCGCCGGCGGTCTCCTCGGGGGCGAGCTCTCTCGTGCGGACCTCGATGCCGGGGTGCTCGGCAGCCAACAACGCCAGCGCGCTGGGGATCAGAGTGGATGCGACGGAGGCCCACACACCGGCGGTCAGGCGCGCGCTGACCCCGTCGCGGGACTGTTCGAGCGCGGTCGTCGCCCGCTCCACCGACTGCAGGATCTCCTCGGCATGTTCGGCGAGCAGCACGCCCGCCTCCGTCAACTGGACCCGACGTCCCCGACGCTCGAAAAGCTTTGCACCGACGTCCCGTTCGAGCTGGGTGAGCTGCTGCGAGACCGCCGAGGTGGTGTAGTGCAGGGCGAGCGCGGCGGCCGTGACGGTACCTCGGCGATGCAGTTCTCGAAGCATCCGTAACCGGCGCAGGGACAACTCCATGCCGTCAGCGTAGGGCGCGCCCGGGGACCTGCAACCGCTGTGAGCTCGCGTTGTGTAGAAATCGTGAACTCTCACCTTCGAGTTTCGTAACTGGACGCCCCGCGCCACCCCCGGGCACGCTGGCGTCACCGGCCGAATCGACGTGACGACGGCTCTGACGAACGGGGGACCGCATATGACCACCATGGCAACACGCGTCGACGCGGTGGACACCCGCAGGGACGAACCCTTCATGCGTCTTACCTGGACGGATCCGGTGACAGGTGCGCACGGCTATCTCGTCGTCCACACCCTGGTGGGCGATCTGGCGACCGGCGGCACCCGCATGCGGGCCGGGTGCACGATGTCGGAGGTCGAGGACCTGGCGCGCGGCATGGCGGCGAAGACCGCGGTGTTCGACCTGCCGGTGGGCGGCGCGAAGGGCGGGATCGATTTCGACCCGAAGGATCCCCGTGCCGTCGACGTGCTGCAGCGCTTCTGCCAGGCGATGCGTCCCTGGTTGAACGCGCACTGGGTCACCGCCGAGGACCTGGGCGTTCCCCAGCATCTCCTCGACGAGGTCTTCGAGCGGCTGGGCCTGCACCAGTCCTTCCACGCCGCGATCAGCCGTGCAGCGGACCCGGCGATCACCCTGGACCGGGTGCGCACCTCCCTGAATGCGCCGGTCGACGGCGGTTTCCTGCTGGGCGACGTGATCGGTGGTTACGGCGTCGCGCAGGCCTGCATCGCCACCGCGAACGCATACCGCTGGGCGCCGGCCGAGACCACCGTCGCGATCCAGGGAATCGGCACGATGGGAGGCGGCGCCGCCTGGTACCTGCACGAAGCGGGCATGCGCGTGACCGCCGTCGCCGACGCCGCCGGAACACTGTATTGCGCTGACGGACTGGATATCCCGGCACTGCTCGACCTGCGGGACGAGTACGGGGAGATCGACCGCTCCCGCGTCCCGTCACACGTCGAACAACTGCCGCGCGACGCGGTGATCGGCATTCCCGCCGACATCTTCGTCCCCGCCGCCATCTCCTATGCCATCACGGCGGAGAACGTCGGCCGGGTCGCCGGACGGGTCGTCATCGAGGCCGCGAACTCCGCGACGACGCCGGACGCCGAAGCCGTGCTCACCGGACGCGGCATCCCGGTGATCCCGGATTTCGTCGCCAACGCCGGCGCGGTCGCGTGGGCGTGGTGGGTGCTCCTCGGGTGGGTGGGGACCGATCCGGAGGATTCGTTCCAGCGCTTGCGCACCGAGATGCTCACCAAGATCACGCTGCTGGTCGAGCGGTGGGCGCTCGATCGGGTGCCGCCGCGACAGACGGCACGGGAACTCGGCGCGACCAACCACGCTCCGACCGCCTCGCGCACGGTCACCATCCCCTGATACTGTCACCTCACTTATTTCTGCAGGTCAGCGCCTTTTCGACGAGGATCGGCGGAAATGCCGGTGGACGTCGTCCGGGTCCGGAAACGCGCATGTCGACCAAGACTTCTAAGGTGGACATGCCCGTCTCCGTGGACGGGTGGAAGGACGTCCGCAAGGGTGAGTGGAGTGCAAGTGGAGTCAGGCGAGAGCGAACCCGAATTGAGGGATCGCGTGCAGCGCCTGCTTGCCTTCCTGGCCGAGCTCGTCAAGGCCCGCAGTGCGCCCGTCCGCGTCGTCGACAAACACCGCGCCGTGATGTCCCTCGAGGAGGGCAATATCAGGGCCGGCCTGCGTGCCCATGCCGCGTCGGGCGACATCGTCCTGCGCGCGCGTCGCGCTCAGCTCGAAGAGCCCCCGCGCCCGCCCGCCGAGCTCGCGAAGTACGTGCACGGGGACATCGCGGATTCCGCCGTCGAGCCCGAACTCGACCCCCAGGCCATCGGCATCGACGGTCTCGACGCCTGGCTGACGGACTGGCGCACGTGGGCGATCGTCGACCGTGAACGGCAGGCCGCCTCCCATCTGTATTCCTTCCTGCAGCGAGCGATGCTCGACCTCGAGGACCAGCCCGAATCGCTGGAACTCGTCGTCGCGTCAGGTCTGTTGCACCTCTCCGAGGGGGTGGCGGGCGCGCGGGTCCACACGCACCTGATCACCCAAGCCGCGCTCATCGAGCGACAGGGCGATTCCGGCGACCTGGTGGTCCGGCTGAGTCCCAGCGCCGGGCCGTCGCTCGAGGACGTCCAGCTCCTCACCGGCCTGGAGGTCTTCGACCCGACGAGCGTCCGTGAACTGCACGACGCACTCGTCACCCAGGTCGCGTCGCCCCTCGACCCCGCGGCCCGCGCGTTCCTGAAGAGTTGGGCCGAGCGTGCGCTCACCGTGCCGGTCGACGTCGTCGATCGTGCGGACGAAGCGTCGTCGTCGGATGCCTTCGTGACGCCGTCGCCGGTGCTCGTGCTGCGCAAGCGCGGCGCCCACGCGCTCATCGAGTACTACAGCCGCATGACCGAGGCGGCCGCCGACGATTCGAATCCGGTGCCGCTCGGGTTGGCACAGCTTGTCGAAGCGATCGAACCGGCCGACCGGGTCGCATGGCTCGACCGCATCGGCACGCCGTCGACCGAATTCACCGGCGAGCAGCTGCTGCCGCTGCCCGCGAACGAGGAACAGCGCGACATCATCGACCGGCTCGCCGGCGACAGCGGTGTCGTGGTCGAGGGTCCGCCGGGTACCGGCAAGACCCACACCATCGCGAACATCGTCGCGGCGCTGCTCGCGCGTGGGCAGCGTGTGCTGGTCACCAGTGAGAAGGCGCAGGCGCTGCGCGTGCTCCGGGAGAAGCTCCCGTCCGAGCTGCAGGAACTGTGCGTGGCCGTCACCGACCCCGTGCACGGCGGCACGGTCGAACTCACTCGCAGTGTCAGCGAAATCGCTATCCGCAAGGCGCAATTCAACGTTCGGCGCGCGCAGGAACGTATCGACGAGCTCACCGCGCAACGCAACGACGCCCTCCAGCGTCGCGCGACGCTGATGGAACAGATCCGGCAGGCGCGCGCGGAGGAGACCGAGGTTCACGCAGACGTCGCCGCCGGCTACGAGGGGACGGCTGCGTCGATCGTCCGGCGGGTCCGCGCGTACGAGGCCAAGTACGCGTGGTTGCCCGCGCCTCTGCTCACCGACACCTCGCCGCTGACGGTCGACGAACTCGTCACCCTCCACTCGCTGCACCAGCGGTCGAGCGTCGAGCGCGCGCGCCGTCGCCAGCAGCGTTTCCCCGAACTGTCCCTGCCCACCCAGAGGGAACTGCAGTACGCGTGCGCCGCCGTCTCCCAGGCGTCGAGCGGGACGACCAACGGGGAGACGCAGGGATTGCTGCGGATCCTCGAGGGTGCATCGCTCGAAGCGCTCGGCCGTATCCGCGACCTGTGCGAGCAGCTGCAGGGTGCCCTGGAGGACGCGGATCGGCTCGACGCGCGGATCCAGCGCGTCGCCGACGACGTCCTGTCGGGCCGCGCCCAGCACCTGTGGGGGAAGACCGCCGAGCTCGCCAGGCTCGTGCAGGCCGCGCAGGAGGCCGACCGGATCGTCGGGGCAAGCTCGGTGGACATCGCGGTGACGGGACGTCAGGCATTCGAGGCGTACGACGCGCTCGCCCGCAAACTCGAGGCGGGCGATACGTGGCGCAGCGGATTCACCCGATTCCGGCGCAGCGACGAGCAATCCGCTGTCGAGGCACTCGGTGAGATCGCGACCGTCGACGGTGTCGCGGCCACCACCGCCCAGACGGCGCGCATCGTCGCCGAACATCTGCGTGCGCTCGAGGCGATCCGGGTCGCGCGGGTGGTCCTCCGCGACCTCGGTATCGACATCGAGCTCGACGAGTCGCGCAGCCGTGCGGTCGGTACCCTTGCGTTCCTCGATCGGGATCGCGCCATCGTCGACAATCTCGTGGCCCGGGTGCACGACGTCGAATCGGCACTGCGCGAAGTCCATCCGGGGGCGCCGCGGATCACGAGCATCGAGCAGGCGCGGGCCACCGCCGAGTCGGCACGGACCATCGCCGCAGCGGGCACCGCGGAAGCGAGCAAGAACTGGCTCGAATCCATCGGCATGTACGTGCGGGGCCAGATCTCCGGGGGAGCGTCGCCCGAAGGCCGCGCGCTGGCACGCGCCTTCCACGACGCAGACTTCGACGCCATCAATGCGGCCCTGGACGCGTGGGATCGGGCGGCGGGGGAGCAGCGCGAGGAGCTGGAACTCGTCTCCCTCCATGCGCGCCTGACCACCGCGGCACCGGCTCTCGCTCAGGCCCTCGCGGAGAATCCGTTGAGCCTGGCCTGGCCGGTTCGTCTCGCCGACATCGACGAGGCGTGGGCGTGGCGACGGGCGGACGAGTGGGTGCGACGCTTCCACGAGCGCAGCGACGACGGACAGTTCGAGCGCGACCTCGACGCACTCGAGAAGGACGTCGCGCGTCTGACGACGGAGCTCGTCGAGGAGAAGGCGTGGAGCGCGTGTCTCGACCGCACGACCGCCGAGCAGGTCCAGGCGCTCCATTCGTACCGTGATCACATCGCGAGCATCGGTAAGGGCACCGGCCGCTACGCGGAGCGTTATCGGGCGGCGGCGCGTGAGGCCATGCAGGTCGCGCAGGGTGCGGTGCCGGCCTGGGTGATGCCGTTGCAGCAGGTGCTGGCTTCGATTCCGCCCGAACAGAATTCGTTCGACGTCGTCATCGTCGACGAAGCGAGCCAGACCGACATCAGCAGCCTGTTCCTGCTGTGGTTGGCGCCGCGCGTGATCGTCGTCGGCGACGACAAGCAGTGTGCGCCGAGCGCGGTGTCGCTGGGTGCACTCGACGGGGTGTTCAGCCGTCTCGATTCGTACCTGCCCGACATTCCGAACTACCTGCGCGACAGCTTCACTCCGCGATCGAGCCTGTTCTCGTTGCTGCGGTCGCGGTTCGGCAGCATCGTCCGGTTGCGCGAGCACTTCCGGTCGATGCCGGAGATCATCGCGTGGTCCAGTGACCAGTTTTACGCCGACGACCCGCTGGTCCCCATGCGGCAGTACGGCTCCGATCGTCTGCAGCCGCTGCGTACCACCCTCGTCGAGGACGGGGCCGTCACCGGGCAGAACTCGACGCTGACGAACTACGCCGAGGCGCATGCCCTCGTCGACACGCTCGTGAAGTGCGTCGAGGATCCCGCCTACGACGGCAAGACCTTCGGTGTGGTGGTGTTGCAGGGGCAGTTGCAGGTCGACATCATCCAGAACGAACTGCTGGATCGGCTCACCCCGGAGCAGTGGGAGGAGCGCAGGCTACGCGTCGGCACGCCCCCGGACTTCCAGGGCGACGAGCGGAACGTGGTGTTCCTGTCGATGGTCGTCGCGCCCGAACAGAACATCGCGGCGTTGACGCGGACCGAATACCAGCGACGGTTCAACGTGGCGGCGTCGCGTGCCCAGGACCAGCTGTGGTTGTTCCATTCGAGGACCATCGACACGCTGCGCCGCACCGACCTGCGGTACTCGCTGCTCACCCACATGCGGACGACGTCCCCGCGGCCGGCCGAGCCGATGCCCGACGGCGTGACGCGCGACGAGCGGCACGAGGCGTTCGACAGCCTCTTCCAGCAGGACGTCTTCCTCGACGTCGCCGCCCGCGGCTATCACGTGAACCCGCGGGTCGAGGTGAACGGTCACTTCATCGATCTGGTCGTGACCGGGGCGGCAGGCAAGCTGGCCGTCGCCTGTGACGACGAACAGTGGCACACCAGCCCCGAACGGCAGAGCGCCGATCTGGAGCGGGAGCGCGAACTGCACCGCAGCGGTTGGAAGTTCTGGCGGGTCCGGGAATCGGAGTACTACCTCGACCCGGTCGCAGCCCTGTCAGGACTCTGGGAGGAGCTGGAGCGTCGCGGAATCACGCCCGGTCGAGTGGATACTCCTGCGCCAGAACTGTCCCGGCCGTCGATCGAGTTCCGCACTGACGGGCAGCCGCACGAGTTCGTCGAATCAGTCGGTCGGACGGATGCAACGGTCGTCGGTGAGATTGTCGATCCGGGTACGCGAATGATTGCGGGGACGGACGACTACTGAATCGACTCGGTCACATCGTTTCTCGATTGGGAACGTTACAGTGCGTCTTTTCACGCGCTTTCTTCAGCGAAGTACACGGGTTCCTGATATTTATTGATGCGCAGCGAGTCTCGTTGCGCGTAATTCCCCCTGTGACAGGAGTCCCCCATGGAAGAACTTCAGACCCTCATCGAGCTGGCGAAGCTGCTCGGCCCGTTCATGGAGCTCATCGGCAGCATCAGCAGCCTCAGCGGCCAGTAGTCCGCGAGCGCCGAAGAATCCCCGAAGGCGTTGTCTTCGGGGATCTTTCGTATATGTGGTGTCGGACTACGAGAAGGTTCGGCGTGCTTGCCGGTCCCGGCCGGATGGGCCGATCCACACGACTCACGTGCACATGCGCGACACCACTCCGCGGCAGATCCGCGTCGACGAGTTTCCGGTACCGGTGAATCGACGTACTTCGGTTCGCATTCTTGAGTCGATTCACGAGCAATACCGATGTTCTATCACGGCGTGGTGCGAGAAACGCGGAAGAAACTCGGTTGGTCGGATTAACTGACGGTTTCAGAATGATCTCCGCAGTCGCCTCAAACAGATGATGCTGCACGCGAGTTCGAGCAGCCCCTGATGCAAGTCCGTTCGTACCTCGGAACGTGTTCGCAGACGCTTGAACTGGTGCAACCAAGCGAAGGTCCGCTCGACGACCCAGCGGACCTTGCCGAGCCCGGAGCCATGCGCGGCGCCTCGGCGGGCAATCATCGGGGTGATCCCCTTTTCGCGAAGCAGGTTTCGGTACTTGTCGTAGTCGTAGCCTCGGTCGGCGAACAACCGGCGGGGCCGATTCCGCGGCCGGCCCCGCCGGCCTCGAATACGGGGGATCGCCTCGACGAGCGGCATCAGTTGAGTGACGTCGTGGCGGTTTCCGCCGGTCAGCGACACCGCAAGAGGGGTTCCGTGCCGGTCGACGATCACATGGTGCTTGCTGCCGGTGCGGCCGCGATCGACCGGTGAGGGTCCCGTGTGATCCCCCCTTTGAGGGCCCGCACGTGCGAGCCGTCGACGGCGACGTCGTCCATCTCAAGCAACCCGGCGGCTCGCAGCTCCGCGAGCAGCATCTCGTGCAGCCGCGGCCACACCCCGGCCTCGGTCCACTCCCGCAACCTGCGCCAGCAGGTCACTCCGCTGCACCCGATCGTCTCTGCCGGCACATCACGCCAGGCCACGTTGGTGCGCAGAACGAACATGATGCCGGCCAGGGCGACCCGGTCGTCGACCGGCTTGCGCCCCGGAAACCGGAACCGGCGGGCAGATCTGGGCGGAAGCAGCGGAGCTACACGCTCCCACAGATCGTCAGGAACAAGATCAACAGACACTCTCGACACGGTGCCCGAAACCGTCCCGGAACGCCATCTACCACGCCGAACTCATTCTGAAACGGTCAGTAAGAACGAGGGTGAATTTGCGGCATCATCCGCCCGACGGCAATGCGTCGAAGACCGCCTTCGCGCGCGCGTCGTCCTCGATTCCGAGAATGCCGGCCCCGAAGATCCTCAAGCAGCGTGCCGTGTTGGCTACTCGTCCGAGGTGTTCAATTGTTCGACGGCCTCGGCAATCCGCTGGGTGTCGGCAAACGTCCACCCCTCGGGCGACGTCACGGCGGCCCAGCCGTAGGGGATGAGGTCCTCGTAGTTGTGCCCGTGACCGACAGGCGGCGAGGTGCCGACCATGATGTCGGCCGCGACCTGAGCGAAGGTGACGATCGGGTACCACCGCATCGACGGTGAGCGATCCGCGCCCGGAGGTTTGGCGAGCCAGTCGGGTCGCTCGAACAGCAGTCCCGGTCCCCACCACACCACCGGATCGGACGCGTGTTGCAGATACAGCACCCGCGGGTCGTTCCACGGTCCCTGCTGGTCCTCGAGCGTTTGCAGGTCGGAGGCGAACCGCACCGCGACACCGTCCTCGTAGACGGGAAGCACCTCGGGGCTGCCGGGATCGCGATGGTCGACGATGCTGCGCCACAGCTGGTTCGAGTTTGGAGGCCCGACGAAAAGTGCGCCGTCGATCTTGCTGCGCATGTCGGCGAGGTCGTCGAAGGCCGCCTCGGCAGACTGCGAGCCGAGGCTCTCGCCGTAGACGACCAGCTTCGGGCGCTGGTCCTCCGGCAGTTGCGACCAGCGTTCGTGTACCCCGTTGATCAGTGCGTTACCGGCCGCCTTCGCTGCGGAGCCGTCGACGAGGAAGGAGATCCAGCTCGGCAGGAAGGAGTACTGGATCGCAGCGATCGCCGAGTTGCCGTTGTAGATCGCCTCGATCGAATCGGAAGCGAACGGATTCACCCACCCGGTTCCGGTGGTGCCGGCGACCACGAGGATCTCGCGCTCCCACGCCTTCGTGCGGTCGAGTTCGTCGAAGATCAACTGCACCTGCTCATCGGTGGTGCCGTCGGCTTCGAGTCCCGCGTACACCCGTATGGGTTCGAGCGCGGGAGCGCCGTTCAGCTCGGTCAATTCCTCGGCGTCCATCCCGCCCGCGACAAACGTACGCCCCTGACGCCCGAGGCTCTCCCACGTCGACGGCGACGCCGGGCTGCCCGACCGCTCGGGAATCTGAGGCTGCTCCACGCCGGGATCGGTGCTGTTGTTGTCGTCGGCGAACACGATGCGTGCTGCCATAGAACTGCTCGCGAGCAGAACCTGGTCGACGAACACCACCACCGCGAGCACGAGGATCACCGGTGCGAGGATGCCGGCCGCGGCGACCGGAACACGCAGGCGGGTCGCGAGGAACTCCGCGAAGCGTCGTCCGACCCAACGCAATCCGCGTGCGATGTAAAGGAGGGCGGCGAAGATCATGACACTCACCAGACCGGTCCGCAGGTACGCGAAGCCCGTCGTGGTTTCGATGCCCATGAGTGCACGGACCTCGTTCTGCCACTCCGCCGCGGCGAGCAGGCTCCCCAGAAGTGTCCCTACCGCGACGAGAGCGACCATCACCTCGGCGATGCGGCGGACCGTGTGGCGCCGTCGCCACCACGTGAGCCGCGGTGCGATCCATCGGCGAGCGGGGAAGGCCACCAAGACACCGATGCCGTAACCGACGATGCCTGTTACGCCACTGATGAGTCCCTGGAAATACCACTCGCGAGGGATGAGGGAGGGACTCAGGCTCCACGCGAAGAAGAACAGGGCGACGACAAGGCCGACGAAGTCGAGGCCGAAGACGGAGAGGTGGCGTCGGGTGTCCTTACTCGACTCGTCGATTTCGACGGGCGTGGCGGGAGCGGTCACGATGCGACAGTAACTAATACGGAACGTGTACGCCGAATATCGACCCTCCGCGTGATTGGGGTATGTCAGTAGGGCACAATCTGCAACTTGGGTGGTATACGTCCGGATCGTGGGTTCCGCCGCCTACTCACGAACACATCTTTCAAAGTCGGTGCGCGCCTGGTCCGTACCCAGGGTTTCACCGGTCATCCGTCTTCCCAGGGGATTCGTTCCAAGTAGGAACGTCCTGTCATCGACTCGCTCCGTTCGAAGCTTGAACATGATCTGGCCATTCCGACGGGAGTTGCGTAGGTTATTCGCGACCGGAAGTGCCACAGTCGTTGGTGCCGGGTCGAAGCTGAGTATCCAGTAGTCATCACTGGCGGGATAGATCTAGGAGAACGGCCTTGGGGAAAGACAAGAGTGCTGAGCCGCTCGACGTCGAGGTGGATGAGCTGGCCCTGTCCCTGGTCGGATGGCAGGTCGACGAGGTTCAGGCTCGACTGGTCACCAAGACTTACGGTAAGAACGACTACCGGCAAGAAGTCGTTGTGTCCGGCACCGTGCGATTCCTGCCTGAGGACAGGTCGGATAAGTTCACGAGTAGCGACTATGCCCCGCCTCCTCTTCTGGTGTTCAGCCGCAAAGGCAGCAACACTCCGCCTACCTACGAGCGGGCCCTTTTCGAGACGGAGAAGAAGGCGCGGAAACGTCCGCTGAGATTCTCCGAGACAAGTCGGAGATGGGAGTGCAGTGAACCGTTGAGTCCTGCCGATCTGCATCTTCGGCTCACAGCCTTTGATATCTCGGAGGTGGATTCCAACTTCGAGCTCCCGACGAGGGAGGGTGCAGAAGTAGAAGTCAACGTCATCGACGACACCACTCGTGCGGGTGTAAGGGCACGTGTGTCGAACGTTTCCGCGCAGATCGTTCCTGAAAGCTATTCGAAAACTCTCCGCGTTCACATGGAGGGTGTGTTCGAATTCGGCACTGCACAGCAGCTGCTCGACGACTACGTGGCCGACGATGATTGGAGGGACGAGACTCCTACATTGGAAGGGGAGTGCCCGTTCGAGGTAGGAGTTCCTGAAATCGAAGTCGAGGTCTTGGACGGCGAAGGGTTCCTGATTGCCACCAGCGGATTTCAAACCTATGCGCATATTCGGGTACAGAAGGGTGGGAAATTGCCTGGGCGACCGCCTCGTTGGGTCGCGCAGGACAACCTGGATGTGGAGGACATGTCCGGAAAGCCCACCCGCGTCGTCGTTCGCATTGTGGATGCGGACGAATGAGTGCCACGGACTTGTTCCTGCATCAGCTGCAGGACACTTTGATCGATGAACACCTACAGGCACCGGGCCTCTTTCGGGAGATCGCTCGGATGGAGGGTCTCTTGGCGGAGACCTACCGGAATCGAGTGCCGTACGAGCTACTTCAGAATTCCGACGATGCGGGGTCCTCGACGGTCACGGTCGTCGAAAGTCCTGACGGCACGTTCTCCTGGAGTAATGACGGCCGTGTGATGGACGGAGCCGACATCGAGTCTTTGTGTCGAAGTGCCAGCTCCACAAAGACTCGCGGTGATGCCTCCATCGGATACCGCGGAATCGGTTTCAAATCCCTGGCTGCGGTAGCTTCCAAGATTGAGGTTCGTTCAGGTGACGTCACTTTCAGCTTCGATAAGGCATTGGCCGCCGAGCTGCTGAGAGAGCAAGCGCTCGATTCGGTGCCGTTGATTCGCATCCCTGTAGGAATCGAGCAGACCCCGTGGTTAGGTGGGGCGTCGTTCACAGTTACGAGGACGCCTGATGCCGGTGATGGCCTGGGAGAGCTCGACCCCATCAGTCTGCTCTTCCTCCGAAACGTGCGCACAGTTCTGGTTCGCTCTCGCGATGACGAAATGCAGGTCAGCATCGAACGGGCCCATGATCGGGTGGTGGTCCGTAGCTCCGGGAGCGATGCCGACTTCGCAATCTTGCGGGAAGGCGCCGCGACCGTAGCCGTCCCCATGAATACGCGCGCACTCGCACTCACCAGCGTCCGCGGGCGGTTGGCATGCTTCTTGCCTCTCAATGACGAAGTGGGACTTCCGGTAGTCATCTCTGGCGACATGTTGACCGACCCCTCGAGAACTCACGCCGTCGTAGCAGACGAGTCGACAACCAGAGTCTTGCGCGATGCTGCCAGAGCGATCGCTTATGCGTTGAGAAATCCGGGCACGTCGACATTCGAGCGGTTATGGGAACTCATCCTGCAGGGCGAGGACATCCGGAGCCTGTTGGTATCCGCGACCGGAAGTGCGAGTCAAGTCTTACTGAGTTCGCTGCGCGATGAGATGATGGAGCATCGACCGTCGTTCAAGTACTCCAGCGTGGTTCTCGAAGAGAAAGATGTATCGACGATTTTCCCGGGCGGGGCGCCTGCAGCGCTGTATTCCGCTGCAAATCAAGCAGCGGCGAGGACCTTCAAAGCAGTTCTCGGGTTGGAAACGCTTGATCTGTCGGCACTTGCTGACGAGCCAGTCGCCTCTCAATTATCGGAACAGCTGCGTACGCGCCTCGGTAAGCATTTCCAGGACTTGGCGCGGGTTCATGGGCGCTCGCTGACACCTACAGAACAAGCACTCGTGGAATTGCTCCCTGCTCAGGAGTCGCAGTCTGTGACAAGCGAGGTCGTGGTGAGTCGTCCTTCCGCTCTCGCGTCGGCGACCAACTCTATGGGTGCAGTGATGACGCAGTGGCGTACCGCCGAGGTCGCAACGATGCAGTACCTGAACGGGCGAGGTTGGTCGCTGCGCGACGTGAGCACACAGAACGTCGGTTACGACCTGGAAGGTGCAGACCCATCAGGGCAGCGGGTGAATATCGAGGTCAAGAAGGTCGATTCGCTTGATGCTCGCTTCGCGCTGACGAACAACGAGATGTCACTGATGTTGAACAGTTCAGCGCCCTACCTCCTCGCCATCGTCGTAGGCTCCGAACGCCATTCGAAGCTGATGATCCTTGATCCCTCCCGCCCTGAGCTCTCACGTGAGCGGGTATGTCGACGATGGGATTGGGAATTCACCGATTGGGGTCGTTTTGCGGTCATGGTCGACTGAGAGAGGCAACGAGACGACTCAAAGATCCCACACCTGATCGGGATCATCGAGCGCCGCGCGAATCTGCCCGAGATCACCGAGGTCGGCCAGGGGAGAGGTCTTGGCGATGTCGACGATCCCTCGTAGGACCTCGCTGATCACCTGTGAATTCTCTTGCTCCAGTGCCTCATCCAGTCGGGAGAACAAGGCATCGAAGGTTGTGCGGCGTTCGGCGAAGGACTGCTCGAAGTAGTCTCTGACAATGGACTCGGCCGACTTGATGCGCTGAACTTCCGCGGTTGCGTATGTGTGCAGGCGGGTGCGTTTCGTTTGTTCGACGGCGTGGATCTCGATGCATTCCTGCGCGGCGGTGACCAGCTGCGAGAGCGCTGCGAAACCGTCGACCGCAGCAATCTTGCGTTTCACCGAGCCCAGTACCTCGCCCTCGTACACCTTCCGGTCAGCCTTGTTCGGCGCCACGGTCGTCTCCTTCTGTCATCGGGCGGTACCGCACCGTCAGATTCGCGCTGTTCTCGGTCAGTTCGCCGTCTTCGTCGAGAATGGGGGTCGCGGCGACATCCCGGACGGCCACGCACAATGCCATCGCCTTCTGGAAGCGCGACGCATGAGCCCGTGCATCGAAGGGCTCGGACTCGAGCACGTCCAGGGCTGCGACTGCCTTGACAGTCAGTGTGCCGAGCACGGAGCGCAATTCGTCGACTCTATGGTCGACGGCGGTCAAGAGGGTGTCGGTGGTGCCCAATTCGGCATTCGCGATGTCGATCTTGACTTGGAACTCGGCCGCTTCGGTTAGTGCCTTCTGGCCTTGCCCCTTGATGACGAATCCGCTGATGAGCAGAGCGGGACCGATCGTCACCACATTCAGCGCGGCCGCGCCGAGTGCCACACCGCCACCGCCGGCCGAGAGCGCGCCTCCGCCGAGCCATGCCATTGCGGCGCTCTGCGCGGCTGCTCCCGACAGTCCCGATATTGCAGCACCTGTGCTGGCGACACCGAAGCTGGTCGCGGCCGCTGACACTGCGGATGCGGTGCCGACACCGGTCGCAACCGATGCCATGGCTCCGCCGAGCCAACCGCCCAGATTCAGGTCGAGGCCGTTCGGGCCGTCGACCCGGGCGATGCCGGCCTGGAGACCGTCGGCCAGCAACCGCTCGTTCTCCCGTACCTGCTTCTCGTGTCGACGCAAGAACTCCGCCATGCGCACAACCACGTCGATCAGAGCCTGTTGTTGCTGAGCACCCAACGCTTCGAGGTGGGCGTTGGTCTTCCCGACGCGTTCTTCGATCGCGTCGCGACGCTTGGTGTACTGCTCTTGAGCCCTGCGTAGCTGGTCCGAAGCCTTCTTGCGGTCGGCGATGCCTTTGCCGCTGAGCGCGACGCCGCCGCCGCCCGTCACGGCGCCGATGGCGATCAGCGCGGCCGGAATCAGAGGTAGGACCATGAGCTCTCCTTCATGTGGTCGGCACAGTGTGCCATTCGACCCGGACAAATCAACCGCCGGTCCCGTCCGCATGGCATGGACGGCCGGATTGGGGAGGAGAGGGGCGGATCGTCGAGATCTCAGCGTCTGCAGAGGACCAAATCCTCTGCATCGGCGGGACCAACTGCGCACGATATTACGTTGGGATAACGATCCCTTTAGCGTTCGTAACGGAGAGTGACTATGCCCCGATTGAAGGATCAATAACGCCGATACCTGCCGGGATGTACTCGCCAAGGAATCGGTCCGAAGCTAGCCCCCGAGAGAAGCCTGTGCAGTCACCGTCCGACCCGTTCGATTTCAGCGAGTACTCGAGTTCGCGAGACGGGATAGACACACCATCGACGACCCCGAGCGGACCTGCATGGGGGAGCGCTCCGACCTTCGGTTCCCACCCGGACCCGTTCGGGCCGGGAGCGTCGTCGCCGGCATTCGCGTCAACCGATGTGTTCGCTTCCGAACAACCGGTGCGTTCGTCCGGATTCTCGCAGGGCAAGACCCCCGTCGGGCGCGTCGTCGCGGCGTGCGCGGTCGCCGTCGCGGGCTTGGTTCTGGCGATCATCGCACTCGCGCTCGGCTCCGCGGGTTTCGCTGTCGCAGGCTGGGCCCTCGCCGGTCCCATCGCCGCTCTGCTCCTCGCCACGTACATGATCGCGGACACGAAGCAACGTGCTCTTCCGGTCTATCAGCCGTTGAAAGCGGCACAGGTCATCTATTGGGTAACCGTCGCATGCGCGGCGGCGGGAGTGCTCCTCGGCGCATGGCAGATTGCGGATTGGTTCGGTCGACTGTGAAGAAGCTTGCAACCGTCATCATCGTTCTCCTCGGCTGCCTGCTGATCGCGCCAACGGCGTCCGGCCAACCCCGTGAGACCGCGGTGGCCGACTTCGGTGGCTGCTTGGCGTCGCAACGCGAGGGCGACCTGCTCCTGATGATCGACGAATCGGGCAGTCTGCAGCAGTCGGACCCCGATGCCGCCCGCGTCGAAGCCGCGAATTACCTTCTCGGCCAGCTTGCTTCCTTCGGTGCGTCCGCAGGTGTCGCGCTCGATGTCGCCGTGGCGGGCTTCTCGTCCGAGTTCACGATGCATGCCCCGTGGACCCGCTTGGAGCCCGGAACGCTGGGCGAACTGCAATCCGAAGTCGATGCGTTCCGCTCACGGACGTCCGGGCTCGACACCGACTACTGGCTCGCGCTCGACGGCGCCCGAAGCGCACTGGCGGAGCACTCGTCCGGAGGCTCCACTTCGTGCCAGGCCATCGCGTGGTTCTCCGACGGCAAACTCGACTTCACCGCTCGTGACGGGGAGAAGCCCTATGCGCCGGGGCTTTCGCTGTCCACCGACGAAGGTGTCGCCCAGGTCGTCGGCGCGGCACGCGAGTCCATCTGCCGACCCGCAGGCGTCGCCGACCAGTTGCGGTCGTCCGGTATCGCGACATTCGCGGTAGGCCTCGCCAACGGCACCGCGCAGGCCGCCGACTTCGACCTGATGCGCTCCATCGCGACAGGCGAGCCCGTGGCCGGTCAAGCGTGTGGTGCGCGCACCGAACCCACGCCGGGCGACTTCTACCTCGCGCAGAACATCGACGACCTGCTGTTCGCATTCGACGCCTTCAGCAGCCCCGGTCAGGCTCCGCTCGAGAACGAGACGGGTGTCTGCGCCTACGAGGTGTGCGAGGAGGCGCAGCACCGCTTCGTGCTCGACGACTCGATCGGCTCCGTCACGGTTCTCGGATTCGCCGATGCCGAAGGTCTGGTGCCGACGCTCGTCAGCCCGAGTGGCGACGAGCTCCCTATGGCCTACACCGCGGCAGAGTCCGGTTCGTCGGTCGACGGCGTCGCGGTCGATTACCGCTGGCTCTCCGATCGCTCGGTGTCGTTCACGATGGAACAGCCGGAGAACGCCGCCGGCGAGTGGCAGGGTATGTGGGCTCTCGTGTTCGTCGACCCCGACGGGTCCGAGCCGGCTGCCCGCTCCAAGTCGAACATCCACATCTCCGGAAACCTGTTCCCGGCGCTGCTCGGCCAGGACGTCACCGCCATCCACGCCGGTGAGGTCACGTCCGCGGTCCGACTGGGAATCGTCGACTCCGACCGTGAGGAGATCGATCCGTCCGAGCTTCTCGGATCCGCGTACCTGGGCGTGTCGCTCACCGACGCGGCGCAGGTCGATCACACGTTGGCGTCCGGGGTTTCCAAGGACGCGATCGGTGAGCCGATCGAGCTGGACTTGACGAACGTGGCGCCCGGTGAGGCGACACTGCGTCTCGTCCTCGAAGTGACCACGGCGGACGCCACCGACGAGTCGGGCTCCGTGATCGCTCCCGGCACCGACCTCACGCCGCAGTACGTGGACGTGCCGCTGAACTTGGCTCCGCCGATCGGCTACCCGACGGTGCCCGGCCGGATCGACTTCGGGCAGGTGGAAGGTGCCGGTACCTTCCCCGGCGAGCTCGTGATCCAGGGGCCCGGGTGCGTGTGGGTCGACCCTGCCTCGCCCGTCCGTATCGATGCAATTCCCGATGGCGTCGGAAATGCCGCACTCACCGTCGGCGGAGCCACTTCGCCGGACAACTGCCTCACCATCGAGGAAGGAACGAGCGGCACGCTGCCCCTCGAACTCGCTGTCCCGGAAGCGGGCAACGGTGCCTTCAACGGTGCGGTCCGTCTGATGATCGCCCCTGAAGGCGAGCCGGATCGCGCGATGCCCGTCGACGTTCCGTTCACGGCGGATCTGCTCAAGCCGCTCGACACCACACGCTTCTTGCTGGGCTTCCTGGCGGTGTTCCTCCTGGGTGTCGGAATCCCCTTCGCCATCCTGTATGCGCTCAAGTGGTGGGCGTCTCGCATCCCGGCCGAAACCCTCAAGTCGCAGAGCTTCCTCGTGCGAGTGTCCGACGGTGGGTTGTTGCGCGACGGTCGACCGTTCACCCTCAACGACAACGACCTGCGAGAGATCGTCCGCAACCTCGACAAGCCGGCTCGAAACCTCGACGTCGACGGAGCTCGCCTCGAAGCCAAGATGGGTATGTCGCCCGTCGGCGCCGGTTACGTCCTCGTTCGTGCCGAGGGGATGCTCGGCGCTTCGGGTGCGACTCCCGCTACCGATCGCAGTACCGGCCAGGCACGTCTGCCTCTCGCGGTGCACAACAACTGGGTGCTGCTCCACGACCCCAAGGGACCCGTCGACGAGGCGGTCCTGCTCCTGCTCGTCGGTGCCAATGCGTCGAACGAACGGGTACGGGGACTCGTGGACGAGGCAGGTCGGCGAGCACCGCGGATCATCGACGACTTGCGGGCCCGCGCACAGGGTTCCGACAGCAACACCCCGCAGAACCCGACTTCGCCTCAGCCGGCGACGGCGGGTGCCCCCGCGTCTCCGTTCGATCCGTTCACCGCACCGGGGACACCTTCGGCTCCGACCTTCGGTGCTCCGCCGCCGTTCACCGGTGGCCCCGGCTTCGGTGGCCAACCGCCGACCGGTCCCGGCTCGACACCGCCGGGACAACCCTTCGACCCGTTCCGTCCGCCCGGTTCCTGACGGCCGCGCAACAACTCTCTATCTCGATTCGGAAGGACCGCAATGAGGCGATTTCTGGTAGTTGGCTGCGGCGGATCCGGTGCCGTCACCCTCGCGTACATGATGGACCAGCTGCGGTCCGATCTCGCTGCTGTAGGCATTGACAAGATTCCGGGCGGTTGGCAGTTCGTCAGCGTCGACGTGCCCACCGCCCCCGAGGCCGGCCCGGACGGTCTGGGCAATGTGCGCGACCAGGGCGGCTACTACTTCGGTAGCGGTCCGCAGGGCGACTCGTATGCCGTGCTCGACAATGCGCTGAGCAATCAGTTGGGCGCACGGAACAGCCTCCACGAGATCGCGACCTGGGCACCCCGTGACCCTTCCGCGGTGACGGTGCCGATCGGCTCGGGTGCCGGCCAGTATCGGGCCCTCGGTCGCATGATCACCCTGAGCAAGGCCGGCGGCATCCGCGACACGCTGCAGCAGGCGTGGGACCAGCTGTTCACGGTGCAGACGGCGACCGATATGTCTGCCATGAAGATCCCCGGCGGGGGAAGCTTCGAGCAGGAGGAGTCGCCGATCGTCCTGGTCGTCTCGTCGATGGCCGGTGGTGCCGGCGCATCGATGGCACTGGACATCTGCCGACTGCTCACCCTCATCCCCAAGCTCGACCCGCGCCTGATGGGCGTGTTCATGGTGGCTCCCGACATCTTCGACGGCCTCGGCCGCAGCGCGACGACCGGTGTGCGCGCGAACGCGCTCGCGATGCTCGGCGAGATCGTCGCCAGCCAGCTCGGCTCCGCACGCGAACACGACGTCGAGATCCTGCGGGCGCTCGGTCAGCAGGCCGGTGAAGGCGAGAAGGTGCCCTTCGCCCGCGTGTTCCCCGTCGGTCGCCGCGTGGGTGTGGAGGGTGCACCCTTCGGTGACGGCTCGCAGAAGGCGATCTACCGCGGTCTCGCACGTGGTCTCGCCGGGATGATGATGAGTGGCGCCGCGACCCGCCAGTTCGTGCAATACGACCTGACCAACGGTGCGGGTCTGTCCGGCCAGCGCGAGAACATCGGCTGGGGCGGGCAGTGGGACAACCTGCCGTGGGGCACCTACGGGTTCTCCAGCCTGAGCATGGGACGCGACCGTTACGCCGAGTACTCCGCTCAGCGACTGGCGCGCAGCACCGTGGATCGTCTGCTCGATGGCCACCGCAACGCGGCCAGCGTTGCCTCCGACGAGGACCAGGTCAATGCGATCCTCGACAGCCAGTGGCAGACACTGCTGACGAACATGGGACTGCCGGTCATGCAGAACAATCCCGCCGGAGCGCAGGTCGGTGTCGGACCGTGGTTGACCGACAGCGTTCTTCCGTCGGCGGAAGGCCAGCGGATGGCACGTCAGATCGTGGAAACCGAGCTGCGAGCCTACCTTCCGTCCGGCAGTGGCCTGAGCGCGTCGCAGTGGGTTCCCGAGGTCCGGCGAGCACTCGCGGCGCGTCGTCAGGCACTGGTGAACTCGGCCGAACAGCATGCGCTCGGTCACGCCTTCCAGTGGCACCGAGGACTGGCGCAGCGCATCGAGCAGCAGGTGGCCAAGGCGGTTGCCGACCTCGGACTGCCCTACGCGACGGCAGTGGTCAACAGGCTGTCGATTCTGGTGAAGGACCAGCTCCGGGCCGGTGCCGAGGAACTCTCGCGCCACGCGCCCGAGGACATCACCGTCCAGTCCGCCGACACCCTGCAGATGCTCTCCGCGCTCAAGGGCAACATCGAGAGCGACGCCGACCTCCTCGAACGGGTGATCTCCAGCTGCAGCAACAACGTCTACCGCCAGCTGTACGCGTCGTTGTCCGGCAAGGTTTCCGAGGTCGCGGCCGCACTCGTGCCGGAAATCCTCAAGCCGCTGCTCGACGCCCTCAACGAGTCTCAGACGGCGCTGCGCAAGGCGCGGAGCAAGCCGGCGAGCGACGTCGGACTCGCCCGCCTCGCCACCGACCAGTACGGCGCCTGGCCGGCCGACAAGAGTGATCGTGTCCCCAAGCGTTTCGCCGAGGCCAACAACGAAGTGATGCTCACTCCGTCGGCCGACTTCATGGATCAGTACCGGTCCGACCTTCCGCTGGCGGTGGCGTCGGACGGTCTGGGCACTCCGCCGTTCGAAGAGTCCGTCAAACGTGCGGTCGCCGAGGTGGTCACCGGTATCTGGGCCACCATCGACGGCAGCCGGCCGCCGGGGGAGGAGCACCCGCTGCTCGAACGCACCTCGGCATGGCGCACTCGTGCCTTCCCGTTCGATCCCGGTACCCGTGAAGCCCTCGTGCCCTCCGCCGCGCGGTTCGACGTGCACGTGCGACCGGCCGAACTGCTCGAACGCGCACGGCAATTCGTGGCCAGGACGGGGGAGTCGTTCGACAGGTTCTGCCGGGTCTCCCTGCGTGAGTACATCGAGGACATCTCGGTGCCCGAGTACGCACTCGACGAGCGTCGCGAGCGTCTCCGCTCCAAGTTCGTCGAGGCGCTCTCGCTCGCTCGACCGTTGGCGAGTGTGAACCAGCAGGCTCTCGAGGCGCTGCATCCCGGTCAGCAGATCGAGTACCGCTACAAGTTCACGTCGATCCCGTTCCTCAATCTCCCTGTGGCGGATGCTCTGTCGCAGGTGTTGCAGAAGAACCCGATGATCGATCACGAGACCCGGTCGGAGTTCGTCCGGTTGTTGTCCGAGGAGGACAAGCTCACTCGCATCGACATCTTCGGCTCGTATCCGAACTACTCCCCGCTGGCATACGATTCCGTGCTCGCTCCGGCCGCGAAGCAGTGGGCGGATTCCACTCCGGCGCAGCAGGAAGCGTTCTGGCAGTGGCGTCGTGCACGTCCGCTCGCCGCGTCGTTGCCGATGCACGAGAGTGAACGGCGCGCGATGACTGCCGGGTGGTTCCTCGGATTGGTGACGGGTCGACTGCGTCTGCCCTCCGAGCCCTACGACGAGCCGGTCCGCGTGTGGGACGGTGCCACGTCGAGTTGGGTGGACTTCCCGAACCCGCTGCTCACCCCGCCGGCACGGTTCCTTGCGAACAACGACTGGCTTCCCGCCGTCATGGAATCGGTGTTGATCGCGATGGCTCGCTCGCACGAGTCGCCTGTCATGTCGTCGATGGCTCCCTACCGCGCGTTGCGAGGGATCTACGACGCGTCGGCGGAGAAGCCGGCGAGCGGCATCCTCGAGGTGTCGGCCAAGTCCGTGCTTACCGACTGGCTGCGCACCGGCGACACGGGAACCGGTTGGCAGTCCCAGGTCGCCGACACCGGCGCGGGTGTCTCGATCGATGCACGCGCGAAGAACGCGATCGCCTGGTTGACGAAGGTCCGCGATCTGACCGGCCAGCACTATCTGGCACCGGGGCGGGAGGGAGCACCCGGCGGAGGCGTGTTCTCGACCATCACGGTGCGTGAGCAGGCGTCCCAGACCCCGATCTACCGCGACATCGCTGCCGATGTGTACTGGGCGACAGGCGAACTCATCGCGTTGGTCGAGGAATGCAAGGCTCGCGCCGAGCAGCCCGAGCACGTCGACACCGTCACTCCCGCTGTGAGCACCGCGACCACCTCGGCGCAGACCTTCCGAATCCCGGACATGGGGCAGTTCTGAGATGGCGACGGAGAGCAAGAGCGTTCTGACGGTCTTCGTCGGCTCGGTCGGTCCGGCCGACGGCGTTCGGGACGTCCTGCGCGACCTCTCGACAGCGGAACTCGTGGGTTCGTTCGTGTGGGTGGACGACTCCGAGATCGATGGCGCCGGAACCCGGGTGCCGGCCGTGGAGACCGAGCGAGGAATCTCCCAGTCGGTCACGCTTCAGGACGTCTTGGCCTCACGTCACTACGACCTGGTTCGACTGTGCGTCCTGGTGCCGAGTGGGCCGGGCGCTGTACCGGTACGTCTGGCCACCGAGACGATGCTCGCCGAGCTGTTGTCGTCGAACTCCGGAGGCGCGCGGTGCGTGCGACTGCGGGTTCTGCTGCGTCGTCCTGCCGACGAGCAGCCTGCTTCCGCGATCCCCGCTCTGGCCGGCTGGCACAACCTGCTCGTCGCACCCGAGGACTCCCGTGGACCCGGCATGGGCCACGAGTCGCTGACGGCAACGCACGATCCGGTGGATGTGGGCCGCCAGGCCGCACCGGTGATCGCCGGCATCACCGGGTTGTGGACGGACATCGAGCACACCCCGTTCGACGATGCTCCCGTCCTGCCTGGCAACTCGCTGCGCGTGGTGCGGTCCTTCTACCGCCGCCTCGACACCTCGCACGCCGAACACCGGTTGCACTCCGAACTGCTGGAGTTCGACGGACAGCTCCCGCTTCCGCGCGACGCGGGCACCGCGGTGCTCTACGCCGATGATGTTCCGGCAGCGACCCGGCAGATGGCCCACGCCGTGTGGGTCAAGCACGGACACTTGCTGACCAGTCCGCGAAAGAGCGCGCCCCCGAAGCGGGACGTCCGCACCATCACCTTCATGGACGCGGTGCGGATGACCGGACGTTTTCTTCTCGCGGTGCTGAAGAATGCTCCGTCCCTCCTCATCACGCGGGCGATCCACCGTGCTTCGACGTCAGTGGCCTCCGCCGCGCAGCGAGCACTGTTCGGATCGACGCCCGGCGCATACCGGGTCCTCGTGGGCGGTGTCGACGCCGACGGTCAACGCGTGTCGTGGACCGAGTACGAATCGGCCTCGCGTCAGCTCGGCGCGGCGCTCGACGAGGCGAAGGGCACGCCGCAAGTAGCAGCACCCGACCTGTCGGCCCTGTGGCGGGATTACGCCAGGGGTGCGCTGACACTCGCCGACGCCAGTGAACGATCGGCGGGTCTGCCCCCGATCCAGGTGGGTGCGCATCGTGCCGTCCTTCGGTCGGCCGCTGACATCGTGCCCGGTCCTGATGACGACTTCACCGACATCCCCGGCGTCGTCTCCGCCACGACGCAGTTGCACGTGGCGGAGGCCCCCGACATCCTCGGTGTCGAGGAGCTCCGCACCACACTTCGTGGTCTCGAGCAGGATCCGGTGATCGGTCTCGACGCGCGACGCACCGGCGCAGCGATCCAGACGTGGGCTGCCAAGCGGCGCCACAGCTTCGCGGTGTCCTTCGGCTCCATTCTCACCAGCCGGCTCAGCGCGGACATCACCGAAGCGGGAACACTGCTCGAGCGGATCAAGGGTGTCGAAGCCCTGCGTGACCCTGCCGAGGAGAGCGCCGAGGTTCAGAGGCGGATGTTCTGGCGCGTGCGCATCGCAACGTTGATCGCGCTCGTGCTGGGCGTGCTGGCAGGTGTCCTCGCGTGGAAGGAGTTCATCTCCTGGTGGGCGGGCGGCCCGATCATCGCCCTGTGTGTCATCGGGTGGGCCATCGCTGTCACGCTGATCTGCCAGAAGGCGCAGCAATACCTCGAGGATCTGCTGGCGAGCCGCGAAGCCATCACCGCCGCCAACGAGGCCGACCGAGTGAATCTTCGTGCGGCTCTGCGCGAGATCGAGGTTCTGACCGGTGCCTACCGGCAGTACCTGTCGTGGAGCCGCGCGCTCGGCGCCTTCCTGGCCCGGCCCCTCGGTGTGCCGAAGCACGTCCTGACTGCTCGCCGGCGGATCGACTGGGGACTGCCGCGCCACAGTGCCATCGGATCCGGCAGTCCCGACGACGACAAGATCGCTCGCGTCGCCGATCAGCTACGGCAGGATCTGTTCACCGTCGGATGGCTCACCGAACCATGGGACACGGTCTCGGCAGGAGCCGGTGTGGCTCTCGGCGGGGTAGCACACGACATCACCCGCGACCCGAGCCTGCTGACCACCAAGGCCGGTGCCGGCTCGGGCTCTCCCCTCGACGAATGGTCGCTCATGTTCTACCGCGGCCGGGTGCAGTCGACCGGTGCGGCAGTGCTCTGGCAGCGGGCGATGAGCGAACTCACCGGTCCTCGCACCGAACTCGCACGCGACCTTCTCGACGTCATCGAGTACCGCATCGACGGCACCGTCCATCGCTCCGGTATCGACGACTTCCTCGCCGGGGTCGGGGTGCCGACCGAGGGTGGCTTCCTCGACCGCGCGGCCTTCACCGACACTGCGACGATGCGCGGTGCCTCGGCGGTGGCCGGTGAGCTCTACTCGCGGACACGCGTCGGTTGCGGACTCGTCGCGGTCACCACCCAGTTCACCGAGGGTGTCTCCGCAGAGGATCTCGCCCGACCGACGTCGAAGCATGTCCGGACCGAGGAGATCCACGAGATCCCCGATATCGATCTGCGTCCCGCGCAGCGCGAGGAAGCACCCGCCGACAATTCGGGCAGAACTTCGTACATCGCGCCTGCCGTCGACGGCATCAACTTCTGAGAGCGAGGATTTCCGTGTCGGAAGGTGTCATCGAAGCGCTGCAGCAGTGGCGGCAGACCGAGATCGACAAGGGTCGACTGCGGCCAGGACTGATCAAGGACACCCATCTGCAGCAGATCGTCCGAACCAATCGGCGCACTGTCGCCGAGATCGAGTCGATGCTCCCTCGCCACGCGAAGCCTCTCGTCGAGGGTCTCGTCGAAGCGCTCACATCGGCCAGCGTGCAGAGCCCCGACACCGCTCCGTCCGAGACGACGTCCGCGACACGGCAGCCCGAACCGGAACCGGTGGTCGAACCGGTCGAACCTCTACCTGGCAGCGAATTCCTGGTCGACCTCGGAACCGAGGACTTCTGCGAGTATCTGCACGGCGAGTCGGAGTACGAGGTCGGTCCGCTCACCATCACCGCTGAACCGCGAGGTGGGCACCGCATCGAATGGACACCGCTGCCCGGGCGGTCCGGAACTACGGTGCTGTATCGAGTCGTATCGGGGGAGACCCATCGGGCCTACAAGCCCGAGGCAGGTCGACTCGTCGGCGTCACCCGAGGCTCGATGATCGTCGATACCGAACCTGCTGCAGCGGCGGTACGTCATCTGCAGGTGTGGGCGCACATCGGCAGCAACGAGCGCGATGCCGCAGAGCGTCAGCCGGTGCTCATCGCCGAAGGACACGTCCTCAGTGCCGTCCAGGATTTCGTCGTCATCGAGGACGACGGTGCGGTGATCGGCCAGTGGTCGGTGTGGCCGGGCGTTTCCCGCGTCCGGGTTCTCCGCATCCCGCTCGACGGCCGCTCGCCCGTCACGAACGACCCGCGCTACCGGATCCTTGCTGATCAGCCGAACTTCGGTGGGTTCGTCGACCGTGATGCACTGCGTGGTCACCGCTACCTCTACCGCGCGATCTGCGAGATCGAGGTGGACGGTCAGACGCGTCTGTCGCCGGCGGCGCAGGCCGAGGTACTCGTCTCCGCCGTACTCGAACCGGTGACGGATCTGCAGGTCACCACTCACGAACACGAGGACGGTCTCCACTTCGACCTCGGGTGGACCCCGCCCGACATCGGCAGCGTCGTCATGTACCGCACGGAGACCGCGCCGAAGGCGGGCATCGACCGGGAACTCCTGGAAGCGAGTGCCCTGGACGTCTCCGGTGGGCTTCCCGCGTCCGCGCGGCTCGTGCACCCGGTCGTCATCGATTCGCAGGGCCGCCACAGCATGGCCAACGTGTCGTGGCCGCGGGGGTGGGTGCGTGCCTACTTCACTCCGGTGACCGTTCTCGACGGGCAGGTGCAGGTGGGTCGTACCGTCATCGCGACCCGGCCGCTCCCGGCGCTCGAGGGTGTTCGCATCGTCGAGCGGTGTGCCGAGCAGGTGGTGACGTTTCCGTGGCCGGACGGCGCCGCGTCGGTGTCGGTATACGTGAGCGCGGCACAGGTGCCTGCCGAACACGCCATCGAGCAGCGACCGGTCGCGGAGATCTCCCGTTCGCAATACGAGCGGGACGGTGGGCTGCATCTGCGGGACCAGCTTCCCGAGCAGGGGTGCGCCGTGCATGTCGTCGCCATCGCTTACACGGCGGGCGAACGCATCGTCGGTAAGCCGTCCACCGTCGACTATCCGGGACTGTTGCGAATCCAGTACACGGTCGAATCCCGGCCTGCTCCGGGTGGAGGACTGGCCCTGGCCATCCGGTTGGCGTCGGAGATCGAATTGTCCACCGCACCACCCTTCCTCATCGTGCACAATCTCAGGCGGCTGCCGCTGAGTGCGCGGGACGGTCAACCGCTCGAGGTCCGCGGAGGCAGTGGTACGCAACCGGGAGCGCGGAGCTTCCATCCGAACGGCCTGCGTCGCGAGTGGTCTCAGCCGTGGTTGGTCGACGTGAGCGACCCGAAGGGATTCGTGCGCGTGTTCGCGGATGTGCGACCCGAGAAGGCGCGCACCATCGCGTTGCTCGACCCGCCGGTGGAGCAGATCAACCTCGATCTGATCGACCGGCGTCCGATCGACGATCCGCTGGAGTGACGTGAGCGCCCACGACACCGAACGCCCGAGGTTCGGCCAGCTCACCTATACCTCCTTCGACCGTCCGGGTACCGCGACCGCGGGAGGTTGGCAGGTCAAGGACACTACCGGCGACCTCGACGCGGACGAGAAGGAACGGTTGCGAGCGGGGATCGTGACCCGATTCGACGCGATACCTCCGATCCCTCGTTTCCCGAATGCGGAGGAGCTTCGTAATCGCCCACGACGGTTGATGTACGCGCCCGGGGCAGGTCGTACCGGTATGTACTGGCACACGGTTCCGGCCGGTGCGGATGCGTCGGGACGACCCGGAAATGTCTTCGCGCACTGTCTCATCGATCGTGTCGGTGGCGAAGCGGCCGATGGTCGTCCGATCGAGCGGTGGGGTTCGTCGGGTTGGCTCGTGCCCTACGGTGCGGACGAGGTCGCTGCAGCAACTCTCGGTGCCACCGAGCCGGAACCGAGCGATCTCGTCTCCCACGACGCCGTGCTGGAGTTCCTGCTCGATCCGGACACATGGCGCGTCGGTGTCTTCAGCGTTCTTCTGGATGCAGTGGCACGAGCGCTCGAAGGCGGGCCGCCGGTGGTTCTCGGTTGTCGGGATCCGCACAGAGCAGCATTGTGGATCGCCTCGGTCTCGCACTTCATGTCGCCCGGCACGAGCCGGCGGTTCGGGTGGTCGACGTTCGATCGACTCCATGCGGTGGACGACGCGGTCGCGTGCGGCGCACACCTGATCGCCGTGCCGCTCGACGATCTGCCCGGAGATACGCCCGGATGCGTCGTCTTCGGAGAAGACGAGTCGCCCGATCTCGGTGAACTCGACGGCGAACCGCACTGTGTCGACAACGGTGATCTTGTGCCGGTGACTCCGTGGTCGCTGCTCGCCCAGACGATCTTGGTGGAGGAAGAACCGGCGCGACGTGCGCTTGCCCGTCAGGACGCGATCGCAGCGGAAGTAGGCGACGACGGTCTCTCAGCGATGTGGCCGTTGGCGATAGCTGTGGTGTCGGACGACGAACTTCACGACGCTCTCGACGAAGCGACAACGATTCTGTTGGAATACAGTCCGGAGACGGTCGCAGGTACGGAATGGGCGGCACTGATCGCCGACATTGCGGAACACAACCTCGGCGACAGCACCGAGGACGCGGCTCGAGGACTCGATCGCTGGTCACGCGACGACACCCTGGCGCCGGCGGTGCGCACTCTCGCCGCCGTGGTCTTTGCGCATCGCGCATTCGCCGAGGTCGGATGGATCGCGAGTGCCGACCCGACGCGCCGCGAGTTCTTCGATCACTGCGATCGCGCACCGGAACTCGTCACCGCGGCAGAGCGCGCAATCGACCGGCTTCGACACCAGGTGGGCGCGGGAAGCAACCGCATCGACGTCACTGTGGAAGCTCTACGCACGATCGACGTGGTGGTGCGAGCAGGACTCCTCACCGCACGCAGTGAGGATCGCGTTTTCGAAATTCTCGAACTCGCGGTCGTGCCCGTCCTGTGCGATCCGAAGGCAGGACCTGCGGTGGTCGCCGAGATCGGAGAGGTGGGGGAGAGCACCTGTGTCGACTTCGTGCAGCCAGCGGTAGTCACGCATCCCGACTTCCTCGCCCGACCACTGGGGCGCCGCTTGGAGCGTTCGGTCTTCGCATGGGTCGCAAGCAGCATGAGGGAGCGGCCGACGTTCGACGAACTGGTGACGGACCGCTCCGTCGTTACGTCGCCGGTGAGTGTCCTTGTTGCCGAAGGTGTTTTCGGGCTCACCGCCGACGGTGGACGTGTTCGCAGCGATCTTGCGACGGTTGCGTCGTGGCGTGCCTTCTTCGAACTCGAAGACGGTGCTGTGAGTGTCGACAACCTGGATGAGGTGGTCGCAGCCCAGAAGTGGAGTGCCGTTCAATGGTGTCAGGCGATCGAGACGTTCCCACAGGTGGTCGCGCCGCGCTATCTGCAGGACGCTGTCGTGTGCAACGCATGGGCGTCGGATGTCGAAGCCGTCGCCGCTCACCTGATCCGAGTACGTCGCGGTGAGCTGAGGGGACGCTGGCATGGGCATCGGTACCTCGATGACCTCGCCGAGAGCTGGGCCGCGATCCGTTGGCAGGAGAGTTGGTCGACCGTCGGAGGGACCGAATTCGATCGTGCCTGGCAGCAGGACGGACTACCGGTACTCACCGATTACGCCCGACACTACGCAGCCGACCTTCCGAGCGACGTGCTCGCGCGGCTTGTCGTGTTTCTCCTGGGAGCACTTGCACGACCGCATCGAGATCCGTGGGCGGAACTCGACCTGCCGGCGACACACCAGGACGCACTCGTCGACGCAGTTGCAACCGAAGCGAGATATGCAGTCGAGTCGATCGTCGAACTCGTCGAATCCGGTGTCATCGGAATCGAGTGGCTGCTCGCGCATGCGGTGTTCAGTTCGCCCAGAGCACCGAGAGAGGGCGGACTGTCGGCGCAGACCGAGTTGCTGACTCGGCTCGTGATCGAGTCCGACGGTGGCCGGCAGGGACTGCTCGACGAGGTGGTGACGCGTCTGCTGCCCGCGTCGTGGTTCCGTGGGCCCGGGGCTGTGATGACGACGATCCACGCAGAACTGCGAGCTCGCGGTCGCCGCGATGCTAGCCGGGTGTGCGAAGCCTACGAAGCCTTCGTCGTGTGGTGGTTCGACCAGCGGCTGGCGGACGCCGAACGTGTGATTTCCGGACCGAGAGGATCGATCTGATGCCGGGTTACGTACTCGACGGTGCAGGGCGGGTGGAGTTGCCTCGGCAACCGCTCGCCGTCACCGTCACAGCGCTCGACGTTCCGGTGGTCGTTCGTGCGACGACCGCCGACGGCCAGGACCTACCATCGGCGCTGCATCCGAAGCCCGGGTTCGTGGTCTTGCCGCGGATCGACAGGGATGTCGTCGTGGTTGCCACCCCTGGAAACGAATCGGGATTCCCGCAGGGCACGGTGCTTCAGGCGATCGTCGCAGTGGACACGACGAATGTCGTCGACCCGGATCGGGCCGAGCTCACACCGCTGGACGTGTCGGGACTGCACCATGTCGAACTTGCCACCATCACCCCGGTCGATGATCGGCTCGTCGTCCGCGCGCGCAAGACCGCAGTCGACGTCCCGCTGAACGAACTCGGTGCGCGAGCGCGCTCGGCGGCCCGAGGAGTGCTCGGTGTGGACCGTTTACCGGAGTCCGGACAGGTCCGGGTCGAGGTCGACATCGACACCACGATGTCGATGCTTCCCCTCATCGAGAACGGCACCGTACGCGACGTCGTAGATCTTCTGACCGGCATCGCTGCTGTCGTCGGACGCCGGGAGGAACTGCACGTCAACCTGATCGGACACAGAGTGACGCCCCTGCCGATCGAGGTACTACGTCGCGCCGCCGACACCGTGCAGGGTGCTCTGGACGCTGCCGGACTGGGTATCGGTTTCCGGTCTTCCACCGTCGACCGGTCACACCCCGCCGAACCCACTCTTGTCTTCACGATGACCGACGCCGTGCCGGCGGATCACACCGCGGTGCCGGTCGAGGGCGTGCGCCGGCGTCCCATCATCCTGCAGGCCGGAGACTCACGGAACGAGCTCGAAGCGGGCGGCACGGTCGTATCGACCGCAACCGATACGCACGCGAGTCGCGGATGGCTGGACGATCCGCAGGATCTGTTCCGAACCGTGAAGTCGCTCGTGGCGGGACTGGCCGTTGGCACGCACACGGAAGGTGCCCTCTGATGACGAAATGCCCACGGTGCTTCACCGACCTGCCGGCCGACCGGACTGCTTGGTTGCCCACTGCTCCCACCGAGGTCGAGCCGGACCAGATCGCCACTGCTCATCAAGGGACACCTGTCCGGTCGGGGAAGGTTGTCTACCTCGACCGCCCGGCTGGAGCAGGGGCGGACTGGTGGCCCGAGGCCGAGACGGTTGAGGAGAAGGCCGGAGGGCCGGCTGTAGAGGCATGCCCGACCTGCCATTACCGACTCCCTGTCGGACTTCGGGGTGCCCAGACCACCTGTATCGCCATGGCCGGAGCGCGTGCCACCGGAAAGACCGTCTACATTGCGGTTCTTGTCAAGGCGCTCCAGCTGCTCGGGGAGCGACTGAACTGCGTCGTGGAGCCGGCGACGTCCGAGACGGAGATGGTGTATCGAGAGCTGTACGAGAAGCCGCTTTATGAAGAACGCGGCATCCTCGAACCGACTCCCGCCGCGCACACGAGCAACCAGTATCAGCGCGAGCCGCTGATCTTCTCGCTCGGAGTATGGAACGGACGTCGTCAGTACCTGATCCTGCGGGACGTGGCGGGGGAGGACTTGGAGAACCCGAACAACGTCCACGTCCAGCACATGCGCTTCTTCGCGCAAGCCGACGGGGTGGTGTTCATGTTCGATCCGCTCCGGGTCGAATCCGTACGTCAGCAGCTGCACGACCTGGTGCCGGTGCAGGAGAGGGTCGGCGGCGACCCGCGTTCGGTGCTGCGCACAGTCCTCTCGATCATCGGGAACTCCACACCGAATCTTGCCGTGGTGCTGTCCAAATTCGATGCGCTCCAAGCGCTTCACAATGTGGAGGGCAGCGACTGGAGTGAAATCATGGGGCAACCGGGTGCAGCGTTCTCCCGCGACCCGAGTCTGCAGTACGCGCCGTACAACGAGATGGACGGGCGACTCCTTCACGAGGAGGTCCGGAGTCTGCTGGACAAGCTCGAAGCGAAGTCGATGGTGATGTCGGTGGATCAGCCGCATACCGGAGTGACGCTGAACAGCAGATTCTTCGCTGTGTCGGCTCTCGGCGAGTCGCCGGTGGGGGATCGGCTGCACCACAACGGCATTTCGCCGTTCCGGTGCTTGGACCCGGTGAGGTGGATCCTTGCTCAGCGTGGGGTGTGGGTATGAGACAGCGCGTGCGATAGCCGGCTGGCTTCAGAACGCATGCGCGGTCGACAAGGCTGTTTCGATCCCGAATCCCGTGTAACGACAGAGTTACTCGCGGCGATTCTCCATTGGCCGGCTCGAAGTGCCGGTATCCAGAAGGAGATAGAACATGTCGTGGAGCGTCGGTACTTCTGTTCGTGGTGCAGGAGCCATCTTGACGGTTGTGGGGTTGGCGGCAGGTCTGTCGGCCTGCGGCTCGGATTCCGAGTCCACGACAGAATCGGCCTCGACGTCCGTGACATCGTCTGTGTCTCAACCATCTACGACGACCCAGTCACGTGCATCGGTGGAAACCACGACGAAAGCACCCGCGAGTTCTTCCACCACCGAGCTGCCTCCTGCTCCTGTGGCTGCCCCGAGAACCACCACGTCGTCGGCTGCGCCTGTCCCGACGACGGTGCCCATGCCGAACGTGGTGTGCATGAATCTTCAGGACGCGCAGAATCTTATTCAGGAGCTCGGCGTCTTCTATTCGCGTAGTACCGATGCGACCGGTAAGGGACGGAACCAGGTACTCGATGCGAACTGGGTCGTGGTCGGACAGGCTCCGGGCGTAGGGGTTCCGATCGGCGAAGGTGACGCGGTGCTCTCGGTGGTGAAGCTGACCGAGCCGAATCCCTGCTGATTCGACATCGAATATATAAGCCGGGGTCGCGCTGACAGTGACGACCCCGGCTCGGATACTAGGGCAACGGAGTGAACGTGCATCCTTTGGTCAAGTGGGAATATCTCACCGAGTCGATCAGTGTCACCGAGCGGTGGAACCCGAAGAAGCAAGCAGAGTCGCTGCGGAACTTCAGCGACCGCTTGAACGGTCTCGGAGCGCAGGGGTGGGAAATGATCAGTTACCAGAACATCCCTTTGATGGGCAATCTGACGGGGAATGTGAAGGGTCAGCTCTACCTTGCGATCTTCAAACGGCAATTGGCCTGACGGGCGCCGGGTACCTCGTCGCGGATCTTGCAAAGCTCGCCATCGCTGTTGTGTGTTGAGCCTGATCCGCTGATCTATGTAGCCTTGGGGGGCTGCATCATTGAGTCCGTAGCGCATGCTGCATGATGGACGCCATGCAACAGCTCGAGGCGCGTGAAGTGCCGCTGAACAAGGTCTTTTGTGGCGACTACGACTTCCATATTCCGGAGTATCAGCGGCCTTATGCATGGCAGGTCGAGCAGGCCGGTCAGCTGCTGGAAGATCTCGTGGAAGCCATGGACCGGGGTGACGACGAGCCGTACTTCCTCGGATCGATCGTTCTCGTCAAGTCTCCCAACGCGACACGCGCGGAAGTCATCGACGGCCAGCAGCGTCTGACCACCTTGACGATCCTGCTTGCGGTGCTTCGTGACTCCACAGAGAATCCGGAGCTCGCGAAGCAGATCGACGCGATGCTCCAGGAGCCGGGAAACCTGATGCTCGAGCTCGAAGCCAAGCCGCGCTTGGCGCTGCGGGCACGAGACCGCAAGTTCTTTGCCGAGCATGTCCAGTCATCAGGTGGGATCCAGCTTCTCCGAGACGTCAGGCCGGACAACCTGAGGACAGATGCACAGCGTTCGATCCATGGAAACAGTCTCGCGCTGTTCGGAACCGTATCGGAATGGGCGGAGGAACGTAGGCTCCAGCTCACCAAGATGCTTGCGGCCCGAACCTTCCTTGTCGTGGTGACTACCCCGGACCTCGCAAGCGCACACCGAATCTTCAGCGTCATGAACTCTCGCGGGCTGGACCTCTCGGCCGCGGACATCTTCAAGGCGCGGGTAGTGGGCGATGTGGCAGAGAGTCTGCGAGACGAGTATGCCGACAGGTGGGATGACGCCGAGGAAGCTCTGGGCACGGATGACTTCGCTGATCTGTTCCTGCACATCAGGACGATTGTCGTCAGAGAACGGCCAAAGAAGGAGTTGCTGAAGGAATTCGAGGAATCGGTTCTTTCCGCGTACATCCCCGGTAGGGGAGCGGACTTCGTCGACACTGTCGTGGTTCCGTACGCCGAGGCGTATGGAGTCCTGCGGGACCAGAACTACACCTCTTCGTCGGGTGCGGAGGAAGTAAACCGGTGGCTGAAGCGTCTGGATCAACTGGACAACAGTGATTGGCGTGCACCCGCTCTGTGGGCGTTGAGGAATAAGGGCGATGACCCGGAGTTCCTGAACAGCTTTTTCTGCTCACTGGAGCGACTCGCGGCAAGTATGCTCCTGCGCCGGGTGTACGCAACTCCCCGCGCTTCCCGCTACATTCAATTGCTCAAGGACCTCACCGCGGGCCATGGTCTCGATGCTCCTGCTTTCAGGTTGACCGACGAAGAGATCAAAGAAACCGGTGACCGGTTGCAGGGGGAGATCTACAAGGTCGCCCCGGTGCGGAAGTATGTGCTCTTGCGCCTCGACGAGCTGTTGTCGAATGCTTCCGGTGTCTCGTACGATCACCCCCGAATCTCTGTCGAGCATGTGCTTCCGCAGAATCCGAAGGCGGGATCGGATTGGATGAAGTGGTTCACGCCTGCGCAGCGGGAGTTCTGGACGCACCGCCTGAGCAACTTGGTGCTGCTGAATCGAACGAAGAATGCTTCGGCGGGGAACTACGATTTCGACCGTAAGAAGACTCAGTACTTCACGGCCAGGTACGGCGTTACGTCATTCGCGATCACCACGCAGGTCTTGCAGCAGAAGAAGTGGACTGCCGACATCCTCGAGGAGCGCCAGCAGGAACTGGTGGGGATGCTGACCAAGGAATGGAAGCTTGAAGGCGGGTTGTGGTAGTCCTTCCGGTTCTTGGCAGGTGTTCTGAACTGAATAATTCGTTTTGTCGGGTCAGGCGTTTTTAGACGGAACAATCGGGAGGTTCTGTGAGTGACGGTTCGTGGAGCGGCGACGATTTCGATGCTCGTCTCCGCCGCGAGGCGATGGCATGGTTGACGATCAGGACGAATGACGGTCGCGATCCGATCAGTCGCCAGGACCTCCTCGACTTCACGATCGACGGAAAGATGTTCCGGCTCATGGACCCGACGCGCGGGATCCGGAAGCCCAAAGAGCTTTCGTCGGCCCTGTCGATCAGCACGACGTACCGCGCGCCCGGTGCGAAGCGCCCATACGAGGATCGGGTCGGTTCAGACGGGCTTCTGCGTTACAAGTGGTCGACGACCGACCCGAACAACATGGACAACCGTGGTTTGCGCGCGGCCATGAACGAGGGCGTGCCGCTGATCTGGTTCTACGGCGTCGGTCCGAGTTTGTTCCAGCCTATCTATCCAGTGTTCATCGTTGGGGAAGAACCTGACGAACATCAGTTCGTCATTGCCACGGAAGTCGCTCGCGATCTCCATCGCCCTGATTCGCAAGCGGAGGAGCAGCTTCGGCGTTATGTCGTGGCTGAGACGAAACGTCGACTCCATCAGCCGGTCTTTCGTGCAACTGTGATGCGCGCATACGAAACGCGGTGCGCGGTCTGCGCTCTCGGTCATAGTGAGCTGCTGGATGCTGCGCATATCGTGCCTGACTTACACGAGGCCGGCATCGCGTCGGTGACGAATGGTCTTGCGCTGTGTAAGATCCATCACGCAGCGTACGACGTGAATATCCTCGGCATTACGCCGGATTTGGTCGTGGAGATCCGCAAGGACCTTCTCGACGAGATCGACGGCCCGATGCTCGAACACGGCCTCAAGGAACGGCACGGACAGAAGCTCATGGTCGTTCCGCCGGCTCGCAATGAGCGTCCCGACCGAGAACTCTTGGCAATCAGTTACGGGCGTTTCCGCAGCGCTGGGTGAAGACGAGCGAGCCGCGAAGGGTGTGCGAAGGTCGACGCTAGCACGCCCCAATCTCAATGCCCGTTTGTGGTGGAACAGATTGATCGAGATTCGTGACGCCGAAGACTCTGTCGCTCGGTTCAGCGTGTGCTCGTCGCGAAGCTTGAAGGGCGGAATTCTGTTTGCGAACAAACCGGCCTCGCGAACTGCCAACTCATGGTCGACCGTCGGTTCCCACACGATCGGCACGAGCCAATCGTGATAGTCCTCGGCGGAGTCCGAGTTGTCGATCTCGCCGTAGGGTTGTGAACATTTCGTAGCCGAGTCTCAAGTCGTGAAAGAACAGCTTCGTCGGGATCGAGTTGAGGATGACAGGATCGCCTACCTATGCTGCAGTCCGTCAGACCAAAATGCCTGGGCCACGGGTAGGAAACGTCCGCTCGTTTGTCAATCCGAGGTGATAGCTCCGCCAGCTCTTTGGGCGGAGACGATTGATGTGCAGGGAAATCAGTCACCGGTTTCGACTGGGGCGAATCCATAGTAGTTGAGGCCGTTCCAGTCGGTGTCGACGACCATGACCATTCCGCCGTCGATGTCGAGAAGTGCGGCGAGCTCGTCTGGGTCGAGATCCTCCGGAGTCCCGGCATCGTCGGATAGGTGGTCCGTGACCCTGGTACTGATGTGGTCCCAAATGCCGGCATCGCCGTAGTAGACGAATAGTAGGGTCGGGTCACTGGTGTTCGATCCGTCGTCCGTCTCAGCGACCTGCCCGCTGAACGGGGAGTGGACGGTGCCGAGATAGTGGATGTCGATCTTCGGAAGAGGCATCAATCGTTCCTGTCCTGCTGTTGGCCTACATGGAAAGTTCGTCCCCAATGGGCAAAGTCTTCGTCGTGTTCTTCCGATGCGCTGTATAGGGTACTCGCCAGCACGATCGGCAATCCCACCAGCACTGAGCGGCGGCCCGTAAGAGCGGTCCACGCCAGCTTGTGCCCCAGCATGAGGCCGATTCACCGTATCAGTCCGGGTCTATCCGACGATTTCAGGTCGCCCCTGGCACGCGTGTGCCGAGAAATCCTTGCAAACCAGTACCATCCTCGGTTTGGATAGGTCATACCGGACTAATCCGGTCCACTAACGCGGGAGGCGTGCCGATGATGTCTGAACCCTGGTTATCTGCCGACGACATCGCAGCCCATCTGGGTGTCACCAAGGACACGATTTACGCATGGATCTCGGAGAAGTCCATGCCCGCCCATAAGGTGGGCCGTTTGTGGAAGTTCCAAGCCAGCGAGGTTGATGACTGGGTCCGTCGTGGGGACGCCGCATCAGACGATGAGATACCGCCAAGCGGATAGAAGCGGTGCGACGAGTTCTGTCGGTCGGCATTGATAGCCTGAACGACTTTGTTCATCACAATGAGGGAGGTGCATATTATGGCTAGCTCGGCGTCAGCTCGGTACGCGTTGTCCTTCACCAGCGGTGCACTCCTCCTGCGTGAAGCGCTCATCGCAGCACCGATCTATCTGCAAGAGCGGGACTGGGCGAAGGTGCGGACGCGGATCGCGGAGGATAACCTCCTCCAGACCCGCACGCGTTCGTCGGGAGCTCGTCTCGGTCGTGAGGTGGCACAGCGGTTGGCGGCGCTGAGTGTGGACGAGATCGAGTTGTTCCTCGACGCCACGCCTACCGAGCGGGGGCAACTGATGTGGGTTGCCGCCTGCCGCCGCTATGCCCTCATCGGTGAGTTCGCCGAGGAAGTACTGCGGGAACGGTTTCTGGTTCTCGCTCACACGCTCGACTACGACGACTTCGACAGTTTCATCCGCAGCAAGGCGCTGTGGCATGAGGAAGTTGTCGATCTGAAGGAATCCACGTTGATCAAGCTCCGCGCCACCGTCTTTCGCATGCTCGCTGAAGCGGGACTGCTGTCCGATGGCCGCATCGTGCCGGCGGTGTTGTCGGCACGCGTGGCCGAGCGTCTCGACGCTCGCGTCCCTAGCGATGTCCGATTCTTTCCGACGGATGGTGGTCTCGCATGAGTGTGGTTGCTGATCTGCACGAGCAGGAGGAGCACCTGTTCAACGTGCTCAGCAGTAGGCGTTTTCTTCAGATGGAGGGCTTGGGCAACGAAGTGCCGTTCTTCATCTATCCCTACCCCGCCGAGGCGGCCCTGCAGGTCGACAGCGCGAAGAAGCGGGTGAAGAACAAGCTTGCGCACAAGGGCATCACCGTCTTCGAGGTCAACCTGTACGACCTGGCGGTCGAGATGCTCCAGGCGCGGGGCGTGTGGGAGCGGCTGCTGCGGGCGGAGCCTGAGACCGATAAGGCCGATTTCCGCGAGATGCTTCAGGGGATGCTCGACCCGCAGCTGCACCTCGCACCGGCGATCCGCGACAAGGTCGAGAGCAACGATTTCGACATTTTCTTCCTCTCGGGCATCGGTGAGGTCTTCCCCTACATCCGGTCTCACAACGTGCTCAACAACCTTCAGAGCGTGGTGATCGGCAAGCCCATGCTCATGTTCTTCCCCGGCCGTTACGAGCAGTCCGAGACCCTCGGTTCGGCGCTGGTGCTGTTCGGGCGGTTGAAGGACGACCAGTACTACCGAGCCAAGAACATCCTGGAACAGGAAGCGTGACCCGATGCTGCTGAACGAGATCTTCGCCAAGGACGTCCAGCGTCCGATCGAGGGCGTCATCAAGGCCGACGATGTCGCACATCTCGGGACCGAAGTCGACGAGTACGTCCTCACCAACGAGGCCGCCAAGGGTGTGGAACTGCTGCTCGAGGCCTACACCAACTACACCAATGCCAACGGCGTTTGGATCTCCGGGTTCTTCGGGTCGGGTAAGTCCCACCTGCTCAAGATGCTCGCCCACCTGCTCGGGGATGTGGAGGGACAGCACTTCGACCGGGCACAGGTCACGGCGAGCTTCCGGGCGAAGTCCAGTGGAGCGTTCCTGCCGGCGCTGTTGGACAAGGCGGCCCGGATCCCGGCCAAGAGTCTGCTGTTCAACATCGATCAGAAGGCCACGCTGATCACCAAGGACCAGACCGATGCTCTGCTGAAGGTGTTCGCCAAGGTCTTCGACGAAAGCCTCGGCTATTACGGCAATCAAGGCCACGTCGCGCAGTTCGAGCGCGATCTGGACAAGCGCGGTCAGTACGACGCCTTCAAGGCGGCCTTCGAGAAGATCGCCGGCATTCCGTGGAGTCAGGGACGCGAACAGAGCGCGCTGGAAGGGGCCAGCATCGACCGCGCGTTCGCGGAGGTCAACGGCGAAGCATCGACCGGCATCATCAAGCAGTACCAGTCCTCGTACGGGCTGTCCATCGAAGACTTCGCTGATCAGGTCAGCACGTGGCTCGACACGCAGCCGGCCGGCTACCGGCTCAACTTCTTCGTCGACGAGGTCGGCCAGTTCATCGGCTCCAACACGCACCTGATGCTCAATCTCCAGACGATCGCCGAGAGCCTGAACACCAAGTGCGCAGGACGCGCATGGGTGTTCGTCACCTCGCAAGAAGACATGGACAAAGTTGTCGGCGACCGCACCCGGAGCCAGGGCAACGACTTTTCCAAGATCCAGGCCCGCTTCAAGACACGCGTCAAGCTCACCAGCGCAGACGTCGAGGAGGTCATCCGTAAGCGTCTGCTCGAGAAAAACGACCGCGGTGTGGCGGCGCTCGAAGCTCTCTACGCCGAACAGTCGGGCAACTTCAAGACACTGTTCGACTTCGTCGACGGAGCCAAGAACTACCGCAACTACACCAGCGCAGAGCATTTCGTCGGCACGTACCCGTTCGTCAGTTACCAGTTCCCGTTGTTCCAGGCGGCCATCGAAGGTATCTCCGATCACAACGCATTCGAGGGTCGCAACAGTTCGGTCGGGGAACGCTCGATGCTCGGTGTCGTGCAGCAGGTCGCCAAGGACATCGGCAACGTCGAGGTCGGCACGCTGGCCACCTTCGATCACATGTTCGCCGGCATCCGAGCGTCGCTGAAGACCGCAGCCCAGAAACAGATCCTCACCGCCGAACGAAACCTCGACAACCAACTGGCCATCCGCCTGCTCAAAGCGCTGTTCCTGGTCAAGTACGTCGACAGTTTCCAGGCCACGCCGCGTAACCTCACCGTGCTGGTGTACGACCGTTTCGGACTCGACCTTCCCGCGCTCGCCGAAGATGTCAAGGAGGCGCTCGCCGAGCTTGAGCGGCAGACCTACATCCAGCGCAATGGGAACGTCTACGAGTACCTCACCAACGAAGAGCAGGTCATCGAGGAGGAAATCAAGAACGTCGACATCGACTCCTCCGAGGTCAGCTCGCAGCTGTTCAAGATCCTGTCGGGCGATGTGCTCAAGACGACCAAGATCCGCTACGCCAAGAACGGACAGGACTTCGCATTCGGGTTCAAGCTGGATGACCAGGTGCACGGGTCGCAGAAGGAACTCACGGTCCACTTCATCACCGCGGATTATCCCTACGAGATGGACCAGATCCGGATGCACAGTGCCGGCAAGGACGAGCTGCGCGTCATCCTGGCACCGGATGATCGCATCCTGACCGACCTGCGGCTGCTGCTCAAGACCGACAAGTACACCAAGAGGAAGCGAACCACCTCGCTTTCGGCCATCGAAGAGCAGATCCTGCAGGCGAAGGCGACCCTGAACCGGGAGCGGGAGAAAGAACTCGTCCAACGCATCAAAAGCGCCGTCGGTAAGGCAACGCTCGTGCACAACGCCGCGGACGTGCCGGTGTCGTCCTCCGATGCGCTCGGTCGTGTGACCGAAGGGTTCCAATCACTTATCAGCCGCACCTACACCCAGCTTCAGCTGCTCGGTGGCATGACCTACAGCGAACAGCAGGTTGCCGGTGCTGCCAACCCCGACAACGGGCTGTTCGACGAGGAACTGTCCTCTCAGCTGGTGCAGCCGAGTGAGGAGATCTTGTCCGCGGTCATCCGCAAGGAGGCCCTTGGCGAGCAGGTCACGATGAAGACCATCGTCGAGACTTTCCAAACCAAACCCTACGGCTGGGATCTGGCCTCCATCGAGGTTCTCGTCGCGTCGTTGGTCGGCCGTTCCAAGATCACCCTGACGGTCGACGGGAACGTGCTCAAACGCTCGGAAGTCGCCGCCGTGTTGCGCAATACACAAAAGCACCCCCACACGGTGGTGGCGCCCCAGAAATCGTTCGATGAGCGTAAGGTCGCCGGCTTCCGGCGGTTCTGCATCGACTTCTTCGACGAAGGCACGACCCCGAAGGATCCGCTCGAGCTCGCTCGCCACGGAGCCGACATGCTCAACAGTAAGCTCGACGAGCTCAAAGCCATGGTCAGCGGCTCACGGTACCCCTTCGTCGAGCAGCTCAGCGCACCGATCAGTCTGCTTGAGCAGGCGGTCGGAAGATCCGACGACTGGTATCTGAGCGGGTTCAATATCGGTGACGAGTTGCTCGAGGCCAAAGACAACCTCATCGACCCCATCCAGGGCTTTCTCAACGGTGCGCAGCGGTCGATCTACGACGATGCAGTCGAACTGCTCTCGACCCACCGCACCAACCTGGACTACCTGCCCGCCGGCAGTGACGACCTCGTCACGACTGCGCTGGCTGATCCGAATGCTTTCCGCGGCAACAAGATGGCCCAGCTCAAGCAGGCGGCAGACGAGCTGCGCAGCCAGATCGACAGTGTCGCCACTTCCCACCGCACCGAGGTGTCGGTCGCCATCGAGGCGCGCCGGACCGAGCTTGTCGGCAGCGCGTATTACCAGAACGCAACGCCGGATGCACAGCAGCAGGCAACCCAGCGCATCGAGCACACGCTCGACCGGGTGGCGAGTGAGAACCAGATCGCGCTCATCCTCCAGATCGGCTCGACATTCGAATCGAGCGACTACCCCGCTCTCCTTGATCTACTCGCTGCATCGCAGCAGAGCGGTGGAGATGACGAGCCGCTGCCCAAGCAGACGGTCTCGGTCAAGAGCATTTCGGTTCCGGGCGTATCCGGCGTCCTCGAATCCGAAGACGACGTCGATACCTATCTCGCTGCTCTGCGCACCGCACTTGTGCACACCCTGAACGACGGAAAGCGAATCAGCCTGTAATGGACACCGCATCGTTGAAGAACTTCGCAACGTGGGCGCGCACCTCCCTCATCCGCGAGGTGACCGCACGCATGGCTGGTGTACTCGCTCCAGGCGCACCAGAGCGAGTCGAGCAGCCGAAAGCCATTGCAGCGTTGGAAAAAGCAGTCTCCGCAGCGGGTGGAGGAGACACGGGACGGGCCGCTGTCGCCGACAAGGTCGCCTACACCTGGTTCAACCGGATCATCGCGCTGCGCTTCATGGACGCCAACGGCTACACCGGCATCGGCATCGTCTCCCCACAGGCCGGGGTCGACGTCGGCCAACCCGAGATCCTGGCAGAGGCCAAGCGCGGCGTCATCGACAGCGACGTCGTCGGACAGGCTACCCACGCGACAGTGACCGCTCTGCTCGATGGCACCCGCACCAGCAGTGACCCGCAGGGTGAAGCCTATGCGCTTCTGTTGACGGCCTACTGCCGCTATTGGAACACGACCATGCCGTTCATGTTCGAGCGTGCAGGTGACTTCACCGAACTGCTTATCCCGGCGAACCTTCTCGCCGACGATTCGGTGCTCAACCGCTCCGTTAAGGTACTCACCGAAGACGTTTGCAAGGACGTCGAGGTCATTGGCTGGCTCTACCAGTTCTACATCTCGGAACGGAAGAGCGAGGTCTTCGCCGGGTTCAAAAAGAACAAGAAGGCCGGCGCCGCCGAGATCCCCGCAGCCACCCAGCTCTTCACCCCACACTGGATCGTCCGTTACCTCGTCGAAAACTCCCTCGGCCGCCTCTGGCTGCTCAACCGACCGTCCTCCAGGCTGGTCGACCGGATGGAGTACTACATCGCCCCGGTCGACGAAGAGACCGACTTCCTCAAGATCGCCGGGCCCGAAGAACTCAAGGTCATCGACCCGGCCTGCGGCTCGGGGCACATGCTGACCTATGCGTTCGACCTCCTTTACGCGATCTACGAGGAGGAGGGTTACGCACCAGCAGAGATCCCCGGACTGATCCTCAAGAACAACCTCTACGGGACTGAGATTGATCCGCGAGCAGGTGCGCTCGCTGCGTTCGCGTTGACGATGAAGGCCCGAGCCAAGCAACGCACGTTCTTCACCAAGAAAATCGAGCCCTCTATCTGTGTGATCGAACCGATTTCCTTCAGTCCATACGAACTCAACTTCCTTGTTACTGAGGACGGTGACCGCTATACGGAGGAAGCATTCTGGAACCAGTTTGCCAAGGCTGACACGCTGGGATCGTTAATTCAGCCCGATGCTTCGCTTGTCGCTTCGCTTACGTGCCATCTTAGCGCGCTCGGCGATGACGGAGACCTACTCAGGGCCGATGCACTTATGCGGGCTAGGCGCGTGATTGCGCAGGCAGAATATTTGCTTCCTCGGTACGCGGTCGCAGTAGCGAACCCACCCTACATGGGGCGGGGAAATATGGGCCCGTGCCTCACGGAGTTCGTTGACTCGAACTACTCGAATTCCTCGGGTGGACTTGACGCATGCTTTATCGAGCGTGTTGGCTCAATGGTCATGTTTCGTGGCCTGAGCGCGCTCGTAACGATGCAGAGTTGGATGTACCTGTCCTCGTTCGAATTATTTAGACGCCATCTCTTGCGAACGAGGAGTATCGCGACTTTATGCCATCTTGGGACGGGAGTATTTGACTCTTTTGGCGGCGAGGTCGTTGCCGTTGTAGCTACTGTATTCCGGCACGTGTCCACCCCAGCGCGAGGGACCTATCTTCGGCTCCTTGGGGATGCGGATCGCGAATCGCTGTTTTTCGTCGTTGCCAGCGACCCGAGTCACGCGAAGCGATTCGATAGATCGTCAACTGATTTTCTCGCGCTCCGTGGGGCCCTCCTCGCATACTTTGCTGATAACACAATCTCAGACTTCTTAGCAGGGACGCCAATCCGAAACTACGTGGAAGCTGGCGTTGGATCGCAGACTGGAGCAAATGAACGGTTCGTTCGCTACTGGTTTGAGGTTTCCTACAACGAATTGAATCTATCCGGACGAGAGGGCGTTGATCGCAGCAGGTGGACGCCAACTACCAAGGGTGGAGAATTTCGTCGGTGGTACGACCCGACGATCAGCGTGATGGATTGGCGGGGTGACGGTGGGCTGATTAAGCGGGAAAGCCCAGGGGCAGTGATCCGAAATTCCGGACTGTACTTCCGGGAGAATCTGTCCTGGAGCAAGATTGGCACGAAGATTCCGTCCTTCCGCTACAGCAGTGACAGGGTTGTCCATAATGACGCGAGTTGCTTCGTCGTTGCACGAGATACGCCCCTTGATAGCATCTCGGCCTATCTGAATTCCCGAACCGTTGCGTCTCTGGTTAAGGAGCTGAATCCAACCCTGAATTTGCGGCCGGCAGCGCTCCTTGACTTCCCGTTCGTCGATGTAAGCCCAGAGATCGGCAAAGTCTGCAGAGAGTTGAGTAAGCGCGACTGGGACAGGGATGAACTTTCCCTGGATTACACGCGATCAGTTCTGCTGGCTTCGGGAAGACAAGATCGTCTGGCGGACGCTGTGTCTACGGTATTGGAGGAGGGTGCTGCCATGACAGCTGCGCTTTCCAGTGCCGAAAATGCGATTGAGCGAGAGGTTGCGGTCGCAGCCGGCCTCCCGGATCCCGAGCCGATCCCATGGCACGAGCACTCGCTACTCGCGAACCCTAGCTATCGCTATGGTTCGGGGCTTTCGGAATCCGAGTACAAGTCGTTGGCGACGGCCGACCTCATTCGAGACCTTATTTCATATGCAATAGGCTGCATGTTCGGTCGGTACAGTATTGATGAGGCAGGGTTAGTCCTCGCTTGCCAGAGGGCAACGCTGCCTGATTACTTCGCGAAGGTTCCGGCGCCGACGTTCACCCCGGACGCCGACGGCGTCCTGCCGATTGTCGACGGCAACTGGTTCGAGGACGACATCGTAGAACGATTCCGCGAGTTTCTGCGTGTAGCGTTTGGTGAACGGCACTTCGAGGAGAACCTTCGGTTTACTGCCGAATCGCTCGGCGTAAAGAACATGCGCGACTACTTCGTCACAAAATCTGGTAGGTCGAGATTCTATGATGATCACGTCAAACGGTACAAGAAGCGGCCGATCTACTGGCTGTTCTCCAGCCCCAAGGGTTCGTTCAATGCGCTCATCTACATGCACCGCTATACGCCGTCCACTGTGTCGACGGTGCTCACGTATCTACGTGAGTTCCAGGCGAAGCTGAAGGCAAGTCTTGAGCATGCCGAGCGTTCGAACAACGCGAAGGAAGCCGATCGGCTCCGCAAGGTTTTGCTGGAGCTCGACGAGTACGAGCACGATGTGCTTTATCCGTTGGCCTCCCGGAACATCGAGATCGATTTGGATGACGGGGTGGCTGTGAACTACCCGAAGTTCGGAACAGCGTTGAACAAGCTTGGTCCCCGATGAGTGAACTCGCCGCGGTCAAGCCGCATCTCGAGCGCCGGTTTCTCGACCGACGTGTCGTGTTCTGGCACGACCCGGAGGGGCAGTTCACCGAGGTCATCGACGGCCTCGACCTTCCAGGTGTGGTCACGGTTCGGGTGGCGAACGACGAGTACACGATCAAGAATCGTGTACTTCACCAGCAGCCTCAAGACAAATTTCTCATCTATCGATCCGGGCCGGCTCCGGTCGGTATCGAGAACTGGCTGTTGGATCTGGAGTTGGCCTACGGAGTTTTCACGGCGGACCGCAGTTCTCTGGTTTCCCAGGACCTCGGCCTTGCCGCGGACGGCATCGACGAGGTCGTGCACGAGCACGAGACGTTCTTCGACGACAGCACGCGTGTGCGGAACCTCAAGGTGTTGCTGAGTCCGACCGATGATGTGGCTCGGTTGCGTGCCAAGATGTGCGCCGTTGTGCTCGGCCAGAAGGAACACAGCCTTCTGGAGATCACCCGCACGTTGCTGTCGGAGAATGCGGCAGGCCAACACGCCAAGTACGCCGCTCTCGCCGAGTTCGGCCTCGACGCCTTCTACTGGGCTGGCGCGGCGTCCATCTACGGATACGAGTCCGAGTCCCCGAGCGTCGATGATCTGATTCTGTGGATCTTCCGCAAGGCCATCGACGGCTTCACCTCCGATCGGCCAGGTGGCCTCCACAACATTCAGCTCGACTTCGCGAGTCTCCGCAACGATCGACGCAGCCAGAGCGCGATGCTGACCTTGGCCAAGCGAGTAGCCGGTGATATCGACTACAAGGCGAGCATTCAGGATGTCAGCTTCAGAGAGCTGGTGTCGGTGGATCTGTTCGAAGAGATCGACCGCAAGATCATTGCGGATCTCGCGGCCGCGGTCACCGAACAGACGGTCAGCGCCCGTGAGGTCGCCGAGGTTGTCCGGGCACGACAAAACAGCGCGTGGATCGATGACTACCGTCCCCTGTATACGGCTCTCAAGGCGGCCGCTGAGCTTCTGTCCGAGCTGAGCACGATCGAGATCTCCTTCGGGTCGTTCGATGAGGCGTTGGAGCGCTACCGCACCGACTGGTACCGCATCGACCAGCTGTATCGACAGTTCACATATGCACGTCGCGCGTTCGAAGGAAGCCACCCCCTCGGCCCCCTCAGTGAGCTGGTCGAGAAGCGTTACACGAACACGTTCGTCTACGAGCTCGGTAATGCATGGCAGAAGCAGGTCGATGATGTCGGTCGATGGACGTCGGCGACGGTGCGGTCCCAACGCTTGTTCTACGACGACTACGTCGACAAGCTCATCGGCGAGGGCAAAAAGGCGGTCGTCATCGTCTCCGACGCCCTGCGGTACGAGGTTGCCGACGAGCTGGGTTCGAGGATCCGTCAGGAGGACCGTTTCGACGCCGACCTCGATGCGGTTCTCGGGGTGCTTCCCAGTTACACCCAGTTGGGAATGGCGGCGTTGCTGCCCCATCGCACGCTCGAGCATGCGGCCGACGGCAAGAGTGTCCTCGTCGACGGTCAACCGACCAACGGCACCAGTCAGCGCGCGAAGATCCTCGCCTCGGTCGGGGGCACCGCCATCCAGTCGGAGGACTTCAAGGCCCTCAGCCCGGAGGAACGTCGCAAGCTCTACAAGTCCCACCGGGTGCTGTACATCTACCACGACCTGATCGATGCCACTGGCGATAAGCCGGGTACCGAGCGACGCGTGTTCGAAGCAGCCGAGCAAGCCTTGAGCGAGATCGTGGACCTGGTCAAGAAGGCCGCAAACGCCAACGCAACCAACATCTTCGTCACCGCCGACCACGGATTCCTGTTCCAGAACAACGAGGTCCCCGAACAGTTCTTCCTCTCGGAGGCACCCCAAGGGGACACTATTCTGGTCAAGAACCGCCGATACGTCCTCGGCCACGGCCTCAAAGTCGACGTCGCCTTCACCACGTTCACCTCGGTGCAACTCGAACTCGACAGCGATATCGAGGTCCAGATCCCCAAGTCGATCCATCGCCTCCGTCTGGCCGGTGGGGGATCCCGCTTCGTTCACGGTGGAGCAACGCTTCAAGAAGTCGTCGTACCGGTACTCAAAATCAACAAAAAGCGCAAGAGTGATACGCGTGCGGTCAACGTGACGGTGCTCCCGGACACGGACAAGATCACCACGGGTCAGCTCGTCGTGAGGTTGTTCCAGTCCGAGCCGGTGAGCGAGAAGGTGAAGCCGAGGTCTCTGCGCGCCGGCCTGTATGTGGGAGAGACGCTGATCTCCACCGACCCGCAGCCGGAGCTGACCTTCGATTCGACCTCGGCTGACCAGCGCAACCGGTACCACAGTGTGCAGTTGCTGCTGAACAAGGACGCCGACGACTACAACAACCGTGTCGTGGAGTTCCGTCTCGAAGAGCAGATCCCCAACACGACGCAGTGGCGTACGTACGAAAAGGCGATGTACACGCTCAAGCGTTCCTTCACGACGGATTTCGATTTCTGAGGCGGCTGCGATGACAGGAAACACGGAACTGGAACCGATCGACGGCGTGCTCAGCCAGCAGGCGCCGGGCCAGGCTCGCCCCAAGACCGCTCTGGACGAGAAGATCAACCAGCACTTCCCCGGGGTGGTGGTCCGCAAGGACCTGGTCAAGGCGGTCAAGGGCAACGCCATCGTGCCGTCCTACGTCCTGGAGTACTTGCTGGGCCAGTACGCCGCTTCCGACGACGAGTCCACGATCAACGCCGGCATCAATACCGTCCGGCAGATCCTCGCCGATCACTACGTCCACCGAAACCAAGCCGAGCTGGTCAAGTCGACCATCAAGGAACGTGGTCGCTACAAGGTCATCGACAAGGTGTCGGTCACCCTCAACGAGAAAGACGACGTCTACGAGGCCGAGTTCGCGAACCTGGGTATCAAACAGGTCCTGATCGAATCGGCCATCATCAACGCGCACCCGAAACTGCTCGTCAGCGGCGTATGGTGCATCTGTGACATCGAGTACTTCCACAGTGAGAACGCACGCGTTGTGCCCTGGATTCTCGGCTCGATCAAGCCGATCCAGCTGTCGAACTTCGACTTCGATGGCTATCTGACGGCACGCCGCCAGTTCACGACCGATGAATGGATCGACCTGCTGATCCAGTCCATCGGCTTCAACCCCGAGATGTTCGGTCGCCGTGCGAAACTCATCCAGCTCGTCCGATTGATTCCGTTCGTCGAGCGCAACTACAACCTCGTCGAGCTCGGACCGAAGGGAACCGGCAAGTCCCACATCTTCTCCGAATTCTCACCGCACGGGATGCTGATCTCCGGTGGAGAAATCACTGTCCCCAAGTTGTTCGTCAACAACTCCAACGGCCGAATTGGGCTCGTCGGCTACTGGGACGTCGTCGCCTTCGACGAGTTCGCGGGCAAGAAGAAGCGCACCGACAAAGCTCTCGTCGACATCATGAAGAACTACATGGCGAACAAATCGTTCTCCCGGGGTGTCGAGACCCTCGGCGCCGAAGCCTCCATGGTGTTCGTGGGAAACACGTCCCACAACGTGCCCTACATGCTCAAACATTCCGATCTGTTCGACGAACTCCCCGAGAGCTACCACGACTCCGCTTACCTCGACCGGCTCCACTACTACATTCCGGGGTGGGAAGTCGACACCATCCGCGGCGAGATGTTCTCCGAAGGCTACGGCTTCGTGGTCGATTACATCGCCGAAGTGCTCAAATCCATGCGTAATGCGGACTATTCCGACCGCTACCAGCAGTACTTCACCCTCGGATCGGACATCTCCACGCGAGACCGGGACGGTATCCACAAGACGTTCTCCGGGTTGATGAAGATCCTCTACCCCCACCAAGAAGCCACGGAAGGGGAGATCGAGGAAATCCTCCGGTTCGCCATCGAAGGCCGCAAACGCGTCAAGGACCAGATCCTGCGGATCGACACCACGATGGCAGAGGTTAAGTTCGGCTTTCTCGACAAGGCAGGAGAATGGCACGGAGTCACTACACTCGAAGAAGACGAGTACCCGGCCTACTATCACCGCGGAAACGTCGCAGATAGGGAAGTTTCGGAGACGTCCAAAGATGCTGTGACTGAAGTCCCTTCACAGTCGACGGTTGAGTCGAAGAGTGAACTTGAGCCCCTCTTTGAAGGGCACCGTGAGTTCCAGGAGAACCAGCGTGGCGTTTCCTACCAAAACGTACTACTCCCTTATTTGCGTGGCGCCTCCGAGATCACGATCGTCGACCCGTATATCCGCCAGTTCCACCAAGCGCGTAACCTTATGGAACTGATCGAGGCGATTGCGACCATCAAAGATCCAGCAGACGAGGTCAAGATTCTGCTTGTGACTTCCGAGACTTCTGATGGTCAAGAGAAGCTCCAAAAGCAGTTCGAGTTCCTTCTCAAGGTGAAACAGGGCGCTGCGGCTGCTGGTATAACTCTCGACGTCAAGTTTGACCCAACGATTCACGACCGATCGATCGTCGCCAACTCAGGTTGGCGCATTAATTTAGGGCGAGGTCTCGACATTTTCCAGTACGTTGCCAACGATCCGTTCGACCTCGCAGTGAAACTTCAGCAATACCGTCAGGTTAAGTCCTTCAGCGTGACCTACATTCGCATAGGTGCCACCGGCGGAGCTGATCGAACATCATGACTAGCTGGTCGGGCTGCCGGCAAGCGAGTCCGAGTGCCTCGTCGCTCAGAGAAGGCGCTCACTGCTGCCATACTCAAACCTAATGGGAGCTACCGACCCCCACCTGGGTTAGGACATTACTGACAGGTAGAACATCTGCCAGGGCTTCCACCTGCGCATACACGGCGTCGCCGGAGCGGATCGGGACACTAAGCAGGTAGGTTCGGGCGGTGGCATTCGTGCGGAAAGTGCGTACCGCATCCGGGGCGGTGGCGGTGCAGGTCGTGCGCAAACACCGCGGCCGGCACGAGATCCTCGCCCACGTCGGGTCCGCGCACACCGACGTCGAGCTGGGCATTCTGCTCGAACGCGCCCGACAATTCCTGCACGGCGATCACGGCATGTTGGATCTCGATGTGCCGACGCCCGTCGAGCAGATCACCGATGTGGCCGACTGGCGGACCGGTCAACTGCCCGGCTCGACCACCAGCACGCGCGGCGAACTCGCCGGCGCGGGACGAACCGTGCGCACCAGCGCCCGGTTGCTCTACGACGTGCTCGCCTTCGTCTACGACCGGCTCGGCTTCGACATCATCGACGACGCGGTGTTCAAAGACCTGGTCATCGCGCGGCTCGTGGAACCGACCTCGAAGATCGATGCCCTGCGCGTTCTCGACGATCTCGGTACGGAATCGGTGTCGTACAAAACGATTCAACGCCACCTCGCGCGGATCATCGCCGGCGACTACCGCGACCGGATCGCTCGCCGCTGCTTCGAGTACGCGGCCGGCACCGGCGGGCTGGGACTGTTGCTGTTCGATGTGACCACTGGCAGGTCCCCGATAGTCGGTCCGGTCGTTTCTAGAGCCGGTTCCTCTGTGCAGTCGATCAGTCGATCTCGCACGCCACCGGCTGGTGCCGGTGGGTGCATCCGGCAGCGTACTCGGCGGGGGTCTTGTACCCCAATGCCGAATGACGGTGTCGGTGATTGTGGTCGTCCTTGAAGTCCTCGATCACCACCCGGGCCTCGAGCAGAGTGGGCCAGTAGTTGCGGTTCAGACACTCATCGCGCAACCGGTTGTTGAACGATTCGATGAACCCGTTGTTCCACGGCGTACCCGGCGGAATGTAGGACACCCCCACCGACCCAGCACAGAAGTCCCGCAGCGCTTCCGAGATGAACTGAAGGCCCATTGTCCATGCGCAACACCAGCGGCGGCCCACCCCACATCGCGAACGCCTTCTCCAAGCCTTCGATCAACCGCCCGGCGGTGATCGAGCGGTCCACGATGTTCAACAACGACATCCGGGTATGTTCATCGACCATCGACGCGATCTTCACCGTCTTGCCGTCGACGGTCGAATCGAACTGGAAGTCCAATGCCCACACCACATTCGGAGCATCCGCGTCGACGACCGGAACGGAGGACAGGCCGGCACGTTTGCGGCGTGGAGCACGCCGGACCTGCAATCCTTCTTCTTTCCACAGGCGGTGGATCTTCTTCTTGTTCACCTCGATGCCCTGGTCGTAGCGCAGCCATGCCCACGCCCGACGAAACCCGTGCCGCGGATGCTTGCGGGAATACCTGCGCAACTCTGCGCGCAGATCGGCGTCCGGGTCGCCTGGTGTCTGCGCCAACGGCAACCGCCGGTAAACCGATCGGGAGAGCCCAACGACCTTGCACGCGAACCGCTCCGACATCTGTAGGGTGTCGGTGAGCATGGTGATCGCGGCGCGTT